>DJZU01000068.1 GCA_002448715.1 Candidatus Neomicrothrix sp. UBA6944 | reverse complement strand
GCGACCCTGCTTTCAGCTGCGATGATGCTCCGCCATTTACATCTCAAAGACGCTGCTGATCGTCTAGAAAGAGCCCTAGAACATGTTTATCTCTCGAACTCAGATCTAACAACGGATCAAGGTGGCGAAGCCACTACCGAGAGATTCGCTGACGCCGTGATAGGAGCACTGTGACCAACGCCGACGATCATTCGCCGAGAGGAATCCCGAACGACCTCCCCACTGACGGACAGCCAGATGGCCCAGTCAGTTTCTACCTAGAGCAACTACGTCCGTGGGGAATTGCTGCTTACTCCGCTGCAGGCATGTCGACCGCAGACGCTACTACCGTCGTCGACAACCAACTCTGGTCGGACTTACGTGGCGTAGACACCCACGGCTTCCAACGAGTTAGCTGGTACATCAATTGGTTCCGCGACGGTTCCACCGATCCAAACGCTCAGCTTCAGATAGTGACCGAAACCCCGTCGGTGGTAGTAGCCGATGGCAGTCATGGGCTAGGACAACTCGTCATTACTCGATTCATGGAACATCTCATCAATGTTGCTTCAGACAGCGGAATGGTCGTAGGCGTCATCCGGAATTCCAATGACTGGGGTTGTGGAGCCAATTATCCTTACATGGCCGCGGAAGCTGGATTTGTCTGCTTTGGCACGACGACCAGCGTTCCGAACCTTGCGCCATTTGGAAGTCGCCGGAAACTGTTCGGCAACAATCCAATCGTTTGGACATTCCCTCGACGAGATCAACCTCCAATCGTTCTTGACATGGCAATGACTCCCGTAGCTCTAGGGAAGGTGCTACGAGCCCGTTCCGAAGGCAACGATATTCCTGCATCATGGGGATTTTTGGACCGTGACGGCAACCCGACAATCGACCCGGACGTAGCAATGAAAGGAATCGTCCCGGCGATCGGCGGCTACAAGGGCATAGGAATGATCACCGCCTCAAATGTGCTTGCTGGCATTTTGTCCGGCTCTGCCCACACCGGAGACGTTGCTGTCGGGCATCGAGGGCAGTTCTTCCTGCTCATGGATCCCAACATCTTTAGAGAAAAAGAGGACTACTACGATGACATTGAAAACATGGTCGACCAAATCCGCGCCGCGGGAGAAGAAGACGCCCTCCCAGGGCAACAGGTGTATCTACCCGGAGAGATAGAACAGCAAACTATGGACCTCCGTTCCCAGCAAGGTGTTGTTTCTTATCCAGGCTCAGTGGTCAGAGCATTACGTCAAGTAGGCGAAGATGTTGGTGTGCCATTCGACTGCGACACCGTCGCTTAGCGCTTGACTAATCGTCGTCTCTAGCACGCTGATGGGCTGGGAGCGGAAGTTGGATAGGAGCCAAGAACTCCATATCGATATCGAGCAGAGTGGGACCCGGGCGGTCTAAGGCCCGTTGTAAGGCCGGCTCGAACTGGTCTACCCCTTCAACCCGCTCAGCATCGACCCCCATACCTTCGGCAACAGCGACGAAATCCACTGTCGGTAACTCTGTTCCATGTTTGCGGCCCAGCACGTTGTCCTGAATGATCCGCAGAATGTTGTACCCCGAGTCGTTGAATACCAGGACAATCACTGGAATTTGGTGTTCCGCACAGGCCGATAATTCACCGATTGATAGTTGGAGACCACCATCTCCCTGCACCAATAGTGCATGGGTTTCGCTTCCAATTGCTGCCCCCATCGCGAGTGGTAATCCAGGACCTATGGCGACCGCTGCAGGCCGTATGGAAGTGCGACTCCGAACGATTTGAAGTAACCGGTTACCCCAGGTGTAGCCGGGTACGGTCGAATCACGAACTACGGGGCACGCATCGGGCAATAGCCGCCTGATGATTGAAACAATTTGGCTGTGATCCGCTCCGATTTCTTCTTGAACTGCTTGTTCGTCAGCGGTTCTGATTTTGCGACATCTATCAACAAATTGTTCGTCGACGTTTCCGTCGTCTATTCGATCGAGCATTCCCTGCAATGCAAGTTTCGCGTCGCCTACGACAGCCACTGAAGCCGAATAGTTTCTTCCAATGACCCCCGGGTCAACATCAACGTGGATCAAGTTCTCAGGCATGGGAAGGGTCCAGACCCGAGTCGCGTAGTTCTGAAATCGTGTTCCGACAGCAAACACAACGTCCGCTTCTTCGAAAATTTCCATGCCAAGCATCCGATCTGTTCTAAATCCGAGGCTTAACTCGTGTGCTTCGGATATAGATCCTCGACCTTCGATGGTGGTGACCACGGGCGCGCCTAGACGCTCAGCCAGTGCAGTGAGTTCATTCGCGGCTCCCGAAATGTTTACGCCTCCACCCGCCCAGATAATTGGCCGCTCAGCCTGTTGCAGCAATTCGGCAGCCTGATCCAACAAATTCTCATCTGGGCTCAGTCGCTCTGCATCAGGTGAACCAACTATCCGCACTTCAGCAGTTCGATATTGAAGATCAATGGGAATTTCCACTGCGCCAGGCTGGGGTCTGCCTCGCCTTATGTCGTCCACAACGCCAGCAATGTCTTTACTGATGTCTTCCGTGTAACGAACCGATGCAACCGCCCTGCACACGCTTCCAAGCATGTCCGGCTGCTTCTCGTACTCGTGCAGAAAGCCCTTCGCCTTGCCTCGAAACCTTGACTCAATTTGGCCTGTGATCATGAGCAATTGAGAAGACACGAACGCAGCTTCGTATATCCCCGCAATGGCATTTACAGCTCCAGGTCCGGTAGACGTCAGAATTACGCCCAGGCCTCCGGTTACACGCGAGTAGGCGTCAGCTGCGTGTGCAGCGGCCTGCTCGTGACGAACATTTGTCACTTCGATGTCTGGATGAAGTGAAAGAGCATCGTAAATCGGCAAGTTGTGAACACTTACGATTCCGAAGACTCTCGTAACTCCAAGGGATGCGAGCGTCTCGGCGACCGCTTGGCCGCCCGTGATCATGGCCATAGGGGCACCGTAGCTCCCGTAACTAGTTTTTGACAGCAACGAAGTCAGTAGTTCTTGTGTCGGAAGTCGTTTCCAACGGTTGAATCCAATTCTGTGCATCCGTCTTTGTGAGTCAGGGATAGATCCGTGTTCGGCGTAGGATTGGATTCGATATGTCTTCGGAGCTCTCAGTCATCGAATCTCGAATTCGAAACGCAGGCAAACTGTCAGACATCGAAGCGGAGTTAGTTGAACTGATCGTTAAACCGATTCGTGTTCTCGAAATGAGTTTGATTCTTGAGCACGACAACGGACAAAGGTCTCTCTTTTCGGCTTGGAGAGCACATCATTCTGACGTCTTAGCTGTGGA
>DJZU01000008.1 GCA_002448715.1 Candidatus Neomicrothrix sp. UBA6944 | reverse complement strand
TCTGTTTGGCTCGAGGGGGGTCTCAAGACCATGGAACTTCTGCACCTGAAGCACTTGATGTTGGGCACCAGCAGTTTCGTATGGGCGCCGCCAGGTTGTCTTTTTGGCTTTTCTCTCTAATTTCTCGTGAAGGCAGCACCGTGCTTGCGCATGCCAATAACTAATTGTCAGGATGGGCCTGTGATGTCATTTCAGCAAGCGGACGTCTGTCAGGGGTCCGGCTGAATCACAGACCAAACAACAGTAGTTCATCGGGAGCGGAAATGCTAGTCGATCTATAACTACAATGGGTGAATGGGTCAACGAATCGGCTTATTCGGTGGCACATTCGACCCGCCGCACCTAGGTCATTTAGCTGTCGCCTTAGCGGCTCGAGACACACTAGAACTGGATAGAACCCTGTTAGTGGTGGCGAATCAGCCATGGCAAAAAATTGTTGAACGACCCGTAACAGAGGCACAACACAGGCTTGCGATGACAGAACTGCTAGTCCAGAACTCAGATGGGTTAGAAGCGAGCGACTTGGAGATTGTTCGCGGTGGTATGAGTTACACGATAGACACCGTCAAGCAACTGCAAGAAGTTGGACATGAGGTTGTCTTAATCATGGGAGCAGATGCTGCAGCGGGCGTCGACTCCTGGGAACGCGCGACGGAACTTAGTCGTTTAACGCGGATAGCGGTTGTTGATCGACCCGGATACGACTTGCCGGAGTTGGCTAATTGGTCGGTTACAAAGATCCCGGCCCAATCGATCAGTGTTTCTAGTTCTCAACTCAGATCATCGATGAGCGAGGGATCGCCCGCTGCGGATAGCATCCCAAGTGCTGTGCGGCGCTATATCGATTCCCATCACCTTGAGTGGCCTGAGCGTTGAACTCGTCGCCAGATCAGCAGTCTCCTTCTGAGAGACAGAAGGTGTGAGAACTCTGCGAAATGAATAACGACCTCAGTGCAGAAGAACTACCCCCGTTGGTGTTGGCGGCAGCCAAAGGTGCCGCTGACCTTCAAGCCAGTGACCTTGTAGCGCTCGATGTAGGCGACGTTATAGGAATCACCGACTGGTTCTTAATTGGTAGCTCGTCCAATGTGCGACAGGTTCGTAGGGTTGCCGACGAGGTAGAGGTAGCTATCAAGGATGCTGGAGGGGATGGACCAATCAGGATCGAAGGCCTAGAAGACGCGAAGTGGATCTTGATGGATTTCGGAGTCTTTGTCGTTCATGTATTTCACGACGACACGAGATCTTTCTACGATATTGAGAGGCTATGGTCTGATGTCCCGCGGGTTCGATTTGATGTGGACGGTCAACCAATCACAAAGCCGTGAAGTTCGTAAACGGCCGGACGCTACAGTCGGCTACAAAGCTCAGAACGACACTGGCTACGATGTTTGAAACTGCTATCAACGCTTTGGTGGAGATCAAATGAAAGTCCGATTCGGATTCACATGTCGCGGATCAAACGACCTCCCGATCGAAGATTTCATTCAGTTATGCGCGGACCTTGAACGACTCGACTTTGATTCCATCTGGCTACCAGAGACGATGCTTACGGGCTCATTTGACCCGTTAGTAGCGCTTTCGCATGTTGCGGCCCTTACCGAGCGACTCAAAATTGGAAGCCACTTGATTCTTCCCGGAAGGGCTCCCGTTCGACTCGCAAGAGAATTAGCTCAACTGGACAGACTCTCTAACGGAAGGCTCTTACTCATTGCGGTACTGGGTTTACCGGACGACGACGAAGTAGCGGCTCAGGGAGTAGAGCGTTCAGTAAGAGGGGCGATGATGGATGAAATGGTGCCCTTGCTGAGACGTCTATGGGCAGGAGAGACCGTCACGCACTCCGGGGAACATTTTGAATTAGTGGACGCTGCTATTGACCCACTGCCAGTTCAGAACCCCTTGGAGTTGTGGTTTGGAGGAGCGATTCCAAGTGCCCTTAGGCGAGTCGGACGTCTAGGCGATGGATACATTCCAGGATTATCAACCCCTCAAGAAGGAGCCGAAAAGAAGCTAGCGGTCCAAGACGCTGCTCAGGAGTTCAACCGGACAGTGGACCAGGAGCACTTTGGAGTCAATCTCTCCTATAGCCGTGGTCCGCTTTCTTCAACTGCTCGCGAGTCTCTGATGCAACGAAGGCCAGATGTTGATCCCGAAAAGTTAATACCCACCTCAGCCACCTCACTCAATGAAACCATTGACGCTTGGATCGAAGCTGGCTACTCCAAATTCTTACTTCGACCAGTTGAAGCACCCGCAGATTGGAGTCATGAGCTCGAACAGTTGGCTTCCGAAGTGTTAGATCGACAGTCATGACCTCGGTCGCGCGTCAAATGTGGGAGGCAGTAGAGCGCTATCACCAACTGTGTTACTGGGCACCCGAGGTTCGAGAAGAGGGCACTCGAGTGGGTTTGAAGGGATTCTGGATGAACTACTTCGCTACTCGAGTCGCACCCCTCGGCGCTGTAAGCCCTGAGACCGTTTACTCCCTATTTTTTTATTATTCGCCACATCGAATTCGTCGGGCTATCCCAGATGCCTGGTCCTTTGCGACGCCTAAGGAGATTCTTACTGCTCGTTATCGAGGCATGGACCAAGCCCTGCGACGCGAACTTGGCTCAATAGTGGATTCTCAAGAAGTCTTCAGTGCCGTTGAATTAACACAACAGGCAATTGCCGCAACCCCCGGAACAGGTCGAACCCTTTATTCAGGTTGGAACTCGTTACCTTGGCCGGATGAACCTCATTTAGCTCTATGGCATGCATGCACGGTGCTACGCGAACATAGAAGCGGCTCACATTTGCTGGCGCTCGCGACAGAAGAACTAGATGGACCGCAATCGGTAATTACCCAAGTAGCCGTTGATGAGGCGCCAGCCGACTGGATCCAACATGAAGCTGGCTGGTCGGACGAAGCGGTTCAGGAGGCAAAAAAACTATTACGAGAAAGGGGATGGCTCGACGCTGCTGACCAAGCAACGTCGGAATGCTATGAGGGGCGCAGTCGCGTTGAAGCACTCACGGATACCTTTGACGGTCGACACTGGGAGCAGCTAGGCGAAGACAAATGTGTCGAACTAGCTGAAGTCATGAACACACTCAACCAACACTTACCCAAAGACGATCAACTGGACTGGCGCGAAATCTACAACGGCGACCGTGACTCGAAATGACTAGTTGGTTATTCTTCTTTGTCGTTGATGATCGAAGCGGTACCAGCTCGAGGTAAAGCTACCCAAGTGCGGCCAGTTGTCAGCTTTACCGTTGCCCCATCGGCGTCTCTGAATTCGGTGATGTCGACTGGCGTGGGTCGATTCCAAGTGGCCTCAATAAGGTGACCTTTGGTTAGAATCCAAGCTTCTCCTCTGCCGACAACTTTGACTTCCGGTGAGCCCGCGTAAGCGACACTTTGGCCGTATTTGACGAATTGAACTATCACGTTTTCGGGAGCAATCTGAACTCCGTCGTAGTCAACGTGGATGCTGTCTTGCTGCGTTCGAGCCCACCCTTGAAAAATATCGTCCCAGCGGTAGGTGATTTGGTAGCCGCCATAGTCGATTTCGATTACTTCCACCGGTTGGGCGGACGGGGGTAAAGGCTCGTTGTCGTCTCTGTAGGAGAACATCTGAGGTGGCGTGCCCCCGCGACCATCCGCCGCTGCGTATATTTCCCCGGTCCCTGTCAGCAGATTGTGCGGCGCTGAACGCTCGTCGCTGCGTCTATACGCTGCCCGACCGACGTTGGTGTCGCCTATAAGAATCATGTCTTGGTCGTTAAGGAGACGCATCACAGTTGGATTCCCACCGGAATTTCCAAATAACGGAGTGTTGAGGTTGGAAAGCAAATGAAAATCGCCTGTTCGCGCCGAGCGCACCGGCCCGATATCTGTCACATTTCGACTGTGAAATATCGCGGCGAAACGAGTGATGTTTCCTTCCACTAACTCCTCAAAAACAACATCGGCCTGATTGATACCCCACTGCGGTCTCGCCAAATGATGATTATCGATCTTCACCAAGAACGCAGGTCGCGACAAGGGCTGATTCACTTCCTCTCCGGTGAACTGTGCGACGGGAACCGACGGAACTTCGGTGGTTGTAGTCGTTGAGGTGGTGGTAGTTGTTGTCGGTGCTGGGGGAGTAGTTGTGGCTGGCGCAACGATCGAAGTTGTGGATGAAGTTGGAGGGCGTGACAGAAGACTGGTACCCGCACCGCTGCATGCACTGAGGAACAACGCGATTACGCAAATGGGGTGAATGACTCGAGTGGAAAGGGAAGGCACAGTGCTCTCAATACGAACGACTTATTAATTGCCGAGAGTAACTCTTAACCCCGCCCGATATGTGTACCCCTAGGCGATAGAAAGCCGTGGGTGTAGCGTCTCGCTAGTGCGCGATCAGTTTGTGAGCAAGGTATTTAGAAAACTCCTCGACCAGGGCTGTCTGCAAACCACACATAAGTTGTTGGTGGTCGCGGGAGGGAGGGCTGAACGTGAACTGTTTCAAACGCTCAGCTTTACCAACGTCACAATCACTAACCTCGATTCGGTAGAGGCAGCGGAGCATTTGGAACCGTTTCGATGGGCTCGCGAAGATGCTCAACATCTCAGCTATGCGCCCAAGTCGTTTGAGTGGGTGGTCGTCGTTGATGGCTTACATCACTGCACTTCACCGCATCGCGCCCTAACTGAAATGTACCGAGTGTGCTCTAAAGGTGTGATCGCGGTCGAAGCGAGAGACTCTTTGTTGATGCGCGCATCAGTTCAGCTTCGACTGAGCTCTCAATATGAGTTGGAGGCTGTGGCTGCTCAAGGAGGTGTATCTGGAGGGTTGGAGAATGGTCCTATCCCCAATCACATCTATCGATGGACCGAACGAGAATTTAAGAAAACAATTCGATCCTGTGACCCTTCTGGCGAGCATGGCTTTCAATTCCATTACGGGCTCAACATGCCCTACGAGACCGCTGATCTTCGAGGTTGGAACTTTAGAAAATTGCTTTTGAAACCCGCGGAGATAGTGCTTAGAGGGGTGACGTGGCTACTTCCAAAGCAACGTAACTCCATTGCCATGGTTGCTGAGCGACCAAAGAAACATCACCCATGGGTCGATGAAGGCATCCCCAGCGAGGGATCCGAGAACTAAGACAAAGAAACAGTTCCGTTCGGTGTTTCCAAGACAATCCGAATAGCCGTTGGTCCGTCAGAGATAGTGGCGCTGAGACCAAGTTCTTGATGTAAGGCTCGGATGCCGCTTGGATCAGGATCGCTGCCTTCCACCGCCACCAAGGAACATCCTCCAGGGGTTACGGTTGCTGGGTTTGGTGTAGAGCCCCAATCAATGACAAAAGGTACGAGGCCTATCCTGTTAGCTCTCGTCAACCGCCAACTAATTTCCTCCCCATCAGGCTTCACTCTGCTCATAGACATAACGGGCCCAGGGTCGGTTCCATGGCTTCGAATGGTGTCTGCCACAGAGTCGATAGTTTCTTCAGCTCCAGGGTGAATAGCGAACGCGGCTAGACGGGGACCAGGATGATCGTCGATACCGAACGGTCTCGGCGACGCAGGCTCGTCTTGTTTGGGGTCTGCAGCGATGATTTCCAAATAGACCTCAGATCCCAACGAGAGCAAAGCATTGTGAGTTCCTATTCCAGGGTGAGGTCCGCCAGGGGCTGCCCGCACACCGGTCAACGACTCCACGTAACGTACGCCTTCTTCTAGGTCTTGACATGCGACTGCAAAGTGATCGAATCCGGCCATATCAATCAAATAACTCCTTGGGTAAATCTTGAGATGGGTCCATGCTCCAGTTAGCGGCCCGCTTTTCAAGAAAAGCAGTGACTCCTTCAACGGAGTCGGGCTGCTGGGCAACCCAGTTGAAGACCGGGCTCTCTTTATGGTGCATTTCCTCCCAGCTGAGTGATAGTCCTTGCCAGAGCAACTGTTTGGTGGCTGCGACTGAAACTGGCGCAGCGACTGACAGTTGTTCGGCAAGGGCAATCGCCTGGTCTAGAAGATCGTCATTGGGGTAAACCTTTGAAACGAGACCCATAGCTAGTGCGGTGTTCGCATCAATTATCTCCCCACCCATCAGCAACTGTGCGGCGTTGGAAAATCCTACGATGCGAGGCAAGAGAGAATGCGAGCCGAGTTCGGGGAGCATTCCTATGCGGTTGAACACGAAGCCAATACGCGCACTCTTTGAGGCAATCCGAATATCGCACAACAGGGGGTACGTTGCTCCCACGCCGACAGCTGGGCCGTTGATGGCAGCTATTACTGGTTTAGCTACGTCGATTGGCAAAAACTGAGGGGTGCGTTCCTCACTCCTATCGTTGGGGTCGCGGGTTCTATTGGGGTCGAAGGTATCGCCACCGCCTGAAAGGTCAGCGCCAGCGCAGAAAGCTCGACCGCTGCCAGTGATGATGACTGATCGAACCGTTCGGTCTTCTGCGACTTTTTGTAGAGCGGTGTCTAGACCCGCTGAGATCTTGTTGTTCCAAGCGTTGAGTTGGTCTGGACGGTTCAGGCGAACGATCGCAACCTGATTCTGATGCTCGACCGTAACTTCGGCGTCGTGGGTCATCTCATCAGTCTTTCAGAATTCGGCTAAAAGAAAAGACCTGACTTAGAAGAAGCCGTAACTGTTCTGCTCGGGCTGTTCGTCGGCTAGTTTTGCCGTTGATTGCCGTGCAGATCATTACCCCACTACTCGTTGGCTTCGCCGTAACCCAGGTTTCGACCCTGACCACCTCTGCCTACCTTCATCGCTCCCTTGCGCACAAAGCAGTTCGTTTCAATCCTGGCGTAGCGTTCTTTTTGAGGTTCTTCTTATGGCTGACCACTGGTGTGAAAGCCCGAGAGTGGGCTGCGGTGCACCGAAAGCACCACGCCTTTACCGATGAAGAGTCCGACCCGCATTCACCCGCTCAACTTGGTTGGGTAAAGGTTCAGCTAAGTAATTTCTGGCTGTATCGACGGGCAGCGAACGATCCAGTAACGGTTCAGAAGTGGGGGAAGGACCTTGCTCCAGACAAGTGGGATCGGCTGATGTTCGACAAAGGTCCACTCGGGTTGCTTATCTCAACGGTTTTGCTCTCGCTTTGGTTGGGGTGGTGGCAGGGTCCTCTAGCTTTCGGGTTCCATGTAGTTACCTACGTATTGCTCTCCGGCGCGATCAACGCCATGGGTCATACTTTCGGTCGGCGTCCCTACGCCAACAGTGCAACGAACATGCATTGGCTGGCGGCGCTAACTTCTGGAGAGGGCTATCACAACAATCATCACGGCCTTCCCACATCGGCCCGATTCGGCGCAAAATGGTTTGACTTCGACGCCGCCTGGTGGCTCATTAAGATCGCTGAACGTTGTGGCTTCGCCAAAATAAGGAAGCTTGAATCACGCAAGTCTCTGGTGTGAGCCATTAGCGACAAATTTCGGACCTCGAAAAAGTCCATGTGCTTGACTTGATGGACTTCGCTTAATCACTCAACCGGTGAGTCGTTCGCTATTTCGCCGGGTTAGCTGACTAAGGCTTGAATCTCGAGTGCAGGCAGACCACTGATTTAAGCTTTCGGGGTTGGGTCTAAACGAATTGCGAGGAGAGAGACAGCTACCGGGGGGCTACCACGCTCTCGGTCAACCAGACTGGGGACGTCTAACCGAAAAAGCTTCTTCCCAGTAGCTGCCTCTCGTCGCGGTCGTACTATAGGCCAACGTAGATAAGAATGAGAACCATTTTTAGTTATGGTGAAGGTCGCCAACGATGTCTAGCGCCTGTTGCGTGCATGTGGAATTTCGGAGTGGAGCTAAGGGGA
>DJZU01000091.1:13228-40078 GCA_002448715.1 Candidatus Neomicrothrix sp. UBA6944 | reverse complement strand
TCCGGGTTAGGGCAACAAAAAATTCGGGCGACTATTTCCTTATCGGGGCCACCTTCCTCAACATAAGGTCTAACTGTCGCCACATCTTCCGCCGAGAGCCAGTTAATAATCGCCCCATCGCCTTCGCGCCCCGCGAGACGCAACATACCTGCTCGTAACGCCGCTATAAGGATCGGGGGTTGCTGTTCAGGAACTCGTCTAAGAGTGAACCCCTGAACTTCAAATCCATCAAACTTTTCTGTCACCTTTTCGCCAGTTAGCGCTTTGCGCAAAAACCGCACCATGTCGCGTGTCCGCGCATACGGCTCTTCAAAAGGGATGCCGTTCCACGACTCAACAATGACATTCGAAGAAGAGCCGATTCCCATAACGAACCTGCCTGGAGCAGCCTCGCATGCAGATGCGATGTGCTGTGCCATTAGCGCAGGCCCACGGGTGTAGGCAGGAATTATGGCAACTCCAAGACGCATCGTAGGGGCCCATTGAGATCCCAAGATCAGGGGCGTGAATCCATCCGTTCCATCAGCTTCCGAACTCCACAAGTCCGTGTACCCGAGATCAGCGAACTCTTTGTATAACTCTTTTTGCTCGCTTAACGGAGCGTCAAATGGAATGGTGATGCCATACCGGAATGTCACTTTTTCTATGTCCCTTGTTCAAGTAAAACTCTGTTCCTGACACTAGTCAGATCAGTCAACTATTTACCCGCTAACACCTGAGTTAGCCAATAAAGGGTTGAATGTCCTACCCCTATCGCAAACTAATGCCATGACCGCACAGCTACGCCTCATCGAACTGTCCCCGCGACAAACAGAGCAACTAAATCGCAAACTTGACTCTGTGACCAGAAATTTAGGTCGGCGCGGGGTCGCTGCCGCCAGGGTTGCACTTGCGAACGCTCGTCAGTTGCCGGAAATAGATTTAGACGCTGCGTAAACAAGCCGACTTTAGCTGTGGAAGGCGAGGTCTCAGGCCGACAGATAACCACCATCTTTGCCTAGCCGTTCAGCATCGTGGCTGACTAGAGTTGCGGTATGTCTGAAATCGTGATCGTTGAGGCCGTCCGCTCACCTGTTGGTAGACGCGGCGGCGACTTAAGCAGTATTCATCCAGCTGATCTCCTCAGTGAAGTGCAGACGGCGCTTATTGAACGAAGTGGAGTTGATCCCGCCTCTATTGGGCAAGTTGTCGGCGGCTGTGTAAGTCAGGCCGGGGAACAGACTGCAAATATCGCTCGGACCGCTTGGCTCGGCGCAGGAATGCCCTTGTCCGTAGCAGCAACGACAGTCGATGCGCAATGCGGTTCCAGCCAACAAGCAATTTCCTTAGCGTACGGACTCGTTGCGTCTGGTGTAGTTGATAGCGCCGTCGGTTGCGGCGTCGAATCGATGACTCGCAACCCTATGGGTTCTTCCTACAAGAAGGGGCAACTCACCGCGACCCCTCGATATAAGGAACATTACGAGTACACGACTCAATTTCAAGGAGCTGAGCTTCTTGCAAAGAAATGGAATATCAGTCGAGAAGAGTGCGACGAGTTCGGTCTGAGAAGTCAGGACAATGCTGCTCGCGCTTGGGATGAGGACCGCTTCGCTACTCAAATAGTCGAAATTGATGTTCCAGTACTCGACGAAGAAGGCATCGATACCGGAGAGAGACAACGCGTCTCAAAAGACGGTGGGATTCGACCTACTACTCTTGAAGCACTCTCGCAGCTAAGCCCGGTGATGGAAGATGGGGTGCATACAGCTGGTGCCTCATCACAGATCAGCGACGGAAGTGGCGCTGTGCTTTTGATGACCGCCGAAAAGGCCGAAGAGCAAGGGTTGAAGCCGATAGGTCGAGTTATTGATACCTGCTTAGTTGGAAGCGACCCTGTCCTTATGTTGACGGGCCCAATCGAAGCAACTCATCACCTACTCGAACGAAACAGCATGTCGATGAGCGACATTGATGTAGTGGAGATTAATGAAGCATTTGCGTCGGTAGTTCTGGCCTGGGCGCGTGAAATGAGCCCGGATATGGACACCGTTAATCCCAATGGTGGAGCAATAGCTTTAGGTCACCCTCTTGGAGGCACCGGTTCAATTTTGATGACCAAGGCAGTTCACGAACTGCACCGTGCCGACAAGGAGTTCGGGCTCGTAACGATGTGCTGCGGTGGCGGTCTCGGAACGGGGACAATTATTCAACGCATGTAAGAGAGCAAATCAGATTCTCTTACCTAGCAATCAGAATTCAGTGTGGTTCGCCAGTTTTGGCTCTTTATTGTCGATGACTCGCGATCGCCATGCTGGTAGCACTTCGAGCCAAAGCGTCATGTCCCCATTCATTTTTAGGCGGCCTTTCATGTATTCCGCCGCAGGATCGGCACTGTGCCGAAACAAATCAATAGCTAATTCGTAGGGAATGGTCAGTTCTAAATCGCGACCACGGCCCGAACCCAAGTAGGCCTCAGTAATTAATCCGTCTTCTAAGAGAACGGTAACCGCGATCTTTCCGTCGGGAGCACCCTCAATCTTGGCAACTATCATGCCGCTCGAGTTACCAAGCTTCGGACGTTGTGTGGTCGCCCACTGAGCAACAAATTCTTCGCTAAGGAATTTACTCACCTGGATCTCCGGTCCGATCTCGTAAGCCCGCAAACAAATCGTCTTCAAATTGGTCCGTCTCAATGCGAGACCTCAGCAACATGTATTCCTCGTAAGGGTGGATTGCGTCTTGAACTTCTTCGGGTAAACCGAACCAGAAGGGCGAATTGGGATCTACTTGGGTCGCATGAGCAAGCAACGCTTTTCTTCTTACCGCGTTATCAACTGGGACCATTGCGTTAATCCGATCATCTCTGTCCCTTCCCGACAACCATTTGTCGTCATAGGGAGATTCAAGTCCGCGGTCCAGAAAAGCTTGGTGAGTAAGCAGAAGTCTTTGCTTGGACCATATGGGGGCATACAACTTCAACGGCTCATAGGGCTCTCCTGATTCGGGATACCAGGAGGGATCTCCCGCTCTCTCATATGCCGGAATGCTTATAGCGGTCACCTGAAGGTGGTCCGGGTGTGGGTAGCGGTTCTGAACCTCGGGGTAGGTCATTACTACTTGAGGCCGCACACGGCGAATAACCTCTACTAGCTTTCCGATCGCGACATCTAGATCTGCATTAGCGAAAGCGTCAGGATGATTATTCGCCTCGCTATCGGGCATTCCCGAATCTCGGTAGCCAAGCATGACAACTTCGTCGTAGCCGATAATGGCCGCAGCAGAGTCAAGCTCTGCCTGACGCACTGAAGCCAAATTTTCCTTCACTTCTGGACTATCCATCGCCGGGTTGAGAATGTCACCTACTTCACCTCCCGTGCAACAAACCAACGTCGTACGAATACCTTGCGACGAGTAGAGACGAACTGTTCCCGCGCCTTTTGACGATTCATCATCGGGGTGAGCATGGACTGTAAGAAGCGACAGCGACATCAAAGCAAAACTAGCAATCACCGCCGGCGAGGACAGTTATTCGAGGTTCAAATTAGGGAGCCGGACTAAGTTCCACCATGCCCGTTTCTTCATCTATGGCAACTGCATATCCGCAGAGCGAAGCGAGACGTTCCCGTCCTTCTTCGGGGCCCGATGCGAGAAGTTCATCGCCAGCTCTCAACGTCACCGTCTTCCTCGGGTTATAGATGTACCCAGAAGCGCGACGGACAGCAAGAACGTGATAGCCCGGATCAACAGCCAGCCCAAGCGAACCGAGAGTCGCATCATCAGCACTTGAACCAGGCGCCACCGGAACTTGAACTACGACATCATCGGTATCGCCGAGCGCTAGCGCCAAAACCGGGTGAACGTCCTCTTGATCAAGTACGAGAGAAACAATTTGAAGGGCCTGATCGCCAATATCTTCCGCAGCTTCAGCTAAGTGAAGTAAACCGCGCAATTCTGAAGGATCAACGTCGTCAGCAGCCGCTCGAAGTACCCAAGTCTGCAATGACACCTTCATCGCGTCCAAACGCTCTTCGAGCGCTCGTACCTCTCTAGCTAACGAAAGGTCCTGCAGAACCAACGCGGAATACGCCAAACCAATAGCTGTTTCAGAAATATTTTTCATCTCGACCAGCGTGTCAACGGCTCTATCAAGGTCAGTTAACAGGCTTGACGTTTCGACAACTGGCGGTAACCACGGCGGAGCGGCGGCAAGCTCTCGGAGCCGAACAATCCCAGCCGGTTCACCTCTCATAAACAAGGCGTCGCCAGCCTCAACGATGTCGTCCCCACCAATATCAGTAAGCCAACGTCTACCTCGTTGAATAGCAACCACGCGCATACCAACAACTACCGGTAACTCCATATCGGAAAGAGGACGGTTGGCCAGATGGCTACCGTCAGCCACAACTAGACGGTGCGATACCTCAGCGGCCTGCGCTAGATCAACCACCAATGCCCGAGGAATGCCAATGTTACGAAGCACAATCTTGGATATATCGACCGCAGCGTTAGCTATTTGTTCGATCGAAGAGACAACCTGCAAGACCGAACTCATTCCATCGACTTCACGGGGATGACGAACTGCAAGCATGGCTAGAGATCGCATCTCATGAACGAGGTCAGACATCTCTTCTTCTAAACCAAGAACAGCTTCGGCCATCCCCTCGTCATCGAAATATAAGGCCGCGTAGGCAAGATCGACCATAAGCTCCGAGGCGTCTTTCGACTCGGCTAGCAAGGTCTTCAAATTCCTTGGTTTGTCATCCATGGTGTGTCTCACAGGCTAGGCAATAGGAACATAGTGGGTGTACAAAATTAAATTCGTGGACTCGAAGGCTGCCTCCCGGTAACCATCGCTGGATCTTCATGACAAGCCCATCCAACCGATCGTAAGTACCAGAGCTGCCGCCCCACCAAGGTCGACAGAACTCGTTACAAGTGGCATTCCGTAGGTGTCGGGATCAACTCCAGCTCGCACAGCTATAGCCGTGCCGTAATAGCCAATACCTCCGGCGATCAATGTTGCTATCGATCCACCAATCGTTGACATCCACACGAGAGAGACCATGCCCGGCGACTGAAATCCAAAAATCAGACTCGCCGTTTGGGCTAATAGACCGTTCAGAATTAGTACCGGCAGTGCAAACACCAGACCCGCTATCAGGTCCCGGCGCGCCAGCCGACCAGGGATCACTGTTGGTTCAATCAATCCGAGATGAAATTTAGAGGAAAGCCGACCCGACAAAATCCCCCCAATTGCCCCCGCCGTGGCAAGGCAAGCCGGAACCAAAATAAACATTGCTCGATTTGCAACAAAAGCCGACAACTCGTGCTCTATTACTACCCCAGCAATCACCAACAGAATTCCGGTGGTGAGAAGGATGGGCAAAGATTCGCGTAGCACCTGTCGCATGACCATCAACGTGGTACGTCGTCCCCACCAAAGACTTATGCCAGTCAATAAAATCAAAATGACCGCGAACATCTTTGGTAAGACAGTAATTTCCAAGAGCAAACTAGCCACTAGTAGCGCAGGCAGCGTTACTACATCGCCTACCGCAGACACCAACGGGGCGTTGACGTCGTCTAGATCCCATCCACGTTCTGCAGATCGAGCAGCCAAGGCGAGGGTAACCGCGATCAACACAACGTATGAAAGCAAAGCGCCGACCGCCGACAGCACCAGTAGGTCAGTGATAGCGACAACCGACTCGAGTCCAAAGATCGGAGACAGAATTTTTGTCAGCACCGCTAGAGCCACTGCCGTAATTAGCGACAAGACTCCTGAGGCAAAAACATTCTGCATGACCAACGTCTCTGGTCGTCGAGACATCCGGAAAGTTCCAGCATGAATGGAAGTCGCTAATCGACTCCCCAACGCCCCGAAGATATTTCCGCGCATCCCGATCGCTGCTGGCACTAAAACAAGAAGGCCCGGATACCGTTCAAGGGTTCCGGTCATGGCTGCTAAGAATCCTCCAGCAACAACCGCTGTGAGGCTGCTGAAGCCCAACGCAACCAAACTTTGTCTTACGCCAATCCTGTCGGGGCCAAGTAAGTCGCGGACCCTGGTGGGCCGCCGAACTCGAAAACGCGACTCTTTCCTACGGTCACGACTTTGCAGCCGCGGTGAAGTAGGAAGAAGACGCATGGCTCTAGGGTGGCACCTGGATCGCCCCTCAGCGGGTCTCCTTTTCCATTAACCCTCGAATCCGTCAGATAGCGGTACCGGCTAGACGTTTCATAGCTGCCGAGAGTTCACGCGGACCTAGATTTCCGCTGATGCGAAAAGCAACTGTCCCGTCAGCCTCAATAAACACGAAGTAAGGGACTGACATTGCACCGAAGGCATCTGAAAGCGCCAGGGAGCTCGAATCCGCAATTACGGGGTGCTTCCATCCCTCATCCTTGAGCCATCTAGCAGGAGGATGGTTTCCACGTTCCGGAGCTTCAAACGTCGAAATAGCAATCAGATCAACGTTTGACGGCAATTGATTTGCCAACAGCCACTCTGTAAGTGCGGCTACTTCTGTTTGGCAGTGAGGACACCAGTGAGCAAAAAACGCCACTACAAGAGGCCGACCTTGCGGCGCCACACGAACTAATTCGTTCGTTAGTAGATCTAAACCCGTGGCGATGGGAGCCAACTTTCCGACCGCAGAATCATTTTCGGTCGTTTCGAAAGAGGCCAACGCCCTACCCTCAACCGAAGATTCGGTAACCACGTCTTGCGCTTGCGTAAGCGGCGCCTGCTCTGAGTCACCACGACATGCTCCAGCAATCAACATAGGTACTATCAATGCAGGTAGAAGCCAGCGCATCACAACTTTGACGTTAACTCAGGAATGTTCATGAGACTAGGGACCAACAAATTCCCACTTACCAACCATGTCATCATCCCTGGGAAGCAGCACCGCTAGCTGACGCGAAAGAACTAAAAGTTGTCCGTCAGGCGACCATATCTCGCCCGTTTCGTCGATAAATCCTTCGCGGCCCGAGAGTTGCCGGAAAACTGCAGCGCAGTATGTCTCTGCAGTCATATCAAGTTCCCTGGGATCGGCGCGAAACTGCACCGTTAACTCAAGAGTTGGTGCGTGAACAGCAAAATCGGTGTGGGCCATAATTGCTGGAACCCACGCGTCTGCCATGGCCGCGAGTAGAGCCTCATCGTAAGGCTCGGGCTCGGAGAGTCGAATCCACCCCCCAGCTTCGTATCCACCAGCAACTGTCGAAGTTTCTGGCACTCCGGGAACTCCCAAACCCCAACGTCGGTCCCATCGGCTGTGCAAGGGAACCAACGGTGGAGTGGTTTTCATGAGCCAACAGTTTTCCAGTGTTGGGAGTTTCGGAAAGTTTCGCTGTTCCCAGTGGTGCGCCACTCGGTCCACGGCCGCAACGGCGACTAACGAAGTCGCTATCAGACGGTCGTCCTGAACCATTCGCACTGAAGCGAAGCCGGCTATTTTTCCTTGTCGTTCAACCGTTACTTCGAGGGTAACCGGACCTTCCTTAGGGGCAGACACGAAGTGAGTAGTTACGGTCCGAACGCAACGGTCCTGAGCCAAGTAGTACTGAGCTGCTCTCACCATCAACGCACCAATAACCCCTCCGTTGGGACCATTCACGACCCACCAGGAACGATCAAAATTGGCGACTAGCCGACCCGGTTCTCTTTCTTGCATCTCCATTGCTTCAGAAAATCGCATTGAATCTCTCTTACAGGGAGGTTTAGTTGACAGCAGCTACCCGAACATCCTGACTTTAGGGGTGCTTAGTGCCCAAGCGCTGCGTAAGTGGCACAATTCAGTTGTGGAAATTAAGCAACTGGAATCAACCCAAGGCTTCGTTATTTACGATCTCCCCAACGCAGAAACCTACGTTGGGCCAACCCGCTTAGGCGCCAAACTCGCCCCAGGTAACGCAGAGATGTTGGTACGGCACCAGACATATGTGTTTGGTTTGACCGAACAGCGCAAAAGCGGTGCAACGATCGGCTTGAAGGTCGATCCCGAAGATACAGAAGGAGCCGTCGCCGCCCTTGCCGAAGAGTTAGCTAGTGAATTCGAATCTCAACAACTGCTTACTGGTCCCGGCCTACGACTCGATAACGCTTTACTCGCTCCTGTGCTCCGTTACGACAACCGCAACCCGATCGCGAAGAGCGATCGTGAAGGTGTTGCTTTCGAAGACGAGTTGGTCGCTGTCGGCGCGGTGACCTGTGCTTCTCGATTTCAGAAATCCGATAGTGACTGGCAGGTAGCAATAGAAGGCTTCGATCAGATTGGTCTTGCGATCGCAAGAGAAGTCGAAAATCGTGGTGGCAAAATCCACACAATTTCAACTGCTAAAGGATGCGTGTCGGGCGACTTCGATAGTGCGACCCTCGCTGATGCTTGGATGCAATCGGGGGCCAGTTGCGTTGAGCAGTTAGGTACCGTGGGGAAACCCTGGCAGATCTGGAATGCTGATCTGGACGCTATTTTTGTTGGCTCAAAGCCAGGCGCCATATCCGGCGAGGGTGCTACTAGCTCTAGCGACACACCAATCATCGCCACTTCCGCAGCTGCTGTTTCATCTAAGGCATTGGCCGTTTTGAGAAAGAACGGCGCTCCGGTCGCCCCTGATTTCCTTACCAGGGTAGGTCCGATGCTGGCTTGGTGGGCTTCGGAGGAGACTAGCCATGACGTCTTACGAGACTCTACGACCGAAACTGTGAACGGACTGCTTGAGGAGATTGTCGATCACGAGGACGGCACTTTCATGGCGGCGTGTTACAAGGCGGAAGCGTTCATGGAAAGCTGGCAAGAGAAACGTCCGTTTGGTCGACCTCTTGGCTGAGGATCTTATTCATCGAAAGTCTCGACTCGCGATAGTTGAGTCAACACTTAATGTCTCAATTCGTTCAGCAATAACGTTTACGACTCCTTCATGTCGTTCGAGTCTGCCAGTTACAGTAAGTGCCGGTTGAGAGCGAAGAATGGACCGGAACCGTAACCAGCAACCGCTTGAAACAATGACATTGATGAGTCCCGTCTCATCTTCAAGATTGACGAAAACTGTTCCAGATGCTGTCGCAGGACGTTGGCGGTGAGTCACCACACCTGCCACTTTGACCTTACGAAGCTCACAATTTGAGAGGTCAGCTGCGGTAACTACACCTCTACTTTTAAGTACTTCACGAACGAATCGAGTCGGATGCCCATTTGGAGCTATGCCAGTAGCCCACAAGTCAGAAACTGCTTCCTCTCGCAATGACATGCCTGGCAGGGACGGAGCAGAAACACCGGTCACGATTCCGCGGAGGCGATCTGAACGCGATTGGGCAACTGCGCCCACTGCCCATAATGCTTCGCGACGTGTAAACCCGAAACAACTGAAAGCTCCTGCCGTAGCCAACGCTTCCAGTTGTTTACGAGATGCATCGGTGCGTCTAGATAATTGTTCTAAATCCTTATACGGCCCGGTAGCAGCAATTTCAAAAGCTAGATCTGCACCGATACCTCTAACAGATGAGAAACCAAGCCTGACAGCCACTCCATTGATCGATTCGTCACAAGCTTCAAGTATCGCTTGATCCGCTGAAGCATTGAGGTCCGGAGTGAGGACCTTTACCCCATGGCGTCTTGCGTCTTGGGCTAACGAATGTGGCGAGTAAAAACCCATCGGCTGAGAGTTAAGTAGCGCAGCACAAAAAGCCGCCGGATAGTGATACTTAATCCATGACGAGGCGTAAACAAGGTGAGCGAACGAAACTGAATGACTTTCCGGGAATCCATAATTAGCGAAAGCAACCATTTTGTCCCAAATCTGGTCAGCTACTTTGCCTTCAATTCCTCGTTCCAACATGCCCTCGTACAGCCGACACCGAAGACGCTCCATTCGTTCTCGAGAGCGCTTAGCACCCATTGCTTGGCGCAACTCATCGGCCTCGGCCGCTGTGAAACCCGCTACATCAATCGCCATTTGCATCAGCTGTTCCTGAAAAAGCGGAATTCCGAGGGTTTTGGAAAGAGCTGGTTCAAGAAGAGGATGGAGATACGTGACGGTCTCTTCTCCATTGCGACGACGAATATAAGGATGCACAGAGCCACCTTGGATAGGGCCAGGGCGGATAAGCGCAACTTCAACAACTAAATCGTAAAAACAGCGCGGACGAAGCCTGGGAAGAGTGGCCATTTGTGCCCGTGATTCGACTTGGAACACACCAATCGAGTCAGCACGACACAACATGTCATAAACCTCTTCCTCTTGAGGTAAAGCTCCAAGATCAACATCCACTCCGTGGGTTTGAGCTATCAAATCCACAGCAGCATGTAGTGCTGACAACATCCCTAATCCAAGCAAATCGAACTTCACTAACCCAACGGCAGCACAATCATCCTTATCCCACTGCAACACAGACCTTTTGGTTTTTCGCGCCCATTCAACCGGACAAACTTCGACTATGGGACGATCACAGATCACCATCCCCCCCGAGTGAATACCTAGATGACGCGGCGCTCGCTCAATTTCTAACGCCAACCGCGAAACATCAGCAGGTATCGGTTTATGGTTTTCATCATCAGTTCTTTGTCGCGAATGAACTTCCTGATGGTGATCAAAAGATTTAGACCACGCGTCTTGTTGTCCGGAGTCGTAACCCAACGCCCGAGCAGCATCACGAACTGCTGATCGAGTTCGATAGGTAATCACATTCGCAACCTGAGCTGTGTGTTCCCTGCCATACCGGTCAAAGACGTATTGGATTACTTCTTCGCGTCTTCCGCTCTCAATATCAAGGTCAATATCTGGAGGTCCATCTCGTTCAGGCGACAGAAATCGCTCAAACAAAAGTCCAAGCGAAACAGCATCAACGTTTGTAATCCCAAGGGCATAACAAACGGCTGAATTAGCAGCTGAGCCCCGACCTTGACAGAGAATATCTCGGCTTCGACAGAACGAAACTATGTCCCAGACCACTAGAAAATAGCCAGGAAATCCAAGCTGCTGAATGAGGTCCAGTTCATGATAAATCTGTTGCCAAGCCCCGAGAACTTTTTCAGCAGATTGAATCCCATAGCGATTTCGAGCTCCTTCATAAGCAATCTTTCTTAGATACGCCATTTCGTCTAAACCATCGGGGCACGGATATGGAGGAAGCTTTGGAGCAACAAGCGACAGATCAAAAGCGCAATCAAGTCCTAATTCCATAGAAGTCTCAACAACGCCGGGATACCGAGTAAACCAAAGTTGTTGTTCAACTCCTGACCGTAAATGAGCGGAACCATTACCGGGGAGCCACCCATCCATTTGTTCAAGAGACTGGCGACTTCGAATTGCTGCCATTGCTCTCGCTAAGTGGCGTTGAGTCGGGGTGGCGTAATGCACGGCATTTGTGCAGAGCAAACCAACTTTTTGTTCAACCGCTAGGTCAGCCAAGTAATCATTTCGAGCATCATCAGAGGGATCACCATGGCGCCAAAGTTCAACAAAAACATTTTCTCTCCCAGCAGCTTCAACTACTCGACAAAGTTCTTTTTTTGCTTCCCTTAAACCTTTTCTCTGAAGCACAGCAGGTACCACACCCCGGCGACCCGCAGTAAGTATTGCCCAATCACCTCGGTGAGAATCCACTGCATCAAGTAATTCGGACATGGATAGACGTGGTGAATTTTTTTCTCCCGCCATTTGACTTCGCGCCAAAAGAGCCGAAAGCGACGCATACCCAGCGGGGTGACGCGCCAATACAACAAGACGTTTGCCTGGCGGATCAACGGAACCAACGCGAGATGTGTTTCTAGGCGTTACCTCACAAGACAAGCACTCTTCAGACCCCCAAGCATCTATCGTGATCTCAGCGCCAAAAACTGTTGGAATTCCAACTTCTCGTGCGCATTCGGCAAATCGAACAACGCCGTATAGGCCTCCGTGGTCTGTTAAAGCCAAGGCTTCGAGTTCGAGTCGCGCAGCCTCCCGAACCAATTCCTCGGGGCTTGAGGCACCATCAAGGAAACTGAAATGCGAATGCACATGTAACTCGGCATAAGGAATTGACTTCCTCACAGTTTGCGCTCTATGCGGCCCAGAATTCAGTTCGCGTGTCCTACTACCTGACTCACCATCTTCTTCAAATCCGTTCGAAGAAACATCTGTAGGTGTTACTTGGCGATCTGAAAGTCGACGCTCAAGTTCTCGCCATGACATAGCCCGGTTGTTGAAGCCCATACGCCCATGATCGAACATATGTTCGATCAAAGTCAAGAAAGCCAACTCAGTTCGGAGTACTTTTCCTTTATGCAGAATGAAGTCACAGACGGAGTTGAGCTTGCTCACCTCGTACAACAGGGCAAAGCTTCACCCACGGAACTTCTAGAAGACGCTATCGCCCGAGCGGATGTCGTTAATCCAAAGCTCAACGCAATCATTCATCGACTAGACGAACGGGCTCGCTCTGCAGCAGCGGAGATGTCTAACCAGGGCGCCTCAAAGACAGCAACGTTGTGGGGGGTGCCATTTCTCACCAAGGATTTGACCGTTATGACCGAAGGCGATCCCTACCACGCAGGCAACGTTGCACTGCGCGATTCCGACTTCCGGGCTGGCTACACAACCCATCTAGCGACAATGTTTCAACAGCTAGGCCTGGTGAATTTTGGCCGCACAAATACACCAGAGTTTGGTGGAACCGTGACAACCGAACCTGTTTCTCATGGTGTCTGTCGAAATCCTTGGGACATTAATCACTCAACCGGGGGTTCAAGCGGTGGGTCCGCAGCTGCAGTGGCTGCTGGCATTGTTCCCATCGCTCATGCAAATGACGGCGGCGGATCTATTCGCATTCCAGCATCAGAATGTGGGCTAGTTGGGCTAAAACCCAGCAAGGGTCGAGTTTCCTTTGGCCCAAAAATTGGTGAGGCATGGGCAGGAGCAGCGATCGACGGCGTTGTCACCAGAACCATCCGCGACACCGCGCGAGTTCTGGATGGAATTTCTCGACCATGGCCCGGAGACCCATATTGGGCTCCGCTTCCCGCGATGTCTTTCGAACAGACAATATCTGAAGTCCCAGGACAGCTAAGGATAGGGCTGGCCACAGAGTCATCCTGGGGACCGGTCCACCCTGATTGCATTGTGGCCGTCGAGCAAACTGCGCTAGCGCTCCAAGATCTCGGCCACTTCGTTGAAATAGCCAAACCGGCTGCATTATTCGACGATGATTTGTTCGACCACTTCAAAGTTGTTTTAGCTTCAAACGAGGCTTTCTCAGTTGACAAACTAGAGGACGCTATTGGTAGAAGGTTTAAGACTGGCGATATGGAGGCCGACACACAAGCTCTAGTTGAACTCGGGCGAACCTATTCAGCGACCGACTACTTGGCTTCTGTCGAATGGTTTCATTCTTATAGTCGAGAAATGGCCAAGTGGTGGCAAGAGTTCGATCTATTGCTGACTCCTGTCATCGCTGAACCTCCGCCGAAACTTGGAGAGTTGCGAGATCCAACGACAGGCACGAAACGCCTCCGAGAATTGCTTCTCTTCACCGCTCAATTCAACATTACCGGCCAGCCCGCAATCTCTTTACCGATGCATACAAGTAACGACGGACTGCCGATAGGAGTTCAGTTAGCGGCGGCCATGCACGGAGAATCCTTATTACTTCAAGTCGGTCAACAGCTTGAGAACGTTTCGTCCTGGTATAGCCGAAAGCCAGCAGTGTGGGTTTCGTAGCCGCAGTCAGAAATCGTTCTTTCGTCGTCTTCGTATCGGTCTTTTGATGAATCGCCGTTCCCTCGCAGATCGAGCACTAGTAGCTCAGATTCTCACTAACGAAGTGAGATCAGGGGTTGCCATAAGCGACCCTGCGTTGGTTTCCACACAGAAGAAGGAGTTAATCGCACGATCTGCTATCTGTGCTCTGGGCTTCGTGCTGGCTGCATCGTGGAGCACCCTTTTGCCCTTAGTCCTATCTTTGCTTGCCGGTTGGGACCACTTTGCGCGTCGAAGACGATCGGTTTTGGTTGCTACTAAAGCTGGTTTGCATCTAGTCGCTATCAGAGGACAGAGCGCTTCGCTGAGTTGTGAGTGGGGAGTGGATACTGAGGCTCGTTTAGTGCTCCGACCCGGCAAACCCGAGGTCCCTCTTGAGTTGCCAGGATGGATAGGGATTCTCCACGGAGCCGACATCGAGCGAGCCGAACGAACTATTCGCGACAGCGGAGGGGAACCGGTGCGAGAGCTTCGCGCTGATTAGAAACGGGATCGAACTTCTGAGGCTACGGCGTCCAAGTCTTGAGTAACTAACAACGCATCAAGACCGACCGATACTGCTGCTTCGACATTCGCTGGGTGGTCGTCAAGGAAGAGACAGGCACTCGGCGGTAAAGATAACTTTTTGCAAATCAGAAGGTAAATATCCGGGTCTGGTTTTCTAATACCGACCTCACAGGAGTCAACAACTGCGTCGAATCCGTCGATGGGGATCTTGTCTCTCCAGGCACCCCATTCCCTGACGTTGTTAGTCAAAATCCCAGTCTTAAGTCCCCTATCTCTAACTTCGTCGGCGAGTTCGATCATCGTAGCCAAGGGTTCTCCGCCAGCGAATGGGTTGAAATCGTCGGCGGTTAACGTTCTGGCCTTGTGACTCAAAGGCAATGTTGCCCCTAGCGTCCTTTGCATCTCCGACACAAACGTGGCCAATTCAACGCGACCACACTCCACTTCATGCCACATGGGTGACTGATCGGAGGAGGATGCTTGGGAATATTCGCCGAAAATCGTTTTAAGCGCATCTAGAGGGATATCCCAGTCTTGAGCCCAGCGCAGAGCTGCCAAGAACGGAGATTCCAATAGAACTCCTCCTACGTCGAAGATTACGGCTTTGGGTTTCACTATCCGAAAGCTAATCAGATCTCACGGTAAGCCCCGGGTATATGTAGGGTCATGGGATGCGACTTCTTAGCTTTATTGTTGACGGTCAACCTAGCTTCGGGATTGGGGTCGAAGACGGGGTCATAGACCTGGGATTGAGAACGGATAGCAGGGATTTAGGAAGTTGTTTGGGCGCAGTAGACGAATTGAGAGCTTTCGAAGACGCCGCCGCCGATCACCCATGGGAAACAATTTCTTTTGATATTCCAATTCCCAATCAACGTCGGCTACTTTGCGCTGGATTGAACTATCACAAGAAGTACCCGCTGGGCGGCGAAGTGAAGTTGCCCAAACAGCCCGTTTATTTCAATAAGCCTCCCGGGTCGCTCGTTGCCCACAACGCACCTTTGGTGCGGCCCATAGCATCGGCCCAACTGGATTACGAGGTAGAACTCGCTGTAGTAATCGGTCGCTCAGGGAGGCATATCTCTGAGTCTGATGCTCTAGAACACATCGCTGGATACACAATATTGAACGATGGTTCGGTCCGAGATTGGCAAAGGCACGGCGTAGCTGCCGGGAAGAATTTTTACCACTCGGGGTCATGCGGACCTTGGATCGTTACCAGCGATTTACTTTCAGATCCCTCGAGTCTGTCGGTTACCACTCGGGTAAATGGTGAACAAAGACAACATTCCCGCGTAGGCGAAATGATTTTTAGCGTCGAAGAATTAGTGGCATACATGTCGCAGATTATGCCCCTCGAATCAGGCGACATTATCGCTACTGGTTCACCTGAAGGGACAGGCGGGTCCATGGAGCCACCAGTCTGGTTGAGCGCTGGTGACCAGGTCGAGTTTGAAGTCCCTGGCATCGGCCTTCTGCGGAACGGTGTCATAGACGAAGCTATTTAGCAAGGGCGATACCCACACTGCCAACTTGATCGGTACCTTTGAACTGCAACGACGAACAAAGGAATGTGGACCTGTCGCGCGCACGCCGATTTTCAGCAGTAGCCATCGCAGTGGTACTCGCTGGGACTTTTTTGGCAATCCCTTCTGCGAGCAGCGCAGGTAAAAGCAGCGCCCAATTACGCAAAGAAAAAGCAGCTCTAGAAAAGCAAGTGCAGCAATTACGTAAAGAGCGTGACGAGTTTCAGGCTGAAATTTTGAATCAGGCCCGCGTTGTCGACACCGCTTCGGCTGAAGTAGAAGAGGTCGAACAAGCACTTGCCGACCTAGAACTCTTAGTCGCCGAACAGCGGGATGATCTGACTCTTGCCGAGCGAGCCCTTGAGGGTGCCACCCTTGCGGTAGCCGCAGCGGAAAGAAGGTCAGAAGATCTAGCCAGGGAACAATCGACCCTAAGCGACCAAGTTAACGAACTTGCCCTTCAGACCTACATAGGACGGGACTCAACAGTCGAAGGTTCGTTTGGTCTAGCGAGGACCGGAGATATCTACAAAGCAGCTCGTGTGCAAACTCTCATCGGCGCGGCGTTCGGCGACATCAATAATTCATCCGATGAATTACGAGCTCTCCAGATCGATACCGAAGTCGCGACAAAGGCTCTTAACGAAGCTGTTGAACAACGCGAGCAACTTAAGTTAGAAGCAGAAATACAACTTGATCAGCTATTTGAAGCAGTTGACCTTCAAGACCAGATTGTTTTTGACGCAGAAAACCGGCTCGAGGCACGGCTATACGAAGCCGCTGCATTAGCCGAGCTCGATGCTGAAATGTCAGACAAAATCAAAGCTGAGCAAACCAACTTAACGCGAGTTATCAAGGCGGAAAAAGCAAAGCGGGCTGAGGAGGAACGTCTTCGACGGGAAGCTGAACGGAAACGCAGAGAGGCAGAAGAAGCTCGACGAAGACGACTTCTCGGTATCGCTGATGCACCCACATCGGTGAATTTCGATAAGTCTGAACTAACCACGGTCTGGGGCATCCGAGTTCACGAATCAATCGCTGACAAACTTCTCGCTCTACTTCAAGCTGCTTCAAGAGACGGAATCAGACTTGGCGGCGGCGGCTACCGCAGTTCTCAATCTCAAATAAACCTGCGGCGAGCACATTGTGGGACAAGCGAATGGGCTATCTATAGAAAACCTTCCTACCAATGCCGTCCTCCAACCGCGCGCCCGGGTGCTTCGATGCATGAAAGAGGCCTAGCAATAGACTTCACACAGAACGGTCGTGCCTTGTGGAGTAACACATCCGGTTATCGATGGCTGAAACGAAACGCTGCAAAGTACGGACTGCGGAATTTGCCGAGTGAGCCATGGCACTGGTCGACCAATGGTCGTTAGTTGTCGATCTTTGGTTTATAACAGCAAACGTTGGCTACTCGTAGGATGCTTCAAGCCACCATCGACTATTTTCAACAACGCAAAGGTGCGCTGTTCCATCAGCAAGTAGAAATTGGAACCTAGCTTGTCTGGTTTTTCTACAGGAATCCCACCATCTTTCTTCGAGAAACCAAGGACCTCCCCAGGCAACAACCGAATGAGAACCAAAATTTTTGCTCCGAACTTGAACTGGGGTTCCTTCCACCCGCCCACGTCCAGTGACTCGGACACAACGGCCTTGATTATCTGTTACTTCCAGTTCTTGAGCTTGACTCAAAACAACTGCAGGTAATGGAGCCAAAAGTCGACCCGGCCACGGCGCCACCGAAGACTCAGGCAAAACAATGGGGCGATCAGGATCAAATGTCGTAGCTGCTAACGGAATTCGTTGTTCGATGTCGGACAATCGTCGACCTCCCCCATGATGGACAATGGTCACTGCATCTGACCCGAGAATTCCCTGGATACGCGTTAAAGACCGGATAGCACGTTCATCATTTGGTGTCTCCTTATCCCAAAATCCCAACTGATAACCATCGTCAGGTATTACTTCGTCAGCTACTAACCGAATCAAAGTTAACGGTCCGGTGGGAGCAGCTTCCGAACGAAACCAACCTTCAAGTTGCCAACGAACTCGGTCGGTTATATCAGTTGGAGTGAACTGATGCTCATGACGCCATAGCCGGCTGGAAACTTCACCATGATCTGATTCCACTTCTATGAGGACCCCAACACACACCAAACCTTCACCAGACAGTTGTTGATGAATTCCATTAGCTAAGGCTTTAGCGGAGAACACAACCGTTTCTAGATGATCCGCGGGAGGGTCAATGTCGCTTTCTCCAGACATAAGACTAGAAATGGGTTGCAAGATTGGAGTTCTGCCATCCATTCCTCGAGATAATCGATGCGCTAAAGAGCCTGATGTACCGAATCGCGCATATAGCTCTTCCTTAGGGAGAGAAGCGATATCTCCTAGAGTTTCTAAACCGAGGCGCTGGAACACACCAACAAGGTCATCAGCGTCCGGCAATGGCGAATCTCCATCAGCTAGAGCATCAACCGGAAAGGAGGAGAGAAAATCAGCATTAGTAGTTGGTGGAACGATCTGGACGCATGAAACGCTCGATGAAATAGCTGCTAAAGAAGCCGCAAATCGACTATCAGCTATTCCAACTCTCGGCTGAATAGCAGCAGATAATTCCCTGACACCAACCATTGTGGACAAAGCTTCGGAAACTCGATCCACAACTATCTGTGCAAGAGCTTGATCGCCACCGAAGTAACGGCAGGGCCCTCGAGTTAGGAAAGAACATTTACCACCAGTCGTGATTTCTAATCTTGGAGTTACTGACTCAAGAGCCACGGCAATAGAGGCAAATCTGGTGTTGTTAAGCGCCTCATCGTCAACGATGATTTCTAGACCTGGACAGAGCGACTGAGCTTCTCGGCGGCGGATCCCTAGCTCAATTCCGTGTCTAGCCGCTCCAGGCGTTGCATCGATAACCCGATTGTTATTCAAAACAACGGCGGGAATGTCACAGGTAACCCCCGTAGCGATAGTCCGCCAATGAGGAACAACTAGAAACAATGTCCGAGTATCCGCCAAACCATGTGAAAGGTTCACCTAACTAGCCCAGGGAATCTGTTCATCTAAGTCAGTCAGAATTTTTTGTTCCCCGCGAGAACAGGATTCTGATTGACCCGTCCATTCATTATCTTGCTTTGCAACACTCAGATGACCTTGACTATCAGGAAGCCACAAAAGTTGTCGACGATGGTTGGAGTCGCCATTTCGGTCAACTAGTTCTATCTCTACTTTGCGAGAATCCAACCGACCATGACCACGTTGTAAACCTATCCACTCGGTTCGGTTGACTCTGACACGGAGGCTCGGCTGCAAATTACAACGGCTGGCATCCCCAACTGTGATAATCGAGGTACCTCTTTCACGCATCCTCGCCGCAATTTTTCGGCCATGATTCGCTCGTATTCTGACCTCAGGCCCAACCAAAATAAGATCTACAGCTCCCGTCAACGCATATAACACTTCGCCTGCCTGGTCTTTTGGCCGATCAACGAATGCCCACCTTTGAAATTGCACTCCTAGACCAGCTGCTGCTGATGAACCCAATTCTGGCAATCCGACAGCCACCACCCATCTGTTAGAACCAGTTACCCCGACCGTTAGAGCAACAGCCAGACTGACCGCTGCTGCTCCCTCAACTTCAATGGTTGATCCCTGCTGTAATCCCGCACCACGAAACAAGCCAGCTAATTCATTTACTACCGGCAAAGTACGATCCCGAGCAAGCACGACCGGAGTAGAAATCTGACGCAAATCATCCGTCAGCGGAACAGAAGACGATGCTTTTTGCATCCCGCAACTTTAACCGAACATACGTTCGATTAAAACTTCGCTCCGATTACCCTATTTATGTTTCGTAATGTGCAAACAAACCAACGATGATGTCAACGATACCTTCAGAGGTAAACCCCTTAGCTAGATCAACCGTTGCGACGTTGCCATGCACGTGCAAATAGTCGATGCCCCCTCGAGCAAACAGACGCGCAGCAAGCACATCTGCTGGATCTTCCTCATTCAACGAATCTGCCGCACTGTGGTAATAACGGTGACCCATACCCGTTAAAGGGCGATTGGTTTCAAACCGTATTGTCCCCGGACTAGTAGGAGATGTTTTTTCGGCAACTCGGACAGGTTGACCCATGAGTAGGAAGATTAGTCGTGTTACGGGCTAGGTTGAGAATATATTTGCTACTTCTAACTGTCCTGGAGATCTCCAATGCCTGAGATGAATGAAGAACAATTTACTACAGAGGCCTCTGTCTTCCTTGAAGCCAACGCCTCACGCAAAGCAGAGCAGAAGGCTTTTGTGTGGGGAGAAGGCCCAGACAATGCTGCTCTGTTCGAGGAGGTAGACCGCGAACAAGAACAACTTGACCTTGCCGCAGCAAAAGAGTGGCGAGCTCAAAAATTTGATGCTGGTTTCGGGTGGATTTCAGGGCCAACAGAGTTCGGTGGTGGTGGTCATCCTCGTCGATATGAGCGAATCTGGGCAAACCTAGAAAGCCAGTTTGACGTTCCTGACAGTGGTTTTTTTGGCATTGGTCTGGGAATGGTCGCACCAACCATTCTCGCTCATGGGAACCCCGAGGTAGTGGCAGAGCTACTACCCAAGATGTACCGGGCTGATTTGGTCTCTTGCCAATTGTTCTCCGAACCGGGAGCCGGATCGGATCTGGCTAGCTTGCAAATGAGAGCCGACCGTGATGGTGATGAGTGGATTTTGAACGGTCAGAAAGTTTGGACCTCTGGAGCTCACTACAGCGACGTTGGCGAGGTGATCGCTCGATCAGATTTCGATTTACCAAAGCACCAGGGATTAACCGGTTTCGTAGTTGATATGCATGCACCGGGTGTGGAGGTAAAACCCCTACGTCAGATGACCGGAGGGGCAAATTTCAATGAAGTTTTCTTTAGTGACGTTCGCATCCCAGATAGCCACCGTTTGGGCGAAGTTAACCAGGGTTGGAGTGTGGCGTTAACCACCCTGATGAACGAACGTGCATCGATCGGCTCAGGAAGCGGTGGCGGTGGCGGCAGCTACACGAAGCTGAGTGCCATGTTGCGACACTTTGAGCTCGACAACGATTCACTAAGCCGTCAGCAGCTAATGAACATTTTCACCTATGGCAAAGTACTCGGATGGTCTAACCAACGAAGCTTGGATGCTCTTAAAGCCGGAAAAACTCCAGGTCCAGAAATGTCGTTATCTAAAATGGGATTGACACGACAGATGCAGGCCACCTGCGATTTTGTATCCGATGTATTAGAAGCGCGACTGGTTGCCGACACAGGCGAGTGGGGAACCTTCTCATGGGCGGGCTTCGTCCTCGGCCAACCAGCAATGCGGATAGCTGGTGGTTCAGACGAAGTAATGAGGAATATCGTTGGCGAGCGAGTACTTGGACTTCCCAAGGAGCCGGGCATCGACACCACTAGCCCATTTAAAGAACTCAAGGTCGGCACCCAACGAAACGAGTAGTCAAGCACTAACCGTTAAGAACAAACTATGAATTCTGAGCAGTTACAACCCAAGCTGCTCCAGGAAGTTGCACGACTCCATCGCGTTCATATGGCGCGAGCGCATCTTCAATAGCGCGTAGAACATCTCCGCTCGATACCTCCCCACCAGACTCCACAACTGCCTTCACCGGCCCAAATTCGAACGCGTGCAAGGCTGCCGCTCGTAAGTTCACTCTGCCCCCCACAGCAACTTCAGTCTTATAGGCCGAAACATTTATCCCACGCCAGCCAGCCTGACCGAGAATTTGCCTGATGTGTTCGGGATCAGAAAAAGAGAAAGGGTCGGGTGCGTCGGGTCCACGAGGAGGCATTTCTACTAAGGCTATAGCTGCTCGATTCGGCACCGTAATCCAAGGATTTTCCTCAGGCCCTTGCCAGCACACGAAGCTCAGTTTCGCTCTATCAGATGCTGCAATCCTAAGGTTTTCAAAGGCCGCAACAGGGTCCCCAAAAAACATGACCCCAAATCGTGAGTAAATAAAGTCGTAAGGGCCGCCAAGCGGAGTTATTTGAGCGTCAGCCTCCAAAAAATCCACCTGGCCTTCACTTCGTAAGCGTGCGACCGCTAGTAGGGCCGCGCTGATATCGACGCCAACTACACGCCCGTTACCCACCCGCTGTCGAAGTTGAAGGGTCGTGTGTCCACAACCACAGCCCACGTCAAGCACATCTGATTCGGTAATCTCTCCAAGCGCTGCCATAGCAGCGATGCCAAAGGATTCGAGTTGTATGTCCATCTGCACTTGGTGATCAACCCATGCTTGGCGCGTTTGCCAATATTTGCGTTGTGCTTCGTTCACTGTGCTCATGCTGCGAACAGATTTCCCTGATTCATGCGGAGACGATCGAGGCGTCGATAGTTCGTCCATACAAGTTCATCCATGAATGCCCAACTCTTTCGATGAATAACACAAGGCCCATAGCCCGCTAAAGCGATGAGGTGCTGTGGGGCGGGATACCCTTTGTTGTTCTCAAACATGTAGGCGGGAAAATCTGCCGCAGCGGCCGCCATGAGCCTATCTCTGGTGACTTTGGCCATGATTGATGCCGCTGCTATCGAGAGGCAACTCTGGTCCCCTTTTGTGATTGTGGTGCTCGGCACCCAATCGACGTAGTCCCAGTTTCCATCAACCAAAACTCTGTCGGGTTTGAGGGCCAATAGGTCAAGTGCTCGGTGAGTAGCAAGTCGTTGCGCATCGGACATGCCCAACTCGTCACATTCTCGAGCAGAAGCATGGCCAACGGACCAGCCTCTAGCCCATTCTCCAATTTTGTCGTAAAGCTTTTCCCGTTTATCCGAAGTAAGCATCTTGGAGTCTCTAATGCCCTTGACCCGACCCGAGGGCGGAAGAACAACCGCCCCAATAGTCAGTGGGCCCGCCCACGCTCCTTTGCCAACCTCATCGATACCCACCACCACTGTTTCGCCTTGACTCCAGCAGTACTGCTCTTGCTTCATCGTCGGCGACGACATTTCGACCATGAATGAAAAGTAGTCGCCTTAGCTCCACATTTCGGCGATTCAGCCTCAACTAAAGCTGCCCGACGGGGGTGAACCAAGACCGTCGTCTTTACTTGCTTCAATTTGAGGTTGTGTATCTCCCGCTCGCAACAAGGCTTCGCCAGCACAACCTTTACCCACGAAAGAGTCATCAAGGCCAGGAACTCGAATGGTCAGGTCTTTCGATAGCCCATCCACCTCCCATAGCAGCGCAGGTCGTTCTCCATGCCATCTCACAGCCCACGAAACGGTGCCGTGACGCGATGGAATTCCATGAACCTCTACCCCCTGACCAAGCCACTCATTGGGCCACGCCAGAGCGAAAAGCAGTTCATCGGTTGAGTCATCCACAAGTAGTCGTAGGAAACTACGAACAAAGCATGCGGTAACCCGCAGATCATGACCCGCGCCAGCGATTCCTCTCTTAGTTACTGGATCAATAGATGAAGGCCAGTTCATTGTTGGAGAAGCAAACGCTGCGATTCGTTCCATAGCAAGGAGAGCCGCCTCAGGATCAACAGCTAGTCGAGCGAAGGCTGATCGGGCCATTTCTAAAACGTCTGTCGTCGCTTCGACCTGATTCACTGCTGTCTCTGCTTCGACCTCAGGGGACATCAATTCCGCAAGCTCGCGAGCGGCCCTGTCAGCCCCCAAGGCTTTCAGCAGCTTGTGAGCAGCGCTGAGCCCTGCTTGTTCGTTCTCATCAGGATTGGCAAGAATCCACCGGGCCCCATCTGCAACAAACTCTCCCAGTCCTGTCAACAACTGTTCATCGGGCGCTAAGTCAAACGCTCGACCTAAGGCACTAATGGTGGCCGAAGTCACATCAAGCCCTGCGTGGCTGACAGCACCTAAAGGTGTTTGGCGTTTGGCCCGAGCAATAAAGATTTCTCGCGCCGTGGGCCAGTAGCCAGCTTCTACGAGCGCTGCTAGCACTTCAGCTTCGTCGCTTGCGCTATGCGCTGGACCACCTGGCGATGGGACAACATCGCTTCCTGTAGAGGCAAGAAGAATTGATTGACGCGAAGCGTGGAATACCTCACTTAAATTGCTTCTTGGCAACACAAAACGGCTCGCGTTAACTGCATGATTGTTCCATCCGCTTGCAACTTGAGCCCCGCTCGGCGGCGAAGTAACTGTTTGATGTTGACCTGAGATATCAAGGGGGATCATTCCTCGAACAGTTCCACCGTGAACGAGGGGCATAATGATCGCTGCACTCGCCATCCCTTGTTCGCACGTTACGGCTTCAGTTCCTTCTTCAGCGTCAAGTGACACCGCTGGATCTGCCCCGCCGGTTCCACCTATCAGCCTGCCAGGAGCCCGGCTACACATCAGCGCGACTTCACCGTCCACATGCAGCTGACGATCATCGACGGTTATCTTGTTCACTCTCCCACCACCTAGGTGGTCGTAGGGTCGAATAGCCAATGCAAGCGCAACAGGGCGAGATCCAAGGTTTTCAACTTCAACGACTAGGTATTCAGAATTAAGTCTCGCCCCATAAACCCTGTGAACCAGATCTCCTCCGGCTGCTCTAATGACCGTTTCGACAACCGGGGCGCCATCAACCAGACGTTGACGAACCGCTCCGTGCTGCGAAGGGAAAATCCAGTTGTCATCGACGCGTAACCACCAATCCAAAGACCAGTAGCCAGGTTTGACTGCGACCAGTCCCCGTCTATCCACCGCGACTCTATGGACACTCTCTAGGTTCCCTAACAACGTCCACGATCGAGCAACCCTGTTCGAGACCGGAACCTCATCTTTCTTCGGGTCATTGTGTTCTCGCCAACATTCGACCCACCAGGGTTGCACCCAATCATGGGGTGGCAACTGCTGGGGAAATTGTTGACGGCGAGAACGGAAGAGGTAACGGAGCGCGGCCATGACTACCGCCAGCGTAGAACGCCAAGTCGCTTTGTCCCAGCCAGAAAGCCAGTGCAGAGTAGGCGTCCTCACTGTTCAGAGACATGAGAAAAAGGAGGTCATCTCATCAGCTAGTCAGTCGGGTGCACTAGATCAATAGAATTGTGGTCAATGGCAACGTCAACCGCTCCGAATCACGACTCGATTGCAGTGCTCGTTCCCATAAAGGACTTCCGGCAAGCAAAGCACCGCCTCAGCGAACGACTTGACGCCCAGGCACGCGAGTCATTGGCTCGCAGCATGGCTGAAAGAGTGCTTTCAGCCGCTAAGGGTTTCAGCGTTCACGTCGCCTGCAATGACGATGCAGTTGCAAACTGGGCAACGTCGCTAGGGGTACAAGTCATTTGGGTCGAACGGGATGGCTTGAACCCAGCTGTAAGCCAAGCAGCCCACCAACTGGCGAGTGAATTCTCACACATGACGGTCGTCCACGCAGATCTGCCCCAAGCACAGTCGTTGGATGGAATCGCTACTGCCAACACAGTTTCAATCGTGCCTGATCGCCACAAACAAGGAACTAATGTACTTAGTCTGCCTACTGGCACTTCTTTCGAATTCCAATATGGAACAAATTCGCTTTATCTCCACATGAACGAAGCTGTCCGACAAAATTTGGATCTCAAAGTTTTACAAATCGCACACCTCCAGTGGGACATCGACACACCAGAAGATCTTGATGGCTTCTTAGAGAGCCCCGACTCGGATTTTTCACAATGAAAAGGACGTTCTCGAAACCCGACTCCGCCTTGGTAATTGCCGCGCATCCCGACGACGCCGAGTTTCAATGCGGAGCAACCTTGGCGAAATGGGCAGCGAGCGGAACAACGGTGCACTACTTGATCTGTACTGATGGCTCAAAGGGCACCTGGAACCCTGATGCGGACCAAAAAGCTCTCGCCATAACCCGTCAGAAAGAACAGATAGCAGCAGCGAGGCGCTTGGGTTCAACGGGTTCTGTTCTTTTCTTGGAACAAATAGACGGTGAACTCCAAAGCGACCTCATCACGAGGTCTCAGGTAGCAAAAGCTATTCGCCAGTTACGTCCCGACGCGATACTTGGCCACGATCCCTGGAGGCGATACCGCCTCCACCCAGATCACCGACATGCAGGTTTACTGACCGTAGAAGGCATTGTCGCCGCCCGCGATCCCTTGTTCTTTCCCGACCACGCTCTCGATCCCCATCGACCAGCAGTCTTACTGCTCTTCGAAGCTGAGGAACCCGATCACGCGGAGGACGTTACTGGATGGGGCTCAGCTAAGTCAGCGGCACTTTTGGAACACAGGACCCAATTCATTACTACTCACGGCATTCAAGACTCCCGTGACACCCACCAAGTCAACGAGTTTGAATCCCGGATTGAACAACAACTCAGTGATGCCGGCCATCCGTACGGATTGGCGTCAGCGGAACTGTTCAAAGTAATTCTCGATCTCTGACTTAAGACGCGACAAGTGAGCCGGGTGTTATCCGGCTCACTTTTATTCGCGAATCAGTTGAGGCTAAACCTCAACTGTTCATTCGGTCCTTAAGCGCTTTCGCAGCCGTGAACTTCACACTGCTGCTCGCCGCTATTTGAATAGTCGCTCCCGTCTGCGGGTTTCGACCTTGCCGAGCAGCACGATCCGAACGTGAGAACTTACCCACGCCGGGCCAAGCAACAGCATCACCGGCTTTGGCAGCGCCTTCGACGCATCCAAAGAAAGCTTCAATAACCGCTTCAGCGTCAGCTTTGGTGCACCCAGCACCACCAGCTACTGCAGAAAGCACGTCATTTTTGGACATATTGGCCATGTGAGTCTCCTCATCGCCGGACATTCACACGCCACGTGCGAATGTCATCGGTGTTATTTGACCCGTGATCGACGCTCAGGTCAAGTATTTCCGGGCTTTTAAGCCTTTGTCATCGCTATTTGTCGTTTAGTGGTCTCAAAGTTATTGTTGGTCTTTCAATGCGTTTCGCCCTCCCAACAGCTCCTGAACGGGAGGCTAAGTGTCAGGATTAGAACTCTGTTTCATAGGGGTGGCAGCTCTCGTAGGCTCAGTAATTGCAGCGGTCGCTGGCCTGGGCGGCGGTATTTTGCTGATGGCTGTCCTACTTCAATTCCTGGATCCCCTTGAAGTAATTCCGATTCA
>DJZU01000091.1:0-12818 GCA_002448715.1 Candidatus Neomicrothrix sp. UBA6944 | reverse complement strand
CTTCTTTTGCTGCCAGCAGGTATGGGTGGGCTTCTGGTCGCTGGCGTCTTTCCGGTCAACGTCGGCAGCATTCTTATCGCTGTTTTTGCGTTGGTATTTGTGTGGTGGCCTCAAGGTTTAGGGAAGATCGTCTCACTCCTCGGTAGCGGCCGTCGAACTTTCATCCCCCTTGGAGCGATCGCTGGGTTTCTCAACATTCCGTTTGGTGTCACTGGCCCAGCTATCGCGCCCGTATTCAGGGCCGAACTGCCTCTCCGAACTGCCATGGTGGCTACTTTCGCTATGGCTCAAACGTTTGGGCATCTGGCGAAAGTAATCCTCTTCACAGCAGACGGATTCGCATACTTAGATCAGTTAGCTTTACTAGGTATCGGAATCAGCTCGGTGATCCTTGGCACTTGGCTCGGTACACGAGTCTTGAGAAACCTCAGCGAGCAACTGTTCGGACATCTATTTCGCTTCACCTTAACGGCGATTGCTATCCGCATAATTCTGGTCGCGTTATTTAGCTAGGCCGTGGATTGAGAAGTGTCTCGAAAAAGCGGTGAGAATTGCAGCTGTGCGCCTATGAGATCCTCGGGTAGATCGTTTTCGGTGTAGACATGCAGATGGGTGTACACGTCTACCTCAACACCCATCAAATCAATCCATGCGAGGACCGCATCGCCCCATCGCTCATCAAGAAGAGCTCTCCGAACCGCATCTGTCTCGCTATTCGTTAGAACATCTGAGGGCGTGCGCGCAACTAACTCCGATGCTAGAACCCGGTGCAACACATCGACGTCGGTGGCAAGAAACACTTGAGGAGGTTCTGACCTCACGACGGCATACGCGACTCCAGGCATCAGCTCCAACCAGAAGTTATTTCTTTGGCTTTCCAGAATCCAGGGATCGGTTCAGTTGCATCACCGTTGGCATAACGAACAAGGCGCTCTACGGCTTGTTCATCGAACATCGGTATGGCATCAAACACCCCGTAGGGGCCAACAGCTCTAAGCGCCTTATCGCCTTCGCTTCCCGATCGAGGTAAGTGCGAAGTCAGTACCAATATTCTGGCGTCGGGATCATAAGCCTTTAGAACCGAGGCCCTTCCTAGCGTCTTCCAAATCGTGTCTATCCGCAACAGCCCAGGACGAACGGTCGTAAAGGCTCCGGACACATCAATCCACCACTCTTGGCCTGCTGCATCTTCAACCTTGAAGTTGTATTGGACTCCAGCTCGAGGAACTTTTACGTCCTTTTGAAGCAACGTGAAACCAGATCTTTCTAGAAGGTCGATGGCAATGTCTTGAGCCTTTTTCCCTTCTTGTGTAGCTCGTCGCTGGAAATCTTCGGCAGCTATCTCTTCTTCTGTAACTTCTGCAAGAGCTTCAGCTATCTCTGGAAGAGGAGGTTGTTCACCGGGAGGTTGTCGGTGCGCCCATACCCGCGCATGAGCGGCATTGATTCTCTCACGGGCTATTCCCACATAATCCGGATCGAGGTCATAGCCAACACCACAACGGTCTGTAAGCGCCGCTGCTACCAGGGTGGTTCCCGATCCCATGAAAGGATCAAGGACCGCGTCCCCTTCGAATGTGTATAGATCAATTAATCGACGCGGCAACTCTACGGGAAACGGTGCAGGGTGCCGGACTCGCCGAGCACTTTCGGCGTGAATGTCCCAGACGTCAAGTGTCGCTTCCATGAACTCATCTGTAGGGAGCGTACTTTTGTGAGGAAGTCCAAGTTCGGCCCGTGCTGCTGGAGATTTTGCTCGATCAAACCGGCCTTTACTCGCGACGATGATGCGCTCAGTCGTATCTCGCAGTGCAGGGTTCGCAGCACTTCTGAACGAACCCCAAGCACAGGAACCGCTACTTCCTCGACTTTTCTGCCAAATAATCTCACCACGGAGAAGTAGCCCCAGATCCTCGAGAATGCGCATCACGTCTGCCGACAAACTTCGATAAGGCTTACGCCCAAGATTCGCAACGTTGACCGCGATTCTTCCACCTGGTTCTAAAACTCGCACACACTCGGCAAAAACCGAATCGAGCATGCTCAGATAGTCGAAGTAGGTGGTGGGGACTCGATCATCAGCATCAGCTGCGATCGAGTCCTCATATTCCTTACCAACAAAATAAGGAGGAGAAGTAACCACTAGGGCAATGCTCGAGTCAGGTAGGTGGTGCATATCACGCGCATCCCCTTCCAAACATCCATCACCTAGGTCCGGAAGCGGGTTAACAGTGTCGTCGCTAGTTAAAACCGGCGGATTAAAACGAGAATAAAACGCAGACGCATCATGCCCTTCGCGACGAGATACCCCAAAAGCTGAAGTCGAAGTGCGTTGCCGATTTTCGCTCACTTCAAAACTCCTGGATAATTCGCGACTTACTTGTAATCCAAGTCACTAAAGGTCTTGTCGGCGAGTGTACGGGGATGATGGGACACTGAGGAACAACCGGTTCAGCAAACCAACTCAGATTCTCATGATTTACATCTCTAAGCCCAGGAAACAGGGATACGGTGAATGTGTGCGAATAGCGACCTGGAACCTGTGGTGGCGTTTCGGTGACTGGAAATCTCGTCAGGTAGCAATTCATCAGACGTTGAAACAAGTAAACGCTGATGTGATTTGTTTACAGGAAGTGTGGAGTTCAGAAACTGGGCGCGATCAAGCCAAAGAGTTGGCTGATGATCTAAATATGCACTTTGCGAGGACGCCTGAACGTTGGTGGAAAGGTCACTCTTTCGGCAACGCTATCTTGAGTCGTTATCCGATCAGCGCAAGCGAAGCTGTCCAGCTACCTCCCACCGACGGCCCCGGGACCCGGTGGGCTTTGGTGGCAATACTGGATCGACTAGGTACGCGAATTCCTGTTATCTGCACTCATCTCGAGTATCGATTCGACCAGAGCGGTCGACGACAAGAGCAAGTTAGGACAATTTACGACTTAGTCGCCAGCAATCACGATCCGGAGGGTCATCCAGTCCTGCTAGCTGGCGATTTCAACGCAACGCCAAACTCAACGGAGGTTCGAATGATTACAGGAGAAGCACCGACCCCAGTTGAAGGGCTCGCTATGACTGATGCCTGGCCGCAGTGCAATGAGTCGCCGGGTTGGACGTGGGATAAGGCAAACCCTTACCTCGCGGAGGCTACATGGCCTCAACGCAGACTTGACTATGTATTCGTTTCCTGGCCTCGACCTGCGCCTATAGGAAATGTTGCGGCAGCGCACCTCGCAGGGGTTGATCCGGTTGACGGGATAACGGCTTCAGATCACTGGGCAGTAGTAGTTGATCTCGTTGACGAGACAGGTCAGTAAGTCAGGGTTCTGGTCGTGTCCAGTTCATTCCATCATGAATTCGAACGACCTTGGCTGGAACCCCCGCTATAACTGAGTTAGCAGGAAAATGTCCTCGAACCACCGAGTTTGCAGCGACAACGCAATGTTTACCAATTTGAGCTCCCGGTAGAACGACAGCTCCGGAACCAATCCAACTTCCCGAACCAATTACCACGGGGTCGTCTTGGGGATTTTGAATACCAATAGGGATCTCAAGATCTTCGTATCCATGATTTTGGTCAGTGATATACACGTTCATCCCTGTATACACATCATCTCCAATATCTATTCGGTAGTGACCAACTATCGAACTCCCCCTTCCGATTAGGCATCGATCACCAATGATCACAACGGGATCAGTCATCATCTCCTGACCCGGCACCATTCCCGCAGAGAGCGTGACGTGAGCGGCGATCATGGTGTCCTCACCGATACTGATCCACCGCTCGCCATACATGTTTCCAGTGGGCCAACTAATTATCGAACCGTTCCCGAATTGTTTGTACGGCCTAGCTCCATGATCATTGGGACCAATTGAAGCCGCGCTGTTGAGCCTGCGGGATACGGCCCGAATCAGTCGACCAATAGCAGAGCGACATCGAGAATGAAGTCGAAGCATGGGCGGGACCCTATCCTGCTATGAGAGTTGCTCGTAGCGACTCAGTAAACGTTTAGCCGCTGTAGATGCGAGGCTTTGGAAGGGTTCGTTCGCAGTTACTTGGGCGTCTGCCCCAAGGCGCAGCAACAACCGTTCTAAAAAGACAGTGCTCGAGACAGACATTTCAATTACTAGTCTTTCTCCTTGTTCGGTGATTGAAGCTGGCAAAGACTCAATCATCCATCGCAAATTATGTGGAACTTCGATTCTTACAATGGGTGCTTCTTCTCCTCCGGTAAAGACTTCATCACCTGGGTCTGTTCTTTGGTGAACGGAACCTGTTAGTTCGACTTCTTCAATGCGGTCGACACGAAAGGTCCGATGCTGGTCTCGAAGTTGACAGTGCGCGCGCAGATACCAGTCCCCCGACAAGTTAACTGTTTCATATGGTTCGACGGTTCGGGTTGACATCTCATCAGACCACCGTGCGTAGTAGTCGAATCGAATACAGGCACGATCTTTCGTAGCTTGCTGGATAGTCCCAAGGAAATCTGGCTCAGAAATATCTACTGCGACTGCCGAATCAGTTCCGAGAGCAGCCTCCAATTTTGATACTCCTGTCCTAAGAGCATCGACATCCATTCCGGGCAAACTGAGCGCAGCGTTCGCAACCGCGAGGAGACCTATGGCCTCGCTACGTTCAAGTCTTCGGGGTCGACCTATTAAAGGGTTAATGTCGAAGAAAATTTCTCCGTCTTCGTCAACGATGACTCCCAGATTGTGGAATTCGTCGCTGACGGCAACTTCGATCCCTTGAAGCGGATAAAGCTCACTATAGGCGTCGTCGGGATCAAGCCCAAAGTGTTTCGCTACTTCGGAGACGGTGACCGGCTGGTGTTCGTGTGCCCACAACATCATCGCCAACTGCAGTCCCAACCGCTCGTCGTTTGTACGTCGTTTTCTCACGGGGAACCCGCTAGGCCTCGTAACCAGGAAGTCACGTCTGCTACTAACTCCGGCGGGTTAACGACTAACGCGTGGTCTCCCATACCAAACAACCAGGACCGGAACGCTCCGGGGCTTCGGACCTCAACTTCTACGATGACGGAGCCGTCGTCGCGCCGATCGATGACGCCACCTCTGTCACGCTCCACCAATCGAGATAGTGGAGGATTCACGAGCACCTGCGCCATAAGCCCATCTTCGGGTCCGTGAAGCAAAGGATCTTCCGCCATGGCTTGGCTCGGGTCGGGTACGGGGTGTGCCGCAGCAGAATTCTCGTCGCCGAAGGAAACTGAACTTTGAAAGCGTTCCACTTTAAAGTTTTTGGGAACCTGATCTTCGAATGCGTGTATATACCAACTCCCGTGCCTCCAGAACACCAATACGGGTTCAACCTCGCGGGCTTGTCCTCCATAGACAAAGCTGATGACTCGTCGCTGGTCAATGGCGTCATGGAGGGCAATAAGTTCGTCAGGAGCACTCAATTGAGCTCTCAGCGGGGGTGGACCTGGCAACGTTCCAGCTCCCAGTTTCGCCAGCGCATCTATTTCCCAGGCGGCATCGAATTGCACCATGGATGCCGCCATTTCAATAGCAAGACTTTCACTCTCGGAGAGCTCCAAATTTAAAAACACATCTGAATCCCGAATGGCGTACCGCGTCCCTCCCGCTCCTTCGTCATTACCCCCAATATTTTCTGTGTAGATCGGGATGCCGGTGTTTCGCAGATCTTTCTTATCTCGTTCGAATGTTTTTTTTGAACTTGGTCCATCGTCGACATATAGGTCGGTATCGCGAACTATCTCTGCCCAGCTAACAGGAGCAGGACTGGCTCGCAAATACATGAGCAATTTCCAAATGCGTTCGTTCTTATCCACTTCCGATGACTTTAGATTGCCGACTGATGAGATTGTTTGACCCATCTAAGCCCTAACCTTCTGGCGTGGACGAAGAAACCAATCCTCCAATTCGGCAGGATTATCCCGAAAGCATTCTGGGCAGCCAACACAGACGGGAAGCTATTCGTCGTCTATCTGAAGAGCGGTTAGATGTTTTAGTTATTGGTGCAGGCGTCACCGGCATCGGATGCGCGCTTGATGCCGCCTCTCGCGGAATGAGTGTGGCTGTTGTAGAGCAACACGATCTTGCTTCTGGTACCTCTAGCCGTTCAAGCAAACTGATTCATGGCGGCTTGCGCTACTTAGAACAATTTCAGTTCGGCCTTGTCAAAGAAGCGCTTGCCGAACGAAACCTTCTTTTGTCTCGTCTAGCTCCCCACTTAGTGACAAGAGTCGACTTTCTATATCCGGTTCAGCGTTTATGGGAACGTCTGTACGCAGGACTCGGCATAGGTCTGTACGACCTGATGGCTTCTCGTGGTCCTAGATTGCTTCCTCGCCACCACCATCTGGGTCGACGACGAGTCGCTAGAGATGCCCCAGCATTGAAAGATGGCAGCCACAAGGGAGCAATCGTATATTCGGACGCCTTGGTTGATGACGCCCGATTTGTGATTTCTGCTGCTCGTACAGCAGCAAAGTTGGGTGCATCGATAGCTACCTCAACGAGAGTGGTTGGTCTATCTCGTTCTAATGATCGAGTTTCGGGCGCTACCGTCAGGTGCCTCGAATCGGGTCGCGAACTCCAAGTTTCGTGCGGAACGGTAGTCAATGCCACTGGCGTGTGGAGCGACGATATTGAGGCGTACGCAGGTGAATCGAATTCCAGAGTTCGAGCTTCTAAGGGGATTCATCTGGTAATACACAAACATCGGATCAACCTCGAAAGCGGTTTGATACTTCGTACGACCGACAGTGTCCTTTTCGTAATTCCATCAGGAAGCCATTGGATTGTTGGCACAACTGATTCCGACTGGCATCTCAACCGCTCACACCCCGCAGCTACTCATCGAGACATCACTTATCTGCTAGGGACTTTAAATGAGGTGTTGACCCATCCATTGACGACCGACGATATCGTGGGCGTATACGTGGGGCTTCGACCCTTATTAGATGGTGACTCGGACAAAACAAGCAAGCTCAGTCGCGAGCACGCGGTGACCACTTCGGTTGGTGGTCTCGTTTCCATTGCTGGGGGTAAGTACACGACCTACAGGGTTATGGCCGCCGACACGATCAATGCAGTCCGAATCGATCAGGGTTTAGATCTTCCAGAGTCATCCACTGATCAGGTTCCGCTCCTTGGCTCCGAGGGCTACATAAAGCTACGCGCTCAGATTGGAGAAATCGCTGAGATGTCGGGTGTTCTTCCAGCCACAGTCGACCATCTACTGTCTCGGCAAGGCGACCGAATCTACGAGGTGTTGGATTTGATCAAGGAGGATATTTCACTCGCCGAATTAATCGATCCACGTCTGCCTTACTTGCGCGCTGAAGTCGTTCACGCTGTTCGATTCGAAGCAGCGTTGCATCTTGAAGATGTGTTGACGAGACGAACTCGCCTCTCAATAGAAAGTCCTGATCGGGGCACAAACTCGGCTCTGCAGGTTGCTGAGTTGATGGCACGAGAACTGAACTGGGATCAGAAACGAGTCGACAGTGAGGTCGCTCACTACTTGGATCGAGTCGCAGCGGAAAGAGCCAGCAACGAACAGTTCGACGATGAGACCGCTGATGCTCAGCGTGTAGCTGTCGGAGAAGTACGCGACAACTTCAACTAGGTCTAAAACAAATCGATCAAGCGGTGCTTTTGAACCTTTCCTAGAGCGTTCCTTGGCAATGAGTCCACTCGATAGGTGTTCTGAGGTCGCTTGTAATGAGCTAGCCGTTCACCGACAAAGTTCCTGAGTTCGGCGGAGTCAACGTCTCGAGTCGCAACGACAAACGCCACCACAGCTTCGCCCCACTCTTCATCTGAGACTCCAACGACAGCACATTCTTGCACCGCCTCGTGTTCCACTATGACGTCTTCGACTTCTTTGGGGTAGACGTTGAAGCCTCCGGAGATAATCAGCTCTTTTGCGCGTCCGGTAATGGCAAGGTATCCATCAGAATCAATTGCACCGAGGTCGCCGGTGCGAAACCACCCGCCATCGAAGGCACTTAGATTCTCTTCTTGTCGTTCCCAGTATCCCTTAAAGACATTGGGTCCCTTGACCTGGATCTCTGGGGGATCGCCCTCGATCCGCACTTCGACACCGGGTAGGGGAAAGCCAACGGAGTTTGGACGTCGTTCACCTTCGTAGGGGTTGGAAACCAGCATCGCTGTTTCAGTCATTCCATAGCGTTCAAGTATGTGTTGACCGGCGGAGTCATAGATCTTTCGATGAACCTCGGCAGAGAGGGGAGCGGAACCCGATACGCACAGTCGTAGATCTCCGAGTTGACTGACTTTCTCTGAGTTAAGTAACCGACCGTACATAGTTGGAACTCCAAAGAACATTGTCGCTCCAAATTTCTTAATGGAGTCCAAAACCTGATCAGCGTCGAAGTCTGGCAGTAACACCGCTCGGCCACCAACAGTTAAGGATCCATGTAATCCAACTCCTAGCCCATGCATGTGAAACAGCGGTAGGGCAAGGATCAGGATGTCTTTCGAAGTCCAGCGCCAAGCAATCTCTAACCCTCGAACAGAAGACAATAAGTTGCCGTGCGTTAGAACAGCACCTTTAGGTCGACCTGTAGTACCCGAGGTGTATCCGATCAGAGCGGCACCATCTGTTTCCACCCCATCCAACGAAAGGGCAGGTCCATCGTCTAGCTCGACCGAAGGATCAGTCGAAATAACGTTTGGGTCTGTCGCATGAATCCACTCTCGCCATTCCGGTTGTTCGACGATAGCGACTCTTGGTCTGGCATCTGAGACTACGTGTGCAACCTCCTCCGCACGGTACGCCCCGTTGGTTGGAATGACCACCGCCCCTAGTCGCAAGGCCGCTACGTGGGCTATCACAAGCTCCAGAGAACTTGACGCGCTGAGAAGCACCCGCTCTCCCGGTAGGACCCCCGCGTGCGCCAACCTACGTGCCGTGGTTTCTGAACGGCTCAAGAGCGTTCCGCCACTCACCCAACCCTGTTCGGGATCGTGGATCACATTGTTGTCCGGGTATCTGCGCCACCGATTCACCCAGACATTCGGCAGCGTACCTCCTGCAAGCAAATCAATTTGAGAGAGGTCTGTCGCTTCAGGTAGGTGCGGTTGCCAGGAGTTCATTTCGTGACTTCTTAAGGTTAAGGGGATCGACCTTATCGGTCCATTGCAAACGAAACTATGGTGGCTGAAACTAGATGGCTCCAGGCTCAGCCTAGAGAAAGGTGGCATCCCCAACGGGATTTGAACCCGTGCCGCCACCTTGAGAGGGTGGTGTCCTAGGCCGCTAGACGATGGGGACTGGGCCGGGGTTTCTAGAGCCCCGCGCGAACGGTCAGCTTACCGATCTCTAGTTCTTACGCCACAAGATTGACTTAGTTCACCCCGAGGGTTGGCGTTTTCGACCGATACCAGCAAGTCCACGGGGAAAGAAAAACGTTAGGACGATAAGACCAACACCAAAGACAAAGGCTGATTCATCTAGCAATGTGAAAAAGTCACCCATTGGACCGAATCCATCGAACCCAGCTACTAAGTCACCCGCTTTGCCTACCGCTGTACGCGCTATAACCCCTAGGACAGGGCCCCATATGGTCCCTAATCCACCCACCACTGCAGACGCGTAGATGACTAACGATTCCTGGGCCGGGAATTTGTCTTGGGAAACAAAGGGAACCAATAGCACTTGAAGAGCTCCACACAAGCCAGCGAGTCCCGCGCTTACCGCAAACGTGGTGACTCGAGCAGATACCAGATCCACTCCATAAATCGCAGCGGCCGTATCATTGTCTCTTAGCGCTCTCATAGAGCGGCCAAACCTGCTATTGACGATGTTCCAGGTAACCCACAGGGCGAGAACGACGACCAACACGCAAAAGAGATATCGGTAAACCGCTGACGTCATACGAGAGTCACCGGGCCACCAGTTCGGGGCATCGAACCGCGCCTCAATCCCCTGACCGCTGACACCTCCGGTAACTTTCGGAAATCGTTTACTTAAGGGCTGGAACACAATCGCCATACCTAAAGTGACGAGAGCTAAGTGGATTCCTTTGATCCGAAGGGCCGGTAATCCCACTAGCGCTCCTGACAACGCGGCGGTAAGCGTTCCGAGCGCGATTGCTAGTAGCCAGGGAAGGGAAAGGTCATCTAGGTAATAGCCCGTAGCGAAAGCACCGACGCCAACAAAAACACCATGTCCCAGGCTGATCATTCCCCCGTAGCCAGCGGCGACGTTAACTCCAAGTACCGCTAGAACGCTAATGATGATTTGGCTTGCTTGCCTTAAGCCCGTGGTTGTTGCGACAAACGGAATAATCGCTAGGGCTACGGATAGAAGAACTATGCCGGCAACGCTGATTCGGCTCGGTCTGTGCTGACGGTCAAACATCAGACCCGCTCTATCCGTTTGGTTCCGTATAACCCAGCAGGACGGATCAACAAGATGAGGACCATTGCTAGTAGAGCTGGTAGGACACTGAGTTCGAAACCAATGAAGGGCACGTAGGCGGGGATCAGGGTTTGGCTCAAACCAATAATCAATCCGCCTACTAAGGCACCTTTAGGCGAGTCGAGTCCTCCTAGTGTCGCCGCGGCAAACGCATATACCAGTACTCGCAGCATCATGTTTGGTTCCAGTAAAACCGAATTAGCGCTTAAGCATGCTGCTAATGCTCCGAAGCCTGATGCCATAGCCCAGCCATACATCAGTGTTGGCCCAACGCGAACTCCTACTAGCTCAGCATTCGAAGGACTGATTGACACTGCCCTAAACGCCAGCCCGGTTCGGGTATGACGTAGGAGCACTATCAGAAGCACTAGTACCGAAAGAAGGACGATCCATACTCCGACGGTTGAATAGCGGAGGCGTGCTCCGAGGATGGTGAAATGCTGCCCCGCCCCGCTGGGAAAGATCGCTGGAAAGATCCGGGGACCTGTCCCCCACCATTGCGCCATTAGGGAATTGGTCGCTAAAAGCAGCCCAATAGTGATATTCACCAGTGCTAGATCCGATGCTCCCCCTAATGGTCGAATCAGGACACGTTCGGTGGCGGCTCCGACCGCCATTCCGCATAAGACTGCTCCGACAATAGCTAAAGGAATTGTGAAGGGAACTCCGGGCACAAGGCCAGCGAGTCCTCCTCCTGTGAGACGTGGCTGAGGACCTGACAAAAGCACAAAAGCTATGTATGCCGTGAATGTGGCCATTTCCCCTTGGGCAAAGTTCAGCAGGCCCGTGGACCGGAAAATAATGACAAGCGCCAAAGCTAAAGACGAGTAGATCGCACTGTTGAACAGCGCATCAAACACTCGTTGGAGCAGAAGGACTAAATCCATAGTGAATTACACCAAGAAGGTAGCAAGAACATTGAAGAGGAGTCGCGGATCGGAGGTGGCATCAGCCACCTCCGATAAACCGAAAATAATTACTGTTACTTAAAAGTCGTAATTGAAAATAAATCGTTGAACTGCGTATGCGATTACGAAAAGGAATCCCAGTCCTCCCAGTAGACGGGCCATGCTGGCCGGCCCTTTAACGGAGTCAGGCCGATTACCTGCTGCATGCGCTTTCAGTTCGTTAGAACCAACGAGCATCGCTACCGGAGCTACAAGAATTGCCATGCGCAGACCGAACGCCAAGACGCCAACTATCAAGCTATTAACCGCCATCAGCAGCCAGCCAATTGCCAAGAGAATAGGACCGGCAATAGACATCTTCATCGCTGTGTCGGCTCTGGTCGACTCCATGCCGGGGTCAAACGATGACAACGGCTGAATCGGCTGTCCCGCTGGTGTTAGGGGCACGACCTTTATGAGCTTGTCTTGTGCCATTCTCGCTAGAGAGACAATGCCTCCAGGGGCGAAGAAGGTGAACAGGATTAGGATCAGACCGAAGATGGCTTTGGCTAACGGTCCGTCACCGTTGAGCGTGTATAGACCCAGTGGGACCGATATTCGCTTGGTAAGGTCGTTGACCCACACCACGAACAGTCCACCAACGAGGGAACCTTGGATAGTTCCCACGCCGCCTAGCACGAGGCCGATAATGAGGTCGATCGCAAGTAAGAACGTGAAGTCCTGCCCGGCGACGAAACCCTTATCTAGACACCACATCAGACCGGCAAGCGATCCAAGTGATGCGCTGATCGCAAAGTTCATGGTCTTGGCAACGGGCAGGTTCACTCCGTACACAGCTGCACCAGCTTCGTTGTCACGAATAGCCAGTACTGCGCGGCCTGGTCGACTGCGCAGATAATTGGTGATCAAGAGCAACGTGATGCCCAGCATGAGAACGATGACCCAATAGCGGTATGCCGAACCGCCACGCGCGCCTTCAACGCCGGGGAGCCATTCCAAGAACCCTGGCGCTATGACTTCTTCCGATACGCCCTTGCCATTAGGTCCGCCGGTTCGAGCTGCAATACCGAGTTCATCGATATTGACCAAGGTCGGGAACACGGCGGCCTGAGCAATGGTTACCAAAGCTAAATATAAACCTTTGACTCGCAAAGCCGGCAGGCCGATTATGACACCCATGATGAATCCGACGATGAGTACTACCGGCAGCACTTGCCAGTAATCCCAATTTTCGTCTTGGACCATGGACGCAGTGACGAACGCTCCGATTCCCATAAAGGCAGAGTGTCCGAGGGCCAACATGCCGTTGAAACCAACGACGAGGTTCACCGCTAGGACGGCGACGCTGAGCACTAGGGCTCGGTTCATTTTGCCGATCTCAAATGGTTCTAGGACCAGTGGGCAGAGAATCAAGAAGCCAGCCAGGTACGCCCATTGTACGTATTTCCATTTTTTGTGTTCTGCGCTGTCTTTTG
>DJZU01000042.1 GCA_002448715.1 Candidatus Neomicrothrix sp. UBA6944 | reverse complement strand
GTGAACATTGTGGGCAGAGCCAAGGCGATCACGGCGTCGGGCTGGTGGACCAACGCCCGCAGGAGGTTGACCTCCACCGGTGGAGGTGGCGTTGATTCAACTCGTTCGGCCGGTTGCGTCGCGTCTTTTGGCGGTGTTGAGGTCTGTGTCTGTTGAGGAGGGGGTTTGACCACCAGTCGACGCATCTGTTCAATGTCGACTCTCACTTTTTGTGCTGTTTCAACCAGGTACTGGTCGCGCACGACTTCGTTGGGGTGCTCGGCGATAATTGCTCCAGTGTCTGCAGCGGCGCGGGCTCTTCCTTCTACCCGCTCAAGGTCGGCTCGGTCGAGAACTCTGTTGATGCGATAACTCAAGAAGGGTTCAGCAGAGTTGATCGCTTCGATGAGAGCCGCAGGATTTTCTTCCGCGAGTTGTCCCGGGTCTGCGCCTTCGGGGATAGCAGCAACGAACACTTCTGCGTTGTGTTGATGTTCCCATTCGTAGAATCTGTCCGCAGCGGCTTTGCCCGCTCCGTCTGCGTCGAACGCAATGACAATTCGTTTGGCGAAACGCACCATAGTTTTGACGTGGTCGTCTGTTAGGGCGGTGCCGCAGGTGGCTACCGCTCGATCAAGTCCAGCGCGGAAGCATCCAATGACGTCGGTGTAGCCCTCACAGACAATGATTTCGTCGGCTTGAACAATTTGTTTCTTCGCCCAATGAAGGCCGTAGAGCACTTTGCTTTTGTCGTATAGGCGCGTTTGGGCGGTGTTTTTGTATTTGGGTTGCTGACCGTCGGGGAGCATGCGTCCACCGAAGCCAACTACTACTCCATTGGCGTCGCATACCGGGAACATGACTCGATCTCTGAAGAAGTCGATTGCTCCGCCTCGCTGACCGGGGCGTCCAAGCCCTGCTGCTTCAAGTTTTTCAGTCGCTACTCCGAGGTGAGAGGCCAGCGCATCCCATTCGTCGGGTGCGTAGCCGATTCGGAACTGTTCAACGGTTTCGGAGTCGAAACCTCGGCTTCGGAGATAGGAACGGACTTTGCCGGCTTGTTTTCCGGTGCGGAGGGTCTGATGGTAGAACTCCGCAGTCTTTTCGAGGAGTTCACTGAGTTCTTGTTTTTCTTTGTGGTGCGTCCCATCTGTGGAGTCGGTGTAGCGGAGGGCGATGCCGAGTCGGTTGGCTAGCCATTCGACGGCGCCTACGAAGTCCAGGTGTTCGATTTCGCGGACGAATGTGATGGCGTCACCACTTTTTTGGCAACCGAAGCAGTAGAAGAATCCTTCGTCGGCGTTAACGGAAAACGACGGGGTCTTTTCGTTGTGGAATGGGCAGAGGCCGCTGAATCGTTGTCCGACTTTTTTTAACGCGACATATTGAGACACGATGCCCGCTAGGTCTGTTTCAACCTTGACGCGTTGGAGGTCTTCGTCGTGGATACCCATTACCTGTTGACGCTAGCGCCTACGGAGGTGCACCTATTGTTCAGTTCTTGATGCTTTGTGTGATTGCGGCTTGGGCCGCAGCGAGTCTGGCGATTGGGATGCGTGGTGGTGAGCAGGAGACGTAGTCGATGCCGGTTGCGGCGAGTAAGCCAATACTGATGGGGTCGCCTCCGTGTTCTCCGCATACCCCGATAGATAGATCGGGTTTGGTGTTTCTTCCTCGTTCGATTCCGAGTTGCACGAGTTCTGTGACTGCTTCCGCGTCGATTTGTTGGAAGGGGTTGTGTTGTAGGAGTTCTTGTTCGAGGTATAGGCCCATGATGCGGCTTTCTACATCGTCGCGGCTAAATCCGAATGTGAGTTGGGTTAAGTCATTTGTGCCGAAACTGAAAAAATCTGCGTGTTCGGCTAGCTGACTAGCTACGAGAGCGGCTCTTGGGGTTTCGATCATCGTCCCTATCTTGATGACTGTTTTTGAAGGGTGTTCGTCGATCGTGGCTTGGACGCGTTCACGGATTCCGGCGAGTTCTTTGTCGCTGACGGTGAGCGGGATCATGATTTCGACTTGTGGGGTGCCTCCGTTGGTTGTTCGGTCAGCGATCGCATCGAGTAAAGCGAGGGTTTGCATTTCGTATAGTCCCGGTTTCAGCCACGCGAGACGTACCCCGCGGGTTCCAATCATTGGGTTTCGTTCGCGCCAACGATGGGCAGCTTCCAGGAGGTCTTGTTGTTCTTGATCCAGTCCCTGTCCTACAGCGGCTTCGAGGAGTTCTTCGATTTCTGGGAGAAATTCGTGCAGTGGCGGGTCGAGAAGGCGGATCGTGACAGGTAGCCCGTCCATTTCCTTGAGGAGCCCGATGAAGTCTTTGTGTTGGCTTTCTCGCAGTTCTTGTAGCGCTTCCGCTTCTTGTTCGGTGGTGCTGGCCAGGATCATGCGACGAATAATTGGTAGTCGTTGTTCGTCGAGAAACATGTGTTCTGTGCGACATAGCCCAATTCCTTCGGCCCCTTTACCGCGGGCTGCTTTGGCTTCGGCTGCTGTGTCGGCGTTGGCTCGAATGTCGAGTTGACGAACTTCGTCTGCCCATTGAAGTAGCACGTCGATTTCGGGGATCGGCTCGAGGTGGGTGGTTTGTATCGTTCCTCGGATCACTTCGCCTGAGGTTCCATCAATGGAAAGTGTTTCACCGACGTCGATACGTTCGCCGTTAATGGTGATGTGGTCATCGGCGAGTTCGATGTTTTCTGCTCCACAGACAGCTGGTTTACCCCACCCTCGGGCGACAACTGCGGCGTGGCTTGCAAGTCCGCCGCGTGTGGTGAGGATGCCGACAGCTATTTGCATGCCGTGCACGTCCGCTGGGTTGGTTTCTGCGCGTACAAGGATGACGTCCTCAGTTGCCATCATCGCTTCGTCTGCGGATAAAACGATTTTTCCGACGGCTGCGCCAGGCGACGCTCCCAGACCGCGAGTGAGAACCTCATGGTTCGATGGTTCGAAGCTGGTGTGGAGCACAGCTTCGAGTTGGGTGGGAGACACCAGCATCAACGCTTCTTCTTTAGAGATGCTGGGGTTTGGGGTCGAGGCGAGCGACACTGCTTCTTTGATCGATGCGGCTATCTCTGATTGGGATTCTACCGAGTTCATTATGACGGGACGAGTAGCGATGCTCGAATCTCGCCTAGTTCCCGGTCAAGTTTGCTCCAGGTTTCGCAGTAGTCGCCGCTGACATATATCTGTCCGTATACCGAAGTGGCCGCTACAACCCCAGGTAATTCTTCGTGTGTTGCGAGCCAGTACATGGTTGCTTGTGGTGTTTCTGGGAGCTCCGCTCGGTGGAACGATTCGCCGCCGTCTTTGCTGACTTCGATTGCTCCGGTTTGTCCCGGTATGTAGTCGCCGACGCACACGATGATGGTGTCATTTTCCCAGGGTGTGCGAATGCATCGAGAGTAAGCAAACTCGAATTTTGATCCCTCAAACGGTTGGAACTCGTGCCAGTTCCAACTTTCCCCGTCGTCGTCGCTGCGACCTAACCCATAGGGTGAGGTGACCAGCAGCTCTGTGCCGCCGTCGTTTGGCCGCAGGGCGAACCCGTGGACATCGTTGTAAAACTCCGATGGTCCCAGTGCGCCCAATGACTCCCACGTAACGCCGCGATCGCGACTGCGATGTAAACCATCAATTTCGACTGATGCGTATACGGTGTCTGCATTGTTGGGGTCGACGAACACGTTTGTTGTGCGGGGCACTCCGATGACGCAACGGTCACTGATGGTTGTGTCTAGCTCGGTGAATGTTTGCCCGCCGTCATCGGAGGCATACAACCCGGGTCTGGTTCCCGCATAGATGCGTTGGGGGTCGTGGGGGTCGAAGGCGAGCGACCAGATGGGTCGATCGGTGAGGGCGGTCGTTTGCTCCCAATGGCTTCCGCCATCATGGGACTGATAGATGCCATCGCCGTCCACTGAAGCTAAGAGATGTTGAGCGTCGTTGGGGTCGACAGCCAATGCTCGTACGTTGGCTTCTGGATCCATTGGCCCTTGGATTTGGCGCCATTTTTCGCCGCCGTTGTAACCAACCCACAGGCCTCCGCCGACTGTACCTATCACGATGGTGTAGCTCATGTTTGCTCCCCCTTACCCGACAGGCTAGTTGTCTCCGCGGGCCGATTACAGCGCTAACTGTTCGGTGAGATATGCGACAAGCTCGTCGATGATGACACGTTCTTGTTCCATGGAGTCGCGTTCGCGAACGGTGACCGCTTCATCTTCTAGGGAGTCGAAGTCGATTGTTACGCAATACGGGGTGCCGATTTCGTCTTGACGCCGGTACCGCTTACCGATTGCTTGAGTGACGTCGTAATCGCACATGAAGTGCGGTTGCAGAAGAGCGAGTACTTCTTCAGCTTTGGGCAATAGGGTGTCTTTCTTGGAAAGAGGCAGCACTGCGATCTTGTATGGAGCTAGTCGGGGATGCAGCCTAAGAACTGTTCGGGTTTCGTCATTCACTTGTTCTTCGTCGTAGGCGGCCATAAGGAACGCCATCATCGAACGAGTCGCTCCCGCGGCGGGCTCAATGCAGTGGGGCACATATCGTTCACCGGTGCCTTGGTCGAAGTATTCGAGTTTTTGGCCTGAGTGTTCAGCATGTTGCAGCAAATCGAAATCGCCTCGGTTCGCGACACCTTCTAGTTCACCCCAACCCCACGGAAACAAGAATTCGACATCGCTGGTACCCGAGGAGTAGTGGCTCAGTTCGTCGTCGTCGTGTGCTCTCAGTCGGAGCTGTTCCTCGGGAATACCTAAATTGAGGTACCACTGGAATCGTTCCTTCATCCAGTACTCGTACCACTCGTTTGCTTCGTCGGGCGGAACGAAGAATTCGAGTTCCATTTGTTCGAATTCTCTGGTTCGGAATACAAAGTTTCCTGGGGTGATTTCGTTTCGGAATGATTTACCGACCTGCGCTATTCCGAATGGTGGCTTTTTGCGGCTTGTTTCAAGAATATTTTTGAAGTTGATGAACATGCCTTGCGCGGTTTCGGGACGCAGGTACACATCTGCTCCAGCGCCTTCAACTGGACCGGCTTGTGTCTTAAACATGAGGTTGAAGGCTCGCGCTTCTGTGAAGGTGCCCGATTTACCGCAGGAAGGACAGGTGTTGGGGTCGTCTAGCTGGTCTTCTCTGTGCCGTGTTTTGCATTCTGTGCAATCGACGAGTGGGTCACTGAAGTTTTCGAGATGACCCGACGCCTCCCAGACTTGCGGTGGGCTCAAAATGGCGGCGTCTAACCCAACTACGTCGCTGCGTAGTTGCACCATGGAACGCCACCAGGCGTCTTTGACGTTGCGCAACATGAGCACGCCAAGGGGTCCGTAGTCGTAGGTGCTGCGAAAGCCTCCATATATTTCCGCTGA
>DJZU01000094.1 GCA_002448715.1 Candidatus Neomicrothrix sp. UBA6944 | reverse complement strand
AAAAATTTATGACCTTCAGTCCCAACTGATGCGAACGAACGTTGGGAACGAAGCCTGGCACACAGACTCGACGTACAAGCCAATTTCAAGCAAGGTCGCGATGCTGTCAGCAGTGGTAGTTCCTGAAGAGGGTGGCCAAACTGAGCTAGCGGATCTGCGGTCAGGCTACGAGAGTCTCGACGAACAAACGAAAGAGCTGATATCGGGTCTGAGTGCTTTCCATTCCACGAACTTTTCCCAAGCGAATGACCTGGGAGACTTTCCGGATACGAACGCTGAGGGCTTGTACGGCGAGGTGTACCACGGTGAGGCGTATCTACGCCCTTTGGTGAAGGTTCATCCTGAGACAGGGAAACCTAATTTGTTTGTCGGACGACATGCTTTTGGGATTCCAGGGCTTAGCCGTGAAGAGAGCCGGAAATTAATTAAGTTCCTCATCGATCATGTAGTGAGTGATGACTCCCGCGTGTACAGCCATAATTGGACCGTGGGCGACACGTTGCTATGGGACAACAGGCGCGCTCTGCATCGGGCACGTCCTTATGACTACAGCGAGCCGAGATATCTAATTGGAACGCGAGTTGCAGGTGACCCTGCCTCCGAGTTGTCTTATTTTCCTGAGGATCCCGAAGCTGAAGCTGGTCGGAAGGCTCTCACAGAGGAGCTCGAAATTTTACGTGGGGAGACTAAGGGCCAGATGTATGGAGCCACGACTGCTTCTTTCTGAGATGAAGGAAGCGTATTAGCTCTAATGACCTGTGTTCGGTTACTTCACGGACATCACCTGATACAGGAACGCGAATGTTCCACCCCAAGGCGAACGTATGTGGGCGACGTAATCAATTCCGAGACGCCCGTCAAGATCTATTGGAATGGCGTTACCAATTTCATGCTCAGTGGGAGCCAAAGATACAAAACCAGGAATTTGGTACTGCTGAACCCAAGCCAACTGAGTTGATTCATCGCGCGAAAAACTGCCGTTTCCATCGTTCAAATAAATCTCTATGCCAGGGCACGCGTCTTTGGCTCCGTTCGCGCCGCCATGTGTCCGATCCGTAATGTCGACATCACCATCATTATCTACGTCAAGAAGGACTACTTGACCTTCTCCCCATACAGTGCACGGCGCCTCGACTTCTGGATCTTCGTAGTTCAATGCCCTTGGTTGTTCACCCATCGCCTCTTGGCTGATGTCGGTGAAATTTCCTGAGCCGTCGTTGCGGAGGATTTGGATGAAGCGCCCTACGTAGTAGAGGCTCCCTGTTCTGGTTGTTCCAATGACAATGTCGGCATCTCCGTCACCGTCGATATCTGCAGAGGCTGCATGGTTGAATTTGGTGGTTCCAAGTCCGAAAGGCCCTATTGGTAGACTTTGGACCGGCCATTCAGCGCTGGGCTTTTGCTTTTCGCTAATCGCTATTTGTGCCGGTCGAGGACTCAAGGAATCTATTTCGTCGCCCCAAAAGAGAACCGGGTCAGCTAACCCGTCGCCATTGAAATCTGCGAGCAGGGACGACATCACATAGTGATCATTTCGACGCAATCCCTCAGGAAGGTTTTCAATCGAATTGACAAAACCCATTCCTCCTTCATTCAAAAACAAAGTCCGAGCAGCCAAGACGTCCGGAAATCCATCGCCGTTTATATCTCCCGACGAAGCATCATGAGCGAAAAATCTGGTGCCGCGGTAATCAATGCTGTCTGAAGCGTCAACGAGTTTGCCATCACTAGACAGCAACAAAACATGCGGGTCCATGTCATTGACTCTCTCCCCAGTTGGAAGAAGCTTCAGCAAACCTTGAGAACCGGCGAAGATATCATCTACGCCATCCTGGTTGAAGTCGTCGACGACTAGGCGGTATGCCATGTTGCGTTCCGGTGGCTTTCCTGAAAGATAAATCGTTGGATCAGCTATCAGGCGACCAGTTCCGTCGTTCAGATACACCCTCACTGTGCTTCGTTCTTTGTGAGTGAGCGTGTGGGGGAATATGACCCACCCCACTACCAGGTCTTGGTGACCGTCACCGTTGAAGTCGCCGACCATCATGTTGTGTGCGTCAGCGGTAAACGACCCATTTCGTTCGTCGCAGTCATTAACAGTTGGGTAGCAATAGGTCTCGCTGTAACGCTCGCTAACGAAAACGGTTTCAAAACCAAAATTGAACACGGCGTAATCTTCCGTAGCTGTTCCTTCTAGATCTGCAGGGTTGAGATGTCTGGTGCGTTCCACCTCATGTTCGTACAAAAGGACCTCGATTTGGTGTGCGACTCTTAGGGATCGCCCATCCATAGCGGTGACATGGACAGAGAAATCTATCGTTTCGCTTTGTTGAATAATGGGGCTGAGGACGGTTACCGATCGGTCTGTCGCAGACAACAGAATCAACCGGTCAGAGATGATCGTGACATCGGCTAGTTCTTCGTCGGACTGGACTAAGACATCGAACTGTGAGTAGCTGGTCACTCTCGCGGGAGCGACAACCGTTACCTCAAATGGTTCAACGTCGTGACTCGATTTGATCGTCGTTGTGCTTGAAGCGACTGTTTCTACGTCTTCGCTCGCTGAGCCCTCAGAATGAACTGTCGACGTAGCCTGCGTTGCGCCTCCCTGAGATGAATCGTCTCCGCCGGATTCCATTGAACTGGAGCACGAAACAGCTAAAGCCAGCAACCCAATATAAATTCGCCGCACTTTCACCTGTGCATTATGGCTTAGGTCAAGACACCAATTAGTTGCGGTCTCTCAACTCTTCGCAAAAAAACCGAAGTCGTCAACGTTTGATGATCAGCCGGCTCCCATTATGGCCTTGATTTCCAGAAACTCTTCAAAGCCATGTTTGCCCCATTCACGGCCGTTACCAGACTGTTTATAGCCGCCGAAAGGAGCGTTGAAATCTGGTCCCGCTCCGTTCACATGGACATTGCCACTTCGGATTCTCCGAGCGACAGACATCGCTCTTTCTTGACTGCCAGATACATAGCCCGACAGGCCATAAAGCGTTTCATTGGCCATACGTACTGCGTCATCATCATCCTCGTAGCCGATCATTACTAGCACGGGGCCAAATATTTCTTCTTGAGCGATCCGCATGTCATTGGTTACGTTTGCAAACAGTGTGGGTCGAACAAAGTAGCCACTATCCAAGCCCTCGGGGCGTCCAGTTCCGCCAGTGACTAGGGTGGCTCCTTCTTCGATTCCAGCCTCGATCAAAGCCTGAATCTTGTTCCACTGCACTTCAGAAACTACTGGACCGATAATTGTTCCATCGCTTGTCGGATCCCCGACCGAAACCGATTCCATTGAGCCCTTGGCTATAGCCGCCGCTTCTTCCATGCGGTCAAATGGCACGAACATTCGCGTAGCAGCGTTACAGGATTGGCCTGAGTTCGTGCACATTCCGAACGCATCGCGACCTACAGCCTCAGCCAGGTCAGCATCGTCAAGAATAATGTTCGCGGACTTTCCACCGAGTTCCTGAGCGACGCGCTTTACTGTCGGGGCAGCGTTTCGAGCTACCTCTACTCCTGCCCGCGTTGAACCCGTAAATGACATCATGTCAACTCCAGGATGCGCTGACAGGTGAGCTCCTACCGAAGGCCCATCGCCATTAACCAAGTTGAAAACTCCTGCTGGAACTTCCGCTTCATCTAACAATTCAGCAAACAGGATGGCGTTTAATGGTGCCACCTCAGAAGGTTTCAACACCATCGTGCAACCCGCAGCGAGGGCTGGCGCTACTTTGCAAGCAATCTGGTTGAGGGGCCAGTTCCAAGGTGTGATCATCCCCACGACTCCGACCGGTTCTTTGGTGACTAACGATTTCCCAACCTGTTCTTCAAACTCGAACGAGCCCAGGATCTGAGCCATAGTCGCAAAATGAGCTACCCCTGTTGGAGCTTGTGCTGCCTTAGCCAGGCCCTTCGGGGCACCCATTTCAGCCGAAATGAGGTTTGCTAGGTCTTCTGAGCGCTCACCTAAAAGCGCCGTAATGCGATTTAAGAGATCAGTACGGTATTCAACTGACGTTTGTGAGTAACTTTCGAATGCGGCTTGCGCAGCCTCAACGGCAGCATCTACGTCAGTCGGCGTACCCATCGCTATGGACGCGATAGGGGCTTCCGTAGCAGGATTTATAACTTCGACAGTGGCGTCGGTAGAAGGTTCAACCCATTCTCCATTGATATAGAAACGGCCTAAGTTGGCGCTGAGTTCCATGTCTCATCCTTCGATCATGTTTGGTGTACTTAATATAGTTCTATCGGCTTCCTTATCTACCTGCAACACGGGGCCACGGGTGAGGGCGCCTCTTACAAGATGTCCAGAAGAAACTCTCCATTGACAGCGGTTATCATTGAATCAGCACGATAAAAGAGGGCGAAATGAACGCTTCTAACTCCTCTGGAGATCTACTCGAACAATCCGCGACCTTTGGGGCGATGACTGAGGGAACCGCTTCAGATTGGAAAATCATTGCGGCACACAACCAACATCTGGCTTCGGACGTTGCGAGCAGAGTCCTTGAACATCTCAAACTTCTTGAAGGTGACCACGGCGGGTTCGCTGTCGATCGACTCGAGCATTCGCTACAGACAGCCACTCGCGCCTACCGGGCGAACAAGTCCGATGAATACGTAGTGTGCGCTCTTCTCCATGACATAGGAGACACCCTCGGTTCTTACAATCATCCAGACATTGCTGTAGCCATCCTGAAACCGTTTGTTTCGGAAGAGCACCTCTGGATGGTTGAAAAGCATGGAGTCTTTCAGGGATACAACTTCTTCCATTACCTGGGATTAGATCGCAACATGAGAGACCAATTCCAGGGCCATCCGGCTTACGATCTAACGGTCGAATTCTGTCAAGAATTCGACCAAACAGCCTTTGACCCTAAATACGACTCAATGCCGTTGTCCGAGTTTGTTCCGGCCGTGGAATTGTTGCTGGCTCAACCAAAGAACTCGATTTATCTCAACGATGACGGGCAGATGCCCGGCTCCAAAAATTAAGACGATAATTCATTGCGGTAACGGTCGGAGCGAAGACTTTTTGCTTTAAGTACCACTAGCGCCACCAGGAGCGCGGCGACGGCACATGCGACAACTATCCATCGTCGCGGTCGACCACAGTCACAGGTCTCTTCATCTGCAGCTTGTTCCACTTCTTCGATGGCGGAAGACCCGTAATTTTGAATTCCAGAATCGTCTCGCTTTAGCAGAGGCTCTGTTGCTGCCTCGCCGGCTACATCTTCAGCAACTGCATCAGACATTTGATCCAGTTCGACCGGGTCGTCAAACCACTCATAAATCGGTTGGGTTGCTCGTCCAACTATTAATGGACGGGTGTAGCGAATGACCTCCGTACCGAACTGTTCTAAGGTTCCGATAGAAACCACATATCGTCCAGGCCTCGCTGCTGAGACAACGAAGTTGTAGTTGCCCTGCTGCGCCGTTTCCTGGTGATCTCCCAGTCTCAGGTATCGGGTGTTGGTATACGGTTCGTGAAACATTTCACGGATCGTTGGTTTCAGGTAATACGCGGTGCCGTCTGGACGCACAACCTCGACCTTGGGTAACGATCCGACTTCAAAACTGGTTTCAGGAAAAACAGCTGGGATCAGAAGCGAAAGATTCAGAGTATCGCCACTCTTCATTCCAGCTTGGAAACCCTGCGTCGCTGTCGGTGAAAGGAGCCGGCCATACATGGCAAAGGAAATATTGCCATTCGGCAACAGAGGCCCCACCTCAGGTGAACTGTGTTCTTCAGACAGGAACACAGGGTCGTGAGCAGCTAACGGCGATACATAGAACACAACCAGCAGCGACATGACAGTGAACGTCCTCGCAACTCGTCGCAACGTCATTGTCTCCCCCAAGTAATAAGAAATGGCCTTGGTAAGCATTCACAAAACGGGGCGGCCACTCATCTCCCCTAACGGCTCAGCAAGGAGTTCAAGTCGTTCTCCGTCGGGGCCGCTGAAGTAAATGGATCCTTTGTGTTCGAAAACAATATCAACGCCCGCGTCTTCCAATTTGCTCCGAAGGTGGCGCCACTTCTCTGGGGTAACCGAAATTGCTAAGTGATGCAAAGACCCCAACACCTCTCGGTAGGCATCTAATTCCAGACCTGGAAAATCAAAGAACGCGAGTGCGTTTCCGTTACCGATATCGAAGAAAAAGTGAGTTGATCCTCTGTAGTCGCGGTTCTCAAAGAGTTCCGTCATGGGGAACTCAAGCACATCCTGATAGAACGCAATAGTTCGTTCTACGTCAGAACTCAGAAGTGCTAGATGATGGACTCCCTGCGCCGAAGAGGCTGGCCGGACCGCCGCTGAGCGCAAGTAAGACGCTCGTAACCGTTCCCATTCATCACCTCGGTCTACATCTTCTCCATGTTTTTCTTCAGCCACAAAACAATCCTCTATTTCGTTTCACCACCAAGACGCAATTGTTTCGGTTACAAGATTTAGTATCTCGATCAAGCGTTAACTTACAGGGGCCTAGGGTGTGCGACATGACCATCATTCATTCATCTCCTTCAGCGTCAGCGGCGCTTGAACAATTTGACATCAAGAACTCCACAGCAATACAAGTCGGCGACTTGTATTTCTTTAGCGGTATGACCGCTATCAATCTCGAAACATTCGAAGTGACAGGAGGCGACATTGCGACTCAAGCGAGAGTCGCTTTGGAAAACTTCGGCTTAATGCTCGAAGATATGGGCCTTTCTTTGGATCACGTCGTCAAAGTCAACGCTCAGCTCACCAATGTGTCAGAGTTCGCTACTTGGAACGAGGTGTTCCTTGACGTATTCGAGTCACCATACCCATGCCGGACAACCGTTGGCGCCCCTTTAGTGGTCGGCGATATCGAAGTCGAGATTATTGCTGCGACAGCACCTAGGCGATAGCAATCTTCCTTTCGTCTAAGAGTCGTTTGCGTTTTTCATTGCTAGCAACGGCGAAAAGTTGACGGTGCCAGCTAAAGGTGATGAGCTTCCGGCCTAGGTGGTGACAACTACACATTAAGGGAGTCAAGCATGTCTCAAACCGTTCACGTCGTATTCCCCTGCCAAGAGGGCAAGGGGCCCGAATTGATTGAAATCCTCCGCGGAGCTCTTCCCGATACTCGCGCCTACGAAGGCTGCGAATCGATCGAGGTCTATAGCGACGATAACAATCCGGATACTGTCGTTCTTTGGGAGAAGTTCGCGCTCAAAGAAAACCATCAGAGTTACTTGCAATGGCGGATGGACACAGGACTCCCAGAGCTGCTCGCTCCGGTATTGGCTGGAAATCTTCAGGTCACCTATCTAGATAGCCACGACGCCTAACTAAACATTAATACCCGTCACTCCGATGGGTATTTGAGAAGTAGCTCTGCGAAGGTACCTACTGACTCGTGATGGATGAGCCCTCCACCTCGTGAGGGCTCATCGCATTTTTGTGCATCGCTTTGAGCATTCGCTGCTTTCCAAATTCAACAGAGCGCCTGGCTTCTCGACATGGTTATGATCAACTTATGACTGATTTCGGCATAAACATGTTCCCGACCGACAAAGCAATCAACCCGATGACTCTTGCTAAAGAAGCTGAGGACAGAGGGTTTGAGTCGATTTGGTTTCCAGAACACAGCCATATCCCAACCAGCCGCGAGACTCCGTGGGGCCTCAACCCCAAAGCACCACCGCTGCCAGAGGAATACTGGCGGACACATGATCAATTTGTGGCCTTGGGAATGGCAGGCGCAGTGACAAGCACAATAAAACTCGGCACAGGAATCACATTGGTTCCTCAACGTGACCCTATTTGGTTGGCGAAAAGCGTTGCCACAGTTGACGCGTTGACCAATGGGCGATTTCTATTCGGGATTGGTTACGGCTGGAACAAAGAAGAACTTCACCACCACGGTGTCCAGTTCACCGAACGTCGCGCCGTCATGCGTGAACGTATCCTGGCAATGAAGGAACTTTGGGCTAACGACGAGGCAGAGTTTCATGGCGAACACGTGGACTTCAGCTCCAGCTGGCAATGGCCTAAACCCACTCAGAAGCCTCATCCGCCAATCATTTTGGGTGGAGCTGCTGGGCCTAAAACTATGAGAGACATCATCGAATACTGTGATGGCTTTATGCCCATCAGTGGCCGCTACGACTTCGCGGAACAAATCACTACTCTCAAACAAATGGCGGCTGACGCTGGTCGTGACCCAGAGTCCTTCGATTTCGGACAGTTTGGGACACCACCCAAAGCAGAAATCGTTGACGGTCTAATTGAAGCTGGATGCAACCGCATAGTTTTCACCCTGCCCTCAGCTGAAGCAGACACAGTCATACCGAAACTTGATCAAATTTCTGAGTTTAAGGACCAATACAACTAACCCAAATTCGCCTGAGACTGATCCTTGCCGTCTCTTAATTCGCCGCGGGTATGTAGCCGTCGCGCATAAAATTCTGAAGGTATTCACCGTATCTGTACGACTCCACCGCCACCGGTCGAAGGTCGTTGACACAACCCGAGAGCGGTTCAATCACTGTGTCAGCTCGAGGGTCGAAGAAGAACGGAATAGCGTAGCGATCACCGACGGTGACATTCAAAGCCCGATGTTTAGTCGAACGGAATCGGTTATTACTCCAAGTCCTCAGTGTGTCCCCGGCATTCACTACGAATGATTCAGGCTCCTGCTCCACAGCGAACCATCCATCGTCGGACTTAATAGCGAGACCGTTTACTTCGTTCGTTGGGAGCAACGTCATAAACCCTGCGTCACTGTGAGGGTCAATTCCCCACTGATCTGGATCTGGTGCGATTGGGGGGTAATGACTCATCCTTAATGTTGCTAAAGCAGGGTCAAAGAACTTTTCGAAATGATTCGCAGACATGTCTGCTGCTATGGCATAAAGCGGCAAAAGGCACTGACAGAGTGTCTCCATGGTGCAGTAATAGGTTTCCGCTGCATCTTTAAAACCAGGCAGGGCCTCCTCGTCGGGGAACTGGTTCCTTTTCGAACCGGGTCGTCCCATGAAAAAGGCTGCGTTGAGGGCGTGAGGACGATTTCCTCGTTTTGCGCCCCCTAGCCCTACGTAACCCATGCGGGCAGAAGTCATCTCATGGTTCAGTTTCACAACGTCATCCAAATCGTGGTAGCGGGCTGCCCAGCCGTACATCTCACTGACTATCTGCCATTCGATGCCGTGACCGACTATGGACAGGAAGCCCACCTCTTCAAGCGCCGCTCTTAGCTCTTCTGCGGTTGTTTGTAGAGCGTCCTTCTCGCCTGACAAGAAAGGGCCCACATCAATAACTGGTAACCGGGTGGAGCCTTGTTGTGTTGACATAGTGCACAGCAAGTCTGTCAGGTTCTCGCGCGTGCTGCGGACACCGACACGAGGGCCCCTCGCCACTCCCGCTGCAGGAGGTGCCCAGCAGCGTGACGGGTGTCGGGCATTAGTCTCTCGTCGCCTGAGCGTTGTCTCAGTGCCCTCAAGGGTTTCGGGGTGGTGGGCGATACAGGAGTTGAACCTGTGACCTCTTGCGTGTCATGCAAGCGCGCTAACCAACTGCGCCAATCGCCCTAGGTGCTCGTAACCTATCAGCCATTTCTGACTGCTAGCTATACAAGCTCTTGAGGCGGGGACCGGAATCGAACCGGCGTACACGGCTTTGCAGGCCGCTGCCTAACCACTCGGCCACCCCGCCAAACCAGAGAATTGATCGTAGCGAACCCAACAGCCTGATCCGCAGTTTCAGTAAACCATTTGACGAATCCTCAAACAGAATTCAAGCTTCAACACAGCCAAACGAGGGAGTCTTGTGTCAACTTCATCAAGTGAGACGGATCCACCGCCAACTCCG
>DJZU01000050.1 GCA_002448715.1 Candidatus Neomicrothrix sp. UBA6944 | reverse complement strand
TCTACGTTTCCCATCAGGTTCGCCGACATCAATCCGAATTTCATAGACAACTCTTTCGTGTTTGTTGGTGCTCGGTCTCAAAGATTCAGTCAAGACCGAGGTGACAATCATTGCATCTATCTGGTCTTAGAGTGCTGGGACAATCACTCCATGCACTGGTGGAGGCGCATCACCGTTACCTGCCATGGCGGCTAAAAGGTCCGCTGTTTCGGCCAACCCGACTTCTCGACGTGTAAATAGGTCAAACGGGAATTTTCTTTGGGCAAGCAAATCTAGAGCCCTACGGTAGACAGGGGCGTCGACGCCCAGGGCTCCTTTGACGGTAATTTCTTTCCAAATGATTGCGTCTGTATGAAGGTCTGGGGCACCTTTTTGTCCTCGGACTCCAGCCATAACGATGGTGGCGTCGACAGCGCTTAGCCTTACTGCTTGACCGAACGCGGTTGGCGCGTTAGCAGTGACATCAACAACGACGTCGGCTAGGCGACCGCCAGTGGCTTCTCTGAATTTTCGCGCTGGGTCTTCTTCGGCCACGTCTATGACTAGATCAGCGCCCATAGCTTCGGCCATCTCAAGTCGAGGGTGATCGTTTGCTCCATATCCCGTAACCGCTACGAATTCAGCTCCTGCGTCTCGAGTCGCGATCAGAGCACACAATCCCCTGATTCCTGGGCCTAGAACCGCTACGTAGTCGCCAGGCTGGGTGTTTGGAATCTCGACTCCCCACTTAATCCCAGCTCCTAGCGGGTTAAATAAGGTCGCTTCGACGGCGCTGAGTTCTTCGGGCACGGGTAACACAAGGGAGTCAGACGTCAGGTAGTGATGCGTTGAGTATCCACCGTATAGAGATGGGACCCGTTCAATTGGAATCATCCCGTATAGATCGGTCTGGCCGTGTCGAATGCAGCGCCGATAGATCCCGGTTCGACATTGCTCACATTCCCCGCAGGCTTGCCAACACTCAACCGCTACTCGGTCACCAACATCAACTTGCCATCTGGTAGCAGCGATTTCTCCTATCGATTCAATCGTCCCAACCGTTTCGTGGCCTGGGATAACCGGGTATGGAGCCGGTATGTGACCTGTATAAAGCTCGTGATCGGTTCCACAAAGTCCACATGCCTCAACCTTTAGAACTGCATCATCTGGCCCGACTTCAGGTATGACGAATGTTGCAATTCGTAGGTCTTCGACTCCATGTAAGACCGCTGCCGTTGCTTCACCCATAAATTGAACGCTAGCGCTTCTCAGATCTCGGGTTTACTTGGACTCGTTGAGGAACTCCACGGCCCCTAGGTCGGCGACTTGGGATGCGTAACGATTAGCCATGGTCACGAACATTTCATCGCCTCTGTCGGTTTGGCCAACAATCATTGAAGCAAGCATCACCATGACGAACCCCGACCAAGAAAACCGTCTGTAGGCATCCCAAAACTCGTCAAAGGTCAGCGGTGGTTGTCCTTCCATGTTGCCTAGCTCATCAAAGTAGCCAGATACGAGTTTTTCCTCATGAAGGCGTCTTAGGTCTGGCTCAAACGCGGAGCCAACGAAGTACGCGACGTCGTGGGCTCCGTGGCTATGTGTGATCGTTTGCCAATCGACTACGACAAGTCTGGGAAGGATTGATGTTCCGGGATCAGCAAACATCAAATTGTCGAGCCGGAAGTCACCATGCGTCAAGCTGACCGGACTCGGTAAGCCAGAAAACCATGGTGACGCGTTAAGAGCGAAGCGGTTACTGAGGTCGACCGCTTCCGCTGTCAATTCACATCGATAACGGTCAACGAAGGCGGGCTGTAGCAAATCCATTAGGGCTATGGTCTGCTCAACTTGTTCTGGGGTTCGTCTACTCACCCACTCAAGTTCGGAAAGTTCCGATTTGCCCCAAAAAGAGCTGTGAAGCCTCGCTGCTTGCGAAAGAGCGAGCGTCGCGTCATCTGAGGTGCACCCTCCGAGTTGATCGCCTTGTCTTCTCGGCGCAAGATCCTCCATCACAATGACGACATCAGCAGTTCCTTGCACAAAGTTAACGAAATAAGCATATGGAACGGCTACGTCGATGTTCGGTGCGAACACGCGATAGAACTCGGCCTCGCGTTCGTAGGTTCCCATCTGAATTCCGGCACTTCTGCTCTGGGAATCACGGGATGCGAATTTAATGACTACCGTTGCAGGTCCCTCATCGTCGGACCAAGTCAGGTGCGCTCGATAGTTTGCACCTACTTGCCCCGTACCAATCGCTTCAAGTTCACAGTCAATGCATTGATCTTCTTGGCCGAGCGCGTACCCAACCCATTCTGCGGTAACTGCTTCGGGATCAAAAACTGGTACGGGATCGAAACTCACCTCGTTATGTTGCCTCGCTATCGGTCCAATGTCACCGCTTCGCAGAACTTCATGGGCGCTGTCTTAAAGGTGGGCGGTGCGTTCCGCTCAGCACCCTCTCACATCAGCGGGTAATCCGTGGATGATTGACCCACTTGTATGCGTAGCCTGCAGGGTATGCGTCTTACTTTCGGGTCGTCCGTCCTTGGGGTTGCCTTTTTGTTGTTGGGCTGTGCTAGTTCCCAAGAGAACCCTGTTACTGATAGCCCCGGGACCTCTGATTCCGCGACAACTGCCCCGTTGCAAACATCGTCCTCAGGTTCTTCTGTCGGCGACTTCGCGGAGGTCTCAACTGGCAGCGGGAAGCCCTCAATAACTGTGTCGGAGGGCGCTACCGAGCCATCTGATCTCGTTATCGACGATGTTGTGCCAGGGTCTGGCGAGGTAGTCGGCGCTGGGGACCTTATCGAGGTGAAGTATGTCGGAGTCCTGCTTGAAAATGGCGCTGAGTTTGACGCCAGTTGGAATCGCAACCAGACATTTTTTGTTCCAATAGGCGTGGGTGCTGTGATCCCGGGGTGGGATCAGGGACTTGTAGGGATGCGTGAGGGAGGCCGTCGCCTTCTAGTTATTCCCTCGGACCTCGGTTATGGAGCTGCTGGTGCTGGGGCTGCTGTGCCCCCTAATGCGACCCTTTTGTTCGCGGTGGATCTTGTTGGGATCGTGAATGTGCCCGTGCCATCGATTCCTTCGGTTGATGCGGTAGGTGCTGACCTTGAAGTAGAAGATTTGTTGGTTGGAGACGGTGATGCTGTGGAACCCGGCGACACCGTTTCAGTCCATTATCTCGGAAGCCTCGTAGATGGAACTGTGTTCGATACTTCGTGGAACAGAGGCCGGCCGTTTACTACTCAAATCGGTGTTGGCATGGTGATCCAAGGTTGGGACCGAGGCATCATAGGCATGCGTGAAGGGGGTCGAAGGCTTTTGAAGGTTCCTAGCGATTTGGCATACGGCGAGACAGGGGCGGGTTCATCTATCGGTCCTAATACCCCACTGGTTTTTGTTGTCGATTTGCTTCGCATACAGGGTTAGCTATATCGGCATTGTGCACAGGCAGCGTTGACTGAGTAGCGTCGGTGCCATGGATAACATCACTGTTGCTCGCAGCATGCGAGGTTCGTTAGGAATGTTGGCGATGGCGTGGCTAATGGCTCCCTCTACTCAAGAGAAAGCGGCCAAAGCTGGAATGGGTGACGGTCAAGGGGCCTACGCAGTAGGACGCCTGGGCGTTTTAGGTAACTGCCCAGTGGATAACGTCGTTGCCGCAGCGTTCTTCTGGAACCCCGACCGCATGCGATCAATGGTTGAAGAAGGTCGCGCCGCGTTCGATCCAATTGAGGGTGGCAAGGTGTACGCGCAGATCTGTCAGGAGTACGGGACTCAGGCACTAGTTGACTTTGAAGGCAACGAACGGCTGGGCGAGCTGCTCGAACGTATTGTCAACCATGCCGAACCGCACGGGGCTCCAACCTTTGTTGGTTGGCGGGATCAACAACTTCCCGATGATATTGGTCCATCTCGAACCTTTCAGTTGGCACAATGCATGCGCGAGCTTCGCTTCGGTCGGCATGCGGTAGCTGTTCAGTCTCTGGGCATGGGGCCCCTCGAGGCAATCCTTAGTGGACCAGCTGGAGAATGGAACGCGGAGTTTTTTGGTTGGCCGAAACCTTATCCAGACGTCTCCAACTTGGAATCAGCCAGAGAGGATATTGAAAGCCTCACCGACCAGCTCCATGCTCCGGATTTCGATTGCTTAAGCGACGACGAGCGAGCGGAAGTCAGAGATCTTTCAAAGGCTGCCCGGGCACACGCAACAGAGAGAGCTGAAGCAGCCAATATTTAACCGGACAGATTGTCAATTACTGCCTGGTGCTCGCCGAGGTGGGGAGCGCGGCTTGCAGCCCATGGGGTGTTGGAGAACCGGTACGGCGCGCCGGGATGGGTATATCTGGCGTTACGGGTTTCGTAATCTATTTCGTGAGGGAAACCTCGTTCGATGAAATGAGGATCAGCAATCATTTCATCGGGTGAGTACACGATGCCGCATGCCATACCTCGTTGCTGAAGCCCCACGAAAAGTTCATAGGCCGGCAAGTGCGTCCCTAAGAATTCAATAGCCTCGCGTCCTGCATGGAAAACCTCTCCTGCTAGCGGATCATCGTCAAGTTCGAGAAGTCCTATTCGTTCAAACTGGTCTCCCAGCTTCAAAATCTCGTACACACCGCATTGTTTCACTAAGCCAAGGTCTTCGATCCAAGTCCTAAGTGCCTTGAATTCTTGCTTATTTCGCGGTGGAACACCGGTGTTAAACCATTTCCCATCAGCACACTGAATTTGAGTCGGCTCCGTCATAGTCGGAAGAGCGTGACGTCCGGTCTGACGCTCTACCTGGCTTTCGCCGTTCAACCACCAGAGCGTCGCGAATTCAGTAGTTACATTCGCAGCACCCAACATTGAAACATCGATTAGTTGTCCTGTGCCGGAACCTTCTCGCCATAACAAAGCAGCAAGGATCGATGGAACCGCGTAGTGGCAGGCCGTGTGGAAAGCCTGGTTACCCCCTCCTCGGATCGGGGCGATCTGATGGTCGTCGTAGCCGCAAGACCAAACAGGTCCGCCTTCTGCTAGCACCGTCAAATCAGTGGATGGGGGGTCCGCCCCGTCCCTACCGTGATGGGTGATCGATGTCCAGATCAGTTCACTGTTGGTGTTACTGAGTTGTCCCCAATCTAGGCCCATTGCGTCAAGCCGACCGAGGGGCTCTGCTTCAATCACGACATCACAACTAGCGACCAAGGACCTAAAGCTCTGAGCGTCGGATGAGTTGTCTAGATCCAACACCACCGACTTCTTCGATGTGTTGTAATGCCACCAGTGCAAAGAGTTTTCAGTCCCCGCCTCATCTTTGGCATACGGTTCCCACGATCGTGTCGCGCAACCCTCTGGAGGTTCGACAACAATGACCTCCGCCCCCATATCGGCCAAGAGCTTGCCAGCCAAAGCACATCGTTCAGACGCTAGCTCCACGACCCTGTATCCAGATAGAACAGATTGGGTAGAAACGGAAGGCATCTAGATAACCCCCTCTTCTGCGAGCGACGCTATTTCCTGTTTATGGAGACCCAATAGTTCCCCAAAGACATAATCGTTGTGTTCACCCAGGCACGCGGCTCCTCGCGTAACTGACCACGGAGTTTCGGACAACGACACTGGTAAACCCTCTACTTTTGCTTGCCCTATTTCCGTGTGATCAACGGTGACCCATAGATCGATAGTTCTCCGATCAAATTCGATTCGTTCTTGTGGCTTGAGAACCGGAGCCGCAGGCACTCCCGCATCGACAAGACGCTCTGCGATTTCTCGCCGATCATGGGTGATGACCCAAGCGGCTAATCGTTGTTCAAGTTCGCTTTCGTCACTCACGCGATCTTGTAGTCGTTCCCACCGTTTTTCCGTTGACCATGGTTCATTGATGACTCCCGACAGAGCTTTCCAATCTTCGTCGTGTCGCACAGCGATTGCTACCCATTCGTCCTCACCTCGCGTTTGCCAAATTCCATGCGGCGCCATCTGCGGAGATTGTGAGCGGTTGCTGTTGGGCATTCCGGAGCGTCGCATAGGCCTCTGATTAACGGTTGCGTCGAGTGTCGCGACTCCATTCAATGTGCCGGCCGCTTCACTGCAGGCGAGATCTACCCATTGACCTTCACCTGTGCGCTGTCTATGTAGCAAGCCCATGAGTATTGCTGTTGCCATGTAGTAACCACCGGTGTGGTCCATAAAGGAATACCCCCACCCCGCTGGAGGGAGATCAGGCAGACCTGAGGTATGGGTGAGCCCCGATACTGCCTGAGCAATGGGACCCCAGGACTTGAAAGGGCTATAGGGTCCAGTTGCTCCGAAACCGTTATTCGAGACGTAAACAATGTCATTTCGGATCTCACGCAAACTTTCATATCCAAAACCAAGGCGTTCCATTACTCCCGCTGCAAAGTTTTCAGTCACCGCATCACTCACTGCAACGAGTTCACGAAGGAGTTCTTTAGCTCGAGGCTCTCTGAGGTTCAACGTGATGCCTAGTTTGCCCGCGTTGTGATTGTTGAAAGCGCCTCCCGCTTCAAGCCCTCGCGCATCTCCGACCCAGGGTGGGACTCCACGCAAAATATCCCACTTGCCTCTATGGACAGGGTCCTCAATCCGAATTACCTCTGCCCCGAAAGCAGCGAGAATCTTCGTTGCTCCGGCACCGGCGAGTTGTCCGGTGAAATCACAAATGCGAACGTTCTCTAACGCCTGAGGGGCTGATTTTATCATTGTTGTTTCGCCGCCCATTCAGCGTAACCATGCACCCACATCCTCTGTGCCGGAGTTTCAGGAACTTTCATTCCACGGGCATCGGCTATTCGATCCATCGCGTCATCAGGGTTCACATTTACTTGCGTAAGTGCAGCCGCGGCGACAGTCGAAGATCGACCGATACCGCCCCGACAATGAACTACGACTGTTCGTCCCTCCTTTAAATCATTTGCGACCTGGGAAACGGTTTCCGATGCGTCACCAAATGCGTCCAAAATTCCAAAATCGGGTATCGGCAAACTTATGAATTTCATTCCGGCGGCGCGAACGGCCTCCGGTTCACCGCTCAGACCGATGCTCGTTGCCTCATCGTCGGTAAGCAGCGAAACAACCGTTGCGACCTTTTCTTGCTGCAAATCTCGAATGTCGCGCTCGAGCGAACTCCCGCTCGGAGCTGGAGCTGTTGCCAGTCGACCCAACGGGCTATCAATCCAGTAGAGACGCATCAGTCATTCAACATTTCGCGCGCGCGTGTCTGGCATTCCTGCAAACGATTTTTTAACTCTTCTGTCCACAACTTCAGATCTGAACGTTTGGCTCTTTTGCCATCTAATCCCTTCGGAGGTTCCATAATTTCTCCAACTACTACGGTCACTGGAACCCTCGACGGGAATTTCGCACCGGTCGGCATTGCGGCCTCTGTACCTGCGATACCCACCGGCACTACAGGTGTGTTTGCCTTTGACGCCAACCACGCTGTTCCGTCATATATTTCTCCTATCGCGTCGCCGATCTGTCGGGTCCCTTCAGGAAAGACCAACATGCATTCACCTGCATCAAGCATTTCTTTGGCGGCGCGCATGGCGTCTAAATCGGCTTCTCCTCGTCGAACCGGAAAAGATCCCAACGAGCGCATGGCCCAACCCGCAGCGGCAGGCTGAAACAGTGAATCCTTGCCCAGATACCGGACACGTCGGTGGCTTGAACTACCGATTAATGGCCCATCGAGATTAGATCGATGAGTCGGCGCGATAATCACCCCTCCGTTGACCTGGAGGCGTTCTCGACCTTCAACTTTGAGCCGGAACCAACGAAATAAAAAGATTCTGACTGACCCGCGCACAGCTCTGAAAAACAGCTTTCCCATAAGACCGTCTGGCGAGAAGAGTGCTCTCATAGTCCGAGAAGCTAGCCGTTCGGAAATGACGGAACCTGTCTAACGACCTGCCAACCTCAATCACAAGTACAGTGCGAGAGTCGATTAAAGCCAAGGAGGTGTCGCATGCCGGTTCCTACAGCCATGGTTGGCGATGAGATAGGTCCCATACGACATGAAGTGGACGCACGTTGGATCATGGCGTATGCAGCCGCACTCGGTGACACACAAGATTGTTACTTTGACACCCGTCGTGAGAGTGGAATTGTCGCCCACCCGATGTTTGCTGTGTGCCCAGAATGGCCAGTGATTGTTCAGGGAAGAGACCTGGCAGACAAGTGGGGCATTACACCCGAGGAAACTCGCCAATCCGTGCATGCGACTCATGATTTAACGATTCACCGTTTAGCTAAACCGGGCGACGTTTTAGACACCCGCTTGACCTATACGGGGGTTGAGAATAAAACCCCCGGTGCGTATACAACGATGAAAATCGAGACCTTTGACGCGGGCGGTAGTCCAGTGTTCACGACGCACCAGGGTGGGATGTATCTCGGTGTGCCTGCCGAGGGTGACGATCAACCAGCGCAGGACGGTCCGGTGGTTCCTGATCTGGGACCTTTGCCTGCGAACCCCGTAGCGGAAGTTCTGGTTCCCGTTGCCCAAGGAGCTGCCCATACTTACACCGAATCAGCGAGAATTTGGAACCCCATACACACCGATGCGTCCGTAGCGGAGGCTGCAGGTTTGCCGGCAATCATTCTGCACGGAACCGCTACCTTGGCACTCGGCGCCAGCGCCACCATATCCACAGTTGCGGAAGGTAACCCCGAACGTGTCCGTCGCATCAGAGGACGAATGGCGTCAATGGTACTTATGCCATCGACTGTCACGGTGCGAGTTCTAGATGTGACGCCAGTTGATGGTCAGGATGTAGCGCGTTTTGAAGTCCTTACCGAAGACGGGGGACCCGCCATCAACCAAGGGCTTGTCTTCTTCGACAGCGATTGAGTCGCTGCTAGCCGTCCACATGCTGAGCGAAGTGCTCCAAGGTGCGCTCTAAGGCGAGTGCAGCGCAGGATTCTTCATAGCTTCCCCGAGCGTCACAGTTGAAACCGTGGCCCGCTTCTTCGTAAATATGAGCATCTATGTGGGGCCATCGCTCGGCTATTGCGCGCACGTTCTCTAGCGGAATACCTGCATCTTCTGCTCCAAAGTGAAGCATCAAGGGCGCTTTCGGTTCTTCTTCGATGTGGGGCATGATCTGGCCGCCGTAATAGCCCGATGCTGCGGAAATCTTGTCCGATAGACGAGCGGCGGCCACGTAACAGATCGAACCACCCCAGCAATACCCGACTATGCCTACCCCACCCGGATGCGGGTAGCGGTCAATCGTTGCTTCGATATCCATCATGACTTGATCCATTGACAGATCTTCGAACGCAATTTTACGACCGACCTCAATTCCCTCTTCGTCGTAATTCAACTCAACATTCTTTTGGACACGATCAAACAGTGACGGGGCCACCGCGATATAGCCGAGTTCCGCGTACCGGTCGGCCACGCTGCGAATGTGGTCATTCACCCCAAAAATTTCTTGCACCACAACCAAAAGACCCTTTGGACGGTCGAACCGTTCCGAAAAATAAACATCGAATTCGTGGCCATCGGCAGCAGTAACAGTGGTCATAATTATCCGAGTCCCATAAATCGCCTGGCGTTGGTGTAGATGACTTCCGATCGTAGGTCGTTTCTGCCAATTCTTTCGAAAGTTTCATCAAGCTCGGCTAGCGCCCCGGGGTAGGTGCAGTCGTAATGGGGGTAATCGGAACCCCAGACAACGGTATGAGCCAGACCCATGTCAGCAAGCTGGGCAAAAGCCTCCCCCTCACCAGCTTCCATCGTCACGAAACACTGCTCAGAGAAGATCTCGGTTGGTTCACGCTTCAACCGTGGCACCAGATGACCCATTGACTCTTTATGTTCATCTAATCGGTCCAACCAATAAGGGAGCCAACCCAGTCCAGACTCAAAGAAGCCAACTCTCAAGCGCGGATGATCGTCAAGAATTCCACTCGCCACAATCTCCATCACCGACGCCATCTGTTCGAACGGATGGCACACCATGTGGACATAGAACTGGTTGCTGTAGCGAGTTTTAGCGAAGCTAGTCATATCGGAGCCGAAACTGCCGTGGATAGCCACCGTCATGTCGTGGTCCTCAGCTGCACACCAAACTCGATCTATCTCTTCGGAAAACAACTCAAGCCCGTTATAACGCTCAGGTCGGAACGTCATTCCTGTAAGCCCCGCTTCCGCGCAGAATTCAATTTCGGCGACGGCGTGATCCACCGACTGCAGCGGTGTGACCCCAACTCCATAAAGTCGATCGGGGTTCTCCGAAACAAAGTCCGACATCCATCGGTTGTAACCGCGAGCATTCGCAGCAGCTACATCCGGGTCCGCAATATCACCAGACAGAAGGTGAAGTGATGGAAACATAAGCGCCGCGGCAAGACCCTCTTCATCCATCACCTTGAGTCGTTCAGCTGGGTCATAGCTACCAGGGACGATGTCATCCCAGGTGACTTCAGTGCCATATGCGTTGGGAATACACGCGGGCGCGCATGCTGTGCCAATGTCAGAGTTCTCAATAAATATGCTGTCCAATTTCCCGACTGAACGACATTGCATCACCATTTCCCGGAATTTCGGATCGGTGTACTCCTGCCAGACAGAAGTTGGCTCAGCTATGTGCGCATCAGCGTCATATACCGGCACAGTTCCATTGGATACATACGGTTCTTCAGTAACTTGTGGTGCCCCCATGGTCCCATTCTTGCTTAGAAACAACCGACAATGCTTACTGGGTCGCGTGAAGGGTCCTTAATCCGTGGCTCAATGCGACGGGCGTGACCGACAAATGTGTTTCTTTGGGGAAGATCTGCCAATGAAGATCCAGTCCGTCATAGTTCCTTGAAGCGAGTTGGTCATGAAACTCTTGATGGGGCGAAAGTTCATCTGTCTCTAGTTCTCCTTTAGACATGAATACATGCGCTTTAAGGCTTTCACCGCTGTCGTATCGCTCTTGCTCGCGGCGAAACATGACTTGGTCATCCCACCAGACTGACGGACTGGCTAACAGATAGTGATCGAACATTTGAGGGCTCTCAAAGAGAACATGCACTCCAAAGAGCGCGCTAAAGGAGTGGCCAATGAAGGTACTTTCCGAGATCCGGTATCGCGCTGTTAAAAATGGAATGACTTCTGTTTGGATCCACCGACGAAACGCCTCTGCGCCACCTAGTTGTTCCCCAGGTACTCGAACACCCGTAAGCGCAGGCGCATCAACAGCGGTGGTAGTGAAGTCCATCGCTCGGAGCTGGATCACATCTCGGTACGAAGCCTCATCGTGGGCAACGCCGACGACAATGGCTTTGGCCAGATCTTTCGTAGGTGCCAAAAGCCGGACAGTGTCGACCACCGTTCCATAGGTCCACATGGCATCGAAACACAGATATAGCGGGTGCGTCTGATCGCCCTCCGGGTCGTAAGTCGGGGGTAGGTCAACCCACAAGACATAGTTTCTGTCAACGTCGGATCGAGCCATTCGATGGGTCGTCGGGATCCAAGGAGACTCATGTGTTTCACTGCTCACTGCTGCAAGTTTGGCTGATGATTTTGCAACGCGCTTGCTCTCGGCCGCTGTTTCACCTAGGAATCGAAGATCAAAGAAAGTGTTTAAAGGGAGAACAGAGTGTCCGTACTCCAATCTCACATAGATACCAACGCTGATTGGTTCGAAAAAAACTGCGACGACATGCTGGAGCAGCTTGCAATCATTGATGACTTGCATGATGAGGCAGCTGCTGGCGGTGGGCCTGCTTCCATGGAAAGAATGCGCAGCCGCGACAAAATGCCGGTCCGCGAGCGCATTCAAATGGTGCTTGATGCCGACTCACCGTTTTTTGAGATCAGTTCCCTTGCTGGTTACTGCACTAACTACGCGGTCGGCGGTGGACTGGTCATGGGAATCGGCGTAATTGAGGGCGTCGAGTGCGTAATCGAGGGAAACGATCCCACTGTTTTGGGTGGCGCGATGACACAGGTGGCCGGGCGAAAGCTAATGCGCGCTATCCAGATCGCTCGCGAAAATCGTATGCCCTACATCCAGTTCGTTGAATCCGCTGGTGGTGACCTACGAGGAGATGATGACCCTGAACGACAGATGATTGAACAAAGCGATCATTTCTCAGAGTCAGGCAGACTCTTCTATGACGTCACTGAGTTATCTAAGCTACGAATTCCGTCTGTTGCGGTGGTCTTCGGTAGCTCAACCGCTGGCGGCGCGTACCAACCGGGAATGAGCGACTACAACATCTTTGTCCGCAACCAATCCAAGGTATTTCTCGGCGGCCCACCACTTGTCAAGATGGCGACGGGAGAGGACAGCGACGACGAAACTCTCGGCGGCGCACAAATGCATGCTGAAATCTCCGGTCTAGCAGATTACCTCGCAGAAGATGAAGCTGAAGCGCTGCGGATGTGCCGCGAGGTGGTCAAACATTTGAATTGGCGAAAGCTCGGTCCCGCACCGTCAATGCCCAACGACCCACCGGTTCACAATCCAGAAGAGTTGTTGGGATTAATGCCGCGAGACCTTCAAGCGCTTATCGACTGTCGAGAGGTCATCGCCCGAATCGTTGACGGTTCGCGTTTCGAGGAATTCAAAGCGCGGTATGGAACGACTTTGATTTGCGGCTGGGCGTCAATCCACGGCTATCCCGTCGGCCTTATTGGCAACAACGGGCCCTTGTTTAGTGAAAGCAGCGAAAAAGCTGCGCAATTCATTCAACTCTGTAACCAGCAGGACATTCCTCTCGTGTTTCTCCAAAACATCACTGGTTACATGGTCGGCAAAGATTTTGAACATTCAGGGATCGTCAAAAACGGCTCAAAAATGATTAACGCAGTCTCTAACTCGATGGTTCCACACATCACTGTGATCTTGGGAAACAGCTACGGAGCTGGCAACTACGGGATGTCAGGCAGAGCTTTTAACACCCGGTTCACCTACCTATGGCCAACTGCAAAAATCGCGATTATGGGCCCCAAACAGATAGCCGGAGTCATGTCATTAGTGCGACGGGGACAGGCCGCTCGCAAGGGACTCGAATTTGATGAAGAAGCGGATCGCAAGATCACCGAATCGGTTGAGCACTATCACGAACTCAAGTCCCTAGCTTTGTATTCCTCGGGGCGAGTAACCGACGATGGCATCATCGACCCCCGCGACACACGCGACGTCATAGCGTTGTCGCTCTCTGCATGCAGCAACAACAAAATTGAAGGCGCCGAGGGTTTCGGCGTCTTCCGGATGTGAGGAGCGCTCAATGACGATCAAACGACTTCTAGTCGCGAATCGGGGCGAAATCGCTCGAAGAGTATTTCGGACAGCAAAGGAAATGGGCATTTTTACTGTCGCCGTCTATTCCGACGGGGATAGAGATGCCCCATTCGTTACTGACGCAGATTTGGCGATAGGTCTCGGCGGCACTACCGCCACCGAGTCATACCTAAATAGCGAAAAAATTCTCGATGCCGCTAAGTCCGTGGGAGCGGACGCGATACACCCCGGATACGGATTTCTTTCAGAAAATGCAGAGTTCGCTCAAGCGGTCTCCGATGCAGGGCTCACTTGGATTGGTCCGCCTCCAGCAGCTATTGCCGCAATGGGCGACAAGCTGGCGGCGAAAGAGACGATGGTTGGCGCGGACGTGCCCACACTTCCATCGGTCGAAGTGATCGACTCAACCGACATCCAGGCGGTCGGCAAAGAGATCGGCTTTCCGCTCCTAGTGAAGGCCAGTGCTGGTGGTGGCGGGAAGGGCATGAGGGTCGTAGACAGCGACCCCGATTTAGAAAATGCGATAAGTGGCGCCAAACGTGAAGCTTTGGGGGCATTCGGAAACGACACCGTGTTTCTGGAGCGCTATTTGCCGACTCCTAGACACGTTGAAATTCAGGTACTGGGAGATCAGCACGGCACCGTGTTGCACTGCTTCGAACGAGAATGCTCTATACAACGCCGACATCAAAAAGTTATTGAGGAGGCACCATCACCGGTGTTGTCCGAAGCTTTAAGAGACCAGATGGGTCGAGCCGCGGTCGCAGCAGTTCAAGCAATTGGCTATGAATCGGCTGGAACGGTCGAGTTTTTGCTTGATGGCAGCGGTGACGAAGCAGAATTTTTCTTTCTTGAGGTCAACACTCGACTTCAAGTCGAGCACCCAGTGACCGAAGCGATCACAGGATTAGATCTTGTGCGGGAACAGATCCGAATCGCTAATGGCGAATCATTGGGCTACGAGCAATCGGATTTGAGTATTTCAGGCCACTCCATTGAAGTTCGTCTTTACGCTGAAGACCCATCTAATGATTTTCTGCCAGCCACCGGGCGCATCGATGTTTGGCAACCAGTGACCGGTCCAGCCGTGAGATACGACTCAGGCATCGAATCCGGCTCGGAGGTTTCCGTCGAGTTTGATCCGATGTTGGCAAAAGTGATCTCACATGCTCCGACGCGCAGTGAAGCAGCTCTGAAACTGGCATTGGCCTTAGAACGCACACGTCTTCATGGTGTAGTGACAAACAGAGATTTTTTGGTTGCGACACTTCGAAACGAAGAATTTCTCGCTGGCAATACAACAACAGATTTCATTGCCCGCGTAGACATTCCTGGGCAGAGGGTCCCCGGCGACTGCGAAATTGAGGACGCGGCTATAGCAGTCGCGTTGGTTTCCCAGCGGCTCAATCGAAATCGCGCTACCTCGTTGGCTTTCATGCCGTCTGGGTTTCGGAATAGTTCAATGCCCAGTCAGCAACTGCTGTTGCTGCACGATGATCAAGAAATACAAGTGAATTACAGGCCGCTCCGTGATGGCTCGTTTGAGGTACGCATCGGAGACGCGGAGGAAACCAAATCTGCTTGCCTGATATCTCTGGATGACGACTATTTCGAAATTCAATTGGACGATGTGCGAGCTGCCGGGCACGCTTCGAAATTTGGGAATCGTTGGTGCGTTGATATTCCAGCCGGCAGTCTGACTTTAGTCGAGAAAAGTCGTTTTCCTGAGCCTGATAGCGCCGATGTCGAAGGCGGCTTAACGGCCCCCATGCCTGGAAAAATTCTAGCGATTGAGGTCAATGAAGGTGATTCTGTAACCACCGGACAGTTGTTGGTTCTGATGGAGGCGATGAAAATGGAACATCAAATTGT
>DJZU01000093.1:434-4357 GCA_002448715.1 Candidatus Neomicrothrix sp. UBA6944 | reverse complement strand
GGAAAGTCCTTTTGTGCCGGAGCGGATAGAAAAGAAGTGCTGTCCGAGCCAGCGAATGACTTGGAAGCCAGGTATCTGGGACAGTTGGGTCGACGAGCTGCGAGAGCAATCGAAGATTGCGAACTTGTAACTATCGCGCGAGTTCATGGTCACGCCATTGGCGGAGGCTGCTGCTTCGCGACCTCGTGCGATTTCAGAGTTTCGACGGGGGACGCGTTGTTCTATGTTCCCGAGGTCGAACTCGGTGTGCCCCTCCCTTGGGGTGCCACACCGCGTCTCATTCACGAAATTGGAGCTGCTCGCGCCCGACAGATGGTAATGACTTCCGAACGAATAGATGGAACCACAGCGCAAGTCTGGGGTCTGGTTCACGAAGTTGTAGAAGACGAAGAAGAACTGGACTCTGCGGTTAATAGATGGGCCGAGAGAATCCTTTCGTTACCTGCAATGTCTGTGCAAATGTCCAAATATCAGATGCGTGGCTACAGCCAGCTCAGCCGCTTAGGGGATCTTTCCGAATTTGACGGAGACGCATCAACTCGGGCCATAAAAACGGCTGACGCTCAAGCGCGCTTCGGAAATTTCGGTTAGCTAGGCGCAACGCCACTAATTGTTGGAGTTTCGTGCGTCGATCTTTTCGAATGCTTGTTTAGTGGCACGGATTCCTTCAACCGCTCGTGGAATCCCGCCGTAAATGGTCATTTGAACCATGATCTCTTCAATTTCGTCTCTATCTAAGCCGTGATTTAACCCAGCTGGGACATGGAACGCCAACTCATCGATCCTACTCAACACCGTAAGGATGGATATGACTACCAGGCTTCGGTCACGACGATTTAATTCATCTCGGGCCCATAAATCACCGAAAGCCCAGTGGTAGGCGATCTCTCCAACATCACCGAGATGGTCGACCATTGCTGCGAAATCGTCGTCGACGTCGTCTGCGCAGCGCCCGCCCGTCAACGATTTGCGAACATCGTGGGCTCGAATGCGTCGTTGGTCGTCGCCTAGCCCCTCAGCTCCTGACCGTTCGGGCAGGCGGTCAACGCCGTCTATCTGACAGAAACGGTCGGTAACCACGCGGCTTGCTTGCATAGCCATGGGGAAACCTGCGTACGCAGCGACATGAATGACCAGCTCCTCAATTTCGCTTCGTGATAGCCCGTTGTTAAGACCCACCTGCGTATGTAGCGACAGCTCTTCTGTGCTACCGATCGTTGCCAGAACAGAAATGACGATGAGGCTGCGGTCGCGGCGACTCAGCTGAGGTCGGGACCATACGTCACCCATGACGACATCAAAAGCGAAACTTCCTAACGCTCCGTGTTGGCGACGAAATGCTCTCGCGCCGCGTTCTGGTTCGGCGACCGTGCCGCCCATGAAGGCATCAAAAATCTCAAGGGCTGCTTTGTGGCGCTCTTCGTAGCTTCGGTTCTCCATGTTTTCCCTTTCGTACTGCTACCAAACAGTGCAGCACATCCACAGAACAGGCGTCGCCTCGTGCACAAATCGTTGCCATGAGGCATGCTTGACCGACGCATAAGTTTAAAAACGGATGGGGGAAATGAAAGGGCTCGAGGGAATCCGGGTGGTTGAAGTCGGCCAAATGATTGCCGTTCCATGGGCGACCCGGCTAATTGCAGATTTGGGAGCTGATGTCATCAAGGTAGAACCTCCACAAGGAGATCTTTCCCGACATCGTGGCCCCTACCCGAATCAACCCGATCCGTCACAAAGTGGTCTATTTACGCATCTCAACCTCAACAAGCGCAGCGTTGTAGTCGACCTTGGAGAAGCAAGCGACGTCGCTCGACTCCACGACCTGATCGACGATGCTGATCTCCTCGTTCACGATCTCAGCCCAGAGATAGCGAACCAGATCGGCTTACACGAAAACGAACTAGCTAAAAATCATCCGGCTCTGGTGACTGTTTCGGTCACTCCGTTTGGTCGCACGGGACCCTACTCGGGTTGGTGTGCCGAAGATCTCCAACTCATCCACGGAGGCGGATGGGGATGGTTGACCCCGGGCTGTTCCGATGACCCTGAACTCCCACCATTGAAACCGGCTGGCCAGCAAGCAGCATTTCAGATTGGATTTGCTGCTGCGACAATCGGTCTAGCAGCACTCGATCAATCCCTTTGCACCGGCAAGGGAGAGCACCTTGACCTCGCGGGCATGTCATACATCTCAAGCATGCTTGAGGCAGGTTTCATTAGCTGGACCTACCTAGGAGAGATACCGGGCAGAGCCGGAACCAGAATCCTGAATCCGTGGCGCATCTTCGAAGTAGCAGACGGCCGAATCTTCATAGTTTGCGTGGAAGACGACCAATGGGTGCGGCTTAAAGAAGTAATGGGTTCTCCAGAGTGGGCAGAAATGGAAATTTTCGACACTCAAGCTGGCCGATTCGACGCAGAAGATTTACTTCACATGTGGCTAGGGGAGTGGGCTGCGCCGCAACGGGTCATGGACCTTTTCCATCTGGGTCAGGGGAACCGCATTGGTTTCGCGCCGGTAAACACCATCCAACAAATGTTGGATGACCCCCACCTACGTGAACGAGGCTTCCTCGTGGAGGTTGATCAACCTGGCCTAGGAACGATCACGCTCCCTGGACCCGTAGCTCGCTTGTCGAAACCCTGGTGGTCGGTCCGTCAACCAGCCCCTGATCTAGGCGCTGATCAAGATGCCAGGTTCGAACAACCCCAAGGAAAGGACCTGGCAACCGAAAGCCAGCGATCACTTCCTCTCGAGGGAGTGACGGTAGCTGACTTCACCTGGGTTTGGGCTGGTCCGTTTTGTACGATGCATCTCGCTCACCTCGGAGCCGAAGTTATCAAAGTCGAATCTCGACAAGCACCGGACCTAGGGCGTCGACTTCCGATCTTTTCGGTCAATCACGAGGAGTCGGTCGACAGCAATGGTTACTTCAATCAGTGGGGCCAAGGAAAGAAAAGCATCACATTGGATCTCTCCACCTCTCAAGGTCAAGGATTGGCTAGAGAGATCGCCGTTAGCTGTGATCTGGTTGTCTCGAACTACGCGACCGGTGTTATGGAAAAATTTGGTCTTGGGTATGACGAGTTAGTCAAAGCGCGGCCAGACGTGATAGTCGGTGCAATTAGCGGATACGGCAATTACGGCCCCTACCGTCACTATCTTGGCTATGGCCCCACCACTGCACCGTTATCGGGTCTCTCGTCGATGACCGGATACGAGGGCGGCCAACCAGAAGAAGTAGGCGTCTCCCTAGGAGACCCCGCAGCAGGAATAGCTACCGCTCACCTTCTCGTAGCGGCACTAATTGCGCGACGGCGAACCGGCGAAGGGCAATTCATTGACACTTCGTTATGGGAAGCCACAGCGTCAAGCGCAATTGAAGGCTGGACACAACAAATCCTTACTGGCACGCAGCCGGACCTGTGCGGCAACCGAGACCCGATCATGGCCCCTCACAACCTTTACCGATGCCAAGGAGAAGATGAGTGGGTAGCAATCTGTTGCTCCACTGAGAAACAGTGGGAACAACTGGCAACACTCCTGGGTCTTGAGACAGAACAGTTTTCCTCTCAGGCCGCCAGAAAAAGCAACGAAGACGAACTTGACTCTCTAATAGAAAGCTGGACGGCAAGTCGCGACAAGTGGCAAGTCACCCAGCTGCTACAAGAGGTAGGCGTCCCAGCGATGCCATCGCTTCACGCCCAAGAACTGGAGTTAGATCCTCATCTCAACGATCGAGGATTCATTGAGCGGCTCGAACATCCCGTAATCGGCAAAATGGCGCACACCGGGATTCCATGGCTGCTCAGAGATGGTCGCAACGGAGTGAGAACCCCCGCTCCAATGCTCGGTCAACACACCGACGAGATCCTGTCATCCCTCTTACAGTTAAGCTCCGCAGAAATTCAGGATCTGCGAG
>DJZU01000093.1:0-127 GCA_002448715.1 Candidatus Neomicrothrix sp. UBA6944 | reverse complement strand
TCAGGATCTGCGAGACAACGGTGTTCTGGGTTAATCATCTGCAGGGTTAGGTAAACGTCCAACGTAAGCAGACGAATAGCCGGGCGATGTAGACCAATTGACCGCAGCGAGACGTTGCCGACACTCA
>DJZU01000021.1 GCA_002448715.1 Candidatus Neomicrothrix sp. UBA6944 | reverse complement strand
ATTGTGTCTGGGTCTAGGTCGGCGGAGGATTGTAAGACGATGTCTGCTCCAGCTATTAGGCGATCGACAAGTTCATCTCCGACGCTCCCAACAATTGAGCGTTTGCCGGTGTTCAGATGTAAATGCAACGCACCGGTTTCGGGATTCGGGTCATCAGTTGGGAATGGTCCTAACGCCCTTGAACGGTCACCTTCGGGCGGTTCGACCTTGATGACATCTGCCCCGTAGCCCGCGAGAAGCCGGCCGGCCCAGGGACCGGCGATGCCTTGACAAAGTTCGATTACTCGGAGTCCGTGTAACGGTTGGGATGTCATCAGCTCAAAAGGGTGTCGTGGATGTGTTCGATGAACGTCAATGATTCATCGACTGTTCGTGCACCGGAGAGCAACACGAGTCGGTCAACTCCAAGTTCGTTGTATCGATCGATCATTTCGGTTCCGGGGCGCATGCGGGGGGTTACTGTGATTTCGATCGGCCCGAGGCTGTCTGGGCGTTCATATTTTTCTTTTGCTTCGGCGAGCCCCGCCAGGTTTTGCGAAGTTGCCTCCGGGTCCAACATGAACCCATACCAGCCTTCGCTGTGAGTCACAGTTCTGCGCCAAGCGGGTTTGGAGTGACCACCCATAACTACCGGTGGTCCTGGTCGTTGGATTGGGCGAGGAAACGCTTTTACGCCTGAGAACGAAACGTATTCGCCGTCGTACTCGGGGTCGTCGTCGTTCCAGATGGATCGCATTGCTTCGATGTACTCGACACTCCGAGGTCCGCGGTCTTCCATAGGTACACCTATCGCAGCGAATTCAGGTCCGAGGTAGCCAACTCCTACACCGAAAATCACGCGACCATTGGATAACACATCGACGCTGGCAAGTTCTTTTGCGAGTACTAGAGGGTTGCGCTGCGGGAGAATGATGATGCCTGTTCCTAATTTGATTTCTGTGGTGACCGCTGCGATATAAGCCAAAGCGACTGTCGGATCGAGTAGTTCTGCGTGTGGGGGAAGAGGTGAAGGTGGAACTTGCGGGTCGGGTAGAACGACATGTTCAGCAGTCCAAAGGGATTCAAATCCTGCTTGTTCTGCCGCTATCGCGACCTTTGCTAGTGCTTCATGATCGGCCAAATGGTCTGTGTTGATGGAGAAAAGCCCAATGTCAATATCGTTTGCCATAACAGCAAGCTACGCGATGATGCGCGGAGCGAGCGAATGTGCCAATCTGACAGGGTCCCTGCGTGCGAAATAGTTCTCCCTTGGCTCCAGCAATCAAGTTCTCTCATAGCTGTCGTATCGAATCTTGTCACGGGTCGATGTTGCGATGACTAGTACCGAAGTAGACACCGTCCGTTCTCGCCTTCCGGAGGCGAAACGACCAGAACGTTCTCGACGTGTTGATGTTGGTGGTATTGAGGTTGCGGTTGTTGAGTGGGGTCGAGAAGAAGATCAGCCGGTAGCGCTCGCTCATGGCGGCTTCGACTTTGCAGGCACGTGGGATCTCTTCGCACCATTGTTGGCGGATGCGGGGTTTCGGGTTGTTGCGTGGGATCAGCGGGGTCACGGAGACAGCGACGTAGCTGCGCTGTACACCTGGGAAGCTGATATTCGCGATGCCGCATACGTCATCGACTCACTTGAGACTAAAGATCCGGTCCCCGTTTTGGGTCACAGCAAGGGTGGAGGGATGATGAATCAACTCGCTGAGGTCCTTCCCCACCGTGTTCGCGCAGTCATCAATCTCGACGGAATACCCAACAAACGGGGTTTCAATACCCAGATTGATCGATCGGATACTCAAGCGCTCGAAGCTGAGCTCAGCGGCTGGCTTGACCATCGACGTCGCGCTGGTCAGGCCAGTAGACGTGCCGACAGCATCGATGGATTAGCTGAGCGAAGACAGTTGATGAATCCTCGTTTGTCTATGGATTGGCTCCGGTATCTCGTGACCGTCGGCGCTAAACAGGACCCTGATGGGTGGCGTTGGAAGATTGATCCGACCTTGCGGTTCGGACCATCTGGAGCATGGCGACCCGAATGGGCTATCCCCCGTCTTCGCGGTTTGCGGGTGCCTTATCTCGGAGTGATCGGCACCGTGAAAGAAGAGATGGGTTGGGGCACCACCCCAGAGGAAGCGTTTCCCATTCTTCCCGATGGAGCAGAATTTCATGCGTTGGCAGACACTGGTCACTTTGTTCACATAGAACGACCTGGCGATATCGCTGCTCTCGTTGCCGATTTCTTGCGACGTGTCTTATGAAAACCATTTTCTTGGATCATGTTCGCAACAAGCTGGCCCTGCACAAGCTGCGTGGGGGTGATGGTCAACCATTGCTGATCCTGCATGGCCTCGGCGAGCAGTCGCCGTCTGCTGTGCCCATCAGTCTTGAACAATGGGGCGGTCCAGTGTTCGCGTTAGATTTCACAGGGCACGGCCAATCAAGCGTGCCCTTGGCTGGTGGTTACACGTGTGAAGCGTTGATGTCTGATGCCGACGCGGTTCTGGCCGAACTCGGCCCCCTGACGTTAATGGGTTACGGCCTGGGGGGTTACGTAGGTCTTCTACTGTTTGGTTCTCGGCCTAAGGAAATCAACGGTTTGATTATTGCTGATGGTCCAGGGTTAGACGGTGGCGGAGATAAGCCCACTTCTCCTCAGCTGTTGCACGTCAAAGCTACGGATCTGAACGGAAGTACACCTGATCCTTGGGCTCTCGCCGAACTTGCGTCCGATGTTCGCCCTCGCGACTACGCCGCCGATCACGTCCGCCAGATCGAAACGTTGGCGGGTCTTGACGTTGCCATCGTTGTTGGGTCGCTGGGTCGACCCGCATGGCTTTCAGAAATCATGACTTCGCCGGTTGTGACCGATGGCGATGTAGGAGTCGGCTTATCGACATTCAGCCGGTCCTAACTTGTGGCGTCGTTGTGTCTTGAGCAGCAAAAGTTCCAGCCGCAATTTGTGAAAATAGGTGCGCGACTGGTGTAGGAAAGGGGCCACCCTAAAGAAAAGAAGTGACTATGTCTGATGCGCCTTTTTCCACCGAACGACTTTCTAAGCAATACAAGACTGTTGCGGGAAAACAGATGGCTTATCACGAGGTAGGTGAGGGAAATCCAGTCGTGTTTTTGCACGGGAACCCCACGTCCTCATATTTGTGGCGCAACATCATTCCTCATGTCTCAACAAAAGCTCG
>DJZU01000020.1 GCA_002448715.1 Candidatus Neomicrothrix sp. UBA6944 | reverse complement strand
GAAGAGCGTTGGGTGCAAGAAGTAATCGCCCACCGTGGGAAAACAAGTAGAAATCGCGACTGCACACCGGGTTATTACAACTTTGAGGGTGCAGAAAATCGACGCCAAGACGGCAATTACAACGGAACGATGAAGCAATACCTCGACCACATGTCAGAAATCAGAGACAGCATGTCAGAACACTTTGCGTTCACTCACAGGTGAGAACTGAGAGATTCTCTAATCTATTCCGCCGCAAGTGAGTTCACCTTGTCCAGTTGCCCAATAGCCTTAGAGGGGTGAACGGTCGCTACTTCGTGCGCACTTACGGGTGTCAAATGAACGAACACGACTCGGAACGGATCGCGGGTCTACTCGAAACGGACGGCATGGAAGAAGCCGAATCCTTTGATGACGCTGATGTCATCGTCCTCAACACCTGCTGTATCCGAGAAAACGCAGACAACAAGCTCTACGGACAGCTAGGGAATCTCAAAAAGCTCAAAGAAGAACGGCCGGACCTCCAAATTGCAGTCGGAGGATGTCTCGCACAAAAAGACCGAGAGACGATAAGAGAAAGAGCACCCCACGTAGATGTGGTCTTTGGAACTCACAACGTCGGCCGCGCAACCGAGCTACTCACAGAAGCTCGAGCTAACGGGCCCCTCACTGAAATCTTGGAAGAATCTGAAGCGTTCCCGTCAGCGCTTCCCGTAAAACGAGACGCCAATCATGCAGCATGGGTCACCATTCAGATCGGCTGCGACAATTCGTGTGCCTTTTGCATAGTGCCCGCAGTAAGAGGCAAAGAGATTTCTCGCCCCTATGGCGAGCTTGTGGAGGAAGTCCGACAATTAGCGTCGAACGGCGTTACAGAAGTCACCCTCCTGGGCCAGAACGTTAATAGTTATGGCCGTGATCTGACCCTCAAGCTACGAGGCTCAGAACTACCAGATGACTCGGAACTACTTGTGGGTCGTTCGTGGACACAAGGCCGTCACACCGCCCGACCACTTTTTTCGGATCTACTTCGCTCGGTTTCTGAGATAGAGGGAATTCGAAGAGTCCGCTACACCAGTCCCCATCCCAAAGATCTGCGCGTTGAAACAATGGACGTCATGGGCGAGGTTCCCGAGGTCTGTGAGCACCTCCATCTGCCTTTGCAGTCGGGTAGCGACCAGATACTGGCATCCATGCACCGTGGCTACACGGCCAACAAGTATCTGGCGAAAATAGCGGCCGCTAGGCAACGAATCGTCGATCTTGCAGTGACTACGGACATAATTGTCGGCTTCCCGGGCGAAAGCGATGATGACTTCGAAAAGACGTTGGAATTAGCGGCTGCAGTCCAATTTGATAATGCATTTACTTTCATCTACTCACCGCGACCCGGGACTGAGGCAGCTGACTTAGTGGATCAATACGTATCGCAGGATGTTGCGGCAGAGCGAATGGAACGACTGCGTCAGGTCATTGAACGGTCAAGTCTTCACAGCAATCAAACAAGAGTGGGGCTTCATGAAGAAGTCATAGTGGAGGGGCGCTCCAAGCGTGACAGCGCCATGCTCACCGGCCGTACTCGTCACAACCGACTGGTCCACTTTCCCGCTCAGAACAACATCAGAGCCGGAAGTTATGCCCAAGTTCTTGTAACGGGTGCACGCACCTTCAACCTCAATGGCGAGTTGTTGGAAGTAACTGCGCCTGCGAAACATAAAACGCGAATACCGGTGGCATCTTCCTGACCGCGATAGAGCGACTGAAGGAGCGGCCCATTGTCGTGGTTGGGCCAACCGCATGCGGGAAGTCCGCGTTCGCGATGGAAATTGCTAGTCAGGTCGACTCGGTTGAGTTGTTGTCGATCGATTCGATGCAGGTCTACAGAGGCATGAATATCGGCACAGCTAAACCTTCTAGCCAGGAGCAAGCCGAAGTCCGACATCATCTGATCGATCTAGTTGATCCGCATGAAACCTTTACCTTGGTTGACTTCCAAGAGGCTCATACATCAGCTCGCAGGGACATTGACGAACGTAACTGTGTTCCCCTCCTAGTCGGAGGAACAGGACTCTACGTGAGAGGCGTAGTCGATGGACTTACACCCCCTCCCAGGTTCCCTGAAATCGCTGAACAGTTAGACGCAGATCCAGAAACTGAAGTACTTCATCGCCGACTAGTAGACCTCGACCCGATTGGCGCGAGTCGCATGGAGAACAACAATCGGCGGCGGATCATACGAGCATTAGAAGTCACTCTGGGTACAGGACGCCCCTTCTCATCATTTGGACCAGGCTTGAACAGCTACCCAATAGTTCCATACCGAATTTTGGGTATCGAAATAGAACGGGGTGATCTGGATGAGCGCATAGAACGTCGCTATCAAGATCAAATGGAAACCGGCTTTTTGGACGAAGTGCGAGACTTAGCAGAACGCGAGCTCTCGGTTACCGCAGGTCAAGCACTTGGCTACAAGGAACTGCTCGCCCACATTCAAGGTGAGACATCACTTGATGAAGCTCTAGAGCTAGCAATACAAAGAACTAAACGCTTTGCTCGTCGACAGCAACGCTGGTTTAGGCGCGACCCGCGCGTTGAGTGGATGCCGAGAAGTCAGCTGAGCTCAGTGATTAATGAAATTTCATCGCAGTTATGAGCCAAAGAACTGTGACAATGGTGGAGGAGCTTGCTATGCGACTAACAAAACACCATGGGTTAGAAAACGACTTTCTCGTCGCACTTACGGGTGATGTGCCCCGCGGGATCGAAGAGTTGGCTGCGCAACTCTGTGACCGACGCACTGGTATTGGAGCCGATGGACTCTTACTTGGTCTGCCCGGAAGCCGTGGCGCCGACTTGACCATGGTGCTTCACAACGCTGACGGTTCCGCGGCAGAAATGAGCGGGAATGGCATTCGCTGTCTAGCGCAAGCGCACGCGATGGCCAATAGCACCGGACCGACGTCATTAGAAATTGACACGGCTGGGGGTCGCCGCAGCGTCGCTATTGACGGAGATCAGAGCGAAGCGCAGGTGACTGTTGGAATGGGGCCTGTGGGTCCTGGCCCGGGAGTTCACGAAGACATTCTGAATGAGCTCGGATCAGCTCTTGTTGCCACGGCCGATCTGGGAAATCCGCACCTGGTCGTTGCTGTTGAGGACCAAGCAATCGTCGACATAGCAACTATCGGTTCTCACTATGAGATGTTCTATCCGGAAGGCATGAATGTCGAGTTCATCTCGGTCAGAGAGGGCGATCCAAATGCTCTCGATATGGTCGTTTGGGAACGTGGCGTTGGAGTGACTCGAGCGTGTGGTACCGGGGCAACAGCGGCCGCCGTTCGCGCACATCAGTGGGACCTCGTTGGCGAGCAAGTTCGGGTACATATGCCCGGTGGCGATGTACAGGTGTCGATCGGGAAAGAACCCGTTCTTGTTGGACCGGCTACATATATCGGGGCTATTGAAGTGTCCACATGACTAAGCCCTATGAGCACCGCGACGAGGAAAGCAGCCATCGAGGTGGGTTTGGTGAATTCGCGGGGGAGTCAACCGGCCTCATCGACCGGTCCTTCCGCGAGCAAATTGTTCTCGTTGGGGTTCAATTTCCCGGTGCCTCCGATGATCAGGTGGACGCGAATCTCGACGAACTTGCCCAACTTGTTGATACAGCCGGCGCTGACCCCGTGGATCGAGTCATTCAGAAACGAGAAGCACCCGACCCCGCTACGTATGTCGGTAAAGGTAAAGCGACCGAGATTCAAGAAACTTCTGATGACGCGGACGCAGATACGGTGGTCTTCGACGATGAGCTGAGCCCCGCTCAGCAGTTCAACCTAGAGAAGATCTTGAAGCGAACAGCGTTGGATCGCACAGCCGTGATCCTGGACATTTTTGCGCAAAACGCAACGACACTTGAAGGAAAGGCTCAAGTCGAGTTGGCTCAGCTCAAGTACCGTCTTCCAAGACTGCGGGGTCGGGGTGATCAACTCAGTCAGCAAGGTGGGGGGATCGGTACCCGGGGACCGGGAGAAACCCAGTTGGAGGTTGATCGACGTCGAATTCAGAGGCGTTTGGCGAAGTTAGAAAAAGACCTAACTGGTCTCCGCCGCACAAGAAAGAACCAACGAAAATCTCGGCGACGCTCTCGATTTCACACTGTCGCGATTGTCGGGTACACCAATGCGGGTAAAAGTACGTTGCTGAACCGTTTAACTGGCGCCGAAGTGCTTGTAGAAGATCGGCTCTTTGCGACTCTCGATGCCACGACTCGCCGATTGCAGCTCCCAGGCGGCGAGACTGTCCTGGTGACAGATACTGTCGGATTTATTCAGAAGCTCCCTACCGGCTTGGTAGAGGCTTTTAAGTCCACGCTGGAAGAAGTTGCAGAGGCCGACCTGCTGTTGCACGTAGTGGACGGAGCTGGTCCGGATCCCGAAGGTCAAATGAACGCTGTCCGTTCGGTTCTAAGAGAAATCGGGGCCGGAGATGTGCCGGAACTTCTCGCATTCAACAAAAGCGATCAAGCTGAGGAAGAAGGTTTTCATCATTTGTTATACCGCCACGAAGGTTCGGTAGCTTTCTCGGCTCGCACTGGTGAAGGGCTAGATCGTCTACTTGCCTCGATAGCAGATCGTCTTAGAAGCCTCACGAGTGTGGTTGAGTTGCGGATTCCCTGGAGCCGCGGTGACGTAGTCGCAGCAGTGCACCGCGAAGGCGAAGTGCTTCTGGAACTGCATCAAGAGGAGGGAACGTTGATCCAGGCACGACTGGACGAAGTTTCGCGCGAACTGCTCTCGGAGTTCATTGACGACGTACATTCAGGGCAACGATATGACTAGTGCTAAGGGCTTCTCCCCACCGCCTTACCCCTATGACCGGCTTGATGAACTTAAACCATTAGCTGATCACCATGAAGGGGGGATTGTTGACTGTTCTATAGGAACACCTATTGATCCCCCTCCACGATCTGTAGTTGACGCTCTCGCATTTTCCGACAGCGAAAGGGGTTACCCACCATCAATAGGAACTCCAGCTTTACGAGAGCAAATTGCCTCGTGGTTCCACCACCGACTTGGTTGTCAAGTGGACGCCGTTTCGGAGGTAGCTGCTGCGGTGGGTACGAAAGAATTTGTGGCGGGCCTGCCACATTGGATGAGATTGCGCGACCCTGATCGCGACACTGTCCTATACCCGGCTGTTAGTTATCCCAGTTACGAAATGGGTGCCACCCTTGCTGGATGTAGAGCAGTACCAGTTCCGGTCGATGATGACTGGTCGATTCAACTTGATTCTGTTTCAGACGAAGACAAAGAGCGCGCACTGTTGCTGTGGGTCAATACTCCGGGTAATCCAGCCGGGGGATTAGACGACCTAAAAGTTGCCGCAAATTGGGGTCGAACATATGGCATCCCAGTGTTCAGCGACGAGTGTTATTGCGAGTTCACTTGGGACGGGCCGCCACGAACAATACTTTCGTCAGGTACTGAAGGCGTCGTAGCAGTGCACTCACTCTCCAAACGGTCAAATCTTGCGGGTGTTCGAGTCGGTTTTTATGCTGGAGATTCGGTAATTGTCGACTATTTACGAGAAGTACGAAAACACGCGGGCTTTATGGTCCCGGGACCAGCGCAAGCTGCCGCCCTTGCCGCATTATCGGACCAGGCTCATGTGGAACAGCAACGAGAGATCTATTGGAACCGTCTTACACGTTTGTCGAGTGTGATCGGGGAGATGGGAGTGGAGGCACCTCTGCCTCAGGGTGGTTTCTACCTTTGGGTACCAGCCCCTAATGGCGACGCTTGGCGATTTGTTCAACGGCTATTAGAAGAGGTTGGCTTATTGGCCTCCCCGGGCGAATTCTATGGGCCCGCTGGCGCTGGGTATGTCCGAATAGCTGCGGTTCAAACCGATGACCGGATCGCTCTTGTAGAACAACGGCTTACTAACCCATAAATCGGTCGTTGGTAAGCCGTAACCTTGCAATAGTGACGGACCTTCTGGATTTAGCCGCAGAGCTTGTCGACATTCCTTCGGAAAGCCATCAAGAGGCTGCGATAGCGGACTTCTTCGAACGACGGCTAAGGAACGAATCGCAACTCGACGTGTATCGCATCGGCGACAGCGTGATCGCGAAATCGGAACTAGGACGAGAGCACCGCCTCGTGATAGCTGGTCATCTAGACACCGTTCCAGCGAATGACAACCATCGGGCACGCATTGAAGGGGATCGGCTTTACGGATTAGGTGCTTGCGACATGAAAGGGGGACTTGCAGCGCAACTTGCTGCAGCCCTAACGCTTCAGAATCCCGCTGTAGATGGGACCTTCATCTTCTATCCCTGCGAAGAGGTGGCTGCTGAGCACAACGGACTCAAACATCTTTTTGAGGCACGTCCAGATTTAGTTGAAGGCGATGTGGCATTGCTAGGAGAGCCGACGTCGGCAGCAATCGAAGCGGGATGTCAAGGAACTCTCAGAATTAAGGCTCTCTATAAAGGCGAACGAGCGCATACAGCTCGCCCCTGGAAAGGACGCAACGCAATTCATAGGTTGAGCAGCGTTTTACGCGCATTGGAAGAATATGACGGACGTCGACCAGTTGTCGATGGCTGCGAATACCGCGAGGCTATGCAAGCAGTTCGAGTCGAAGCAGGAGTTGCAGGTAACGTCGTTCCCGACGAAGCAACCATCACTATCAACTATCGGTATGCCCCAGATCGAAGTCCAGAAGAAGCCGAACAACACGTTGCGCAACTGTGCTTGGAGTGCGATCAGCTGACCATAGACGATCATGCCCCACCGGCTACGCCAGCTTTGAAACACCCGTTGCTTGATGCTCTCATTTCGCGTAACGAGTTAGAAGTTAGAGCCAAGTTGGGTTGGACCGACGTTGCTCGGTTTGCCTCGCATGGGATACCCGCTTCGAATTTTGGTGCAGGGGATGCGTCACTGGCTCATACCCAAGGTGAGTTTGTTGAACGACACGAAATAGAACTGGTGCATTTAGCGCTAGTTGAGTTACTTGAGAACGGTATTGGCTAGGCGCCGATCATCCTTTCGAGGACCTTTGCGACCCCATCGTCTAGGTTCGAATCGGTGATTTCGTTGGCTGCCTCTTGAGTCGACTGATGCGCGTTAGCAACGGCCACTCCCCAGCCAGCGAATTGCAGCATTGCGTCGTCATTAGGCATATCACCGAAGGCCACTACTTCGGTAGCGCTGATCTGCCTCTCATCACAGAGTCTTCTAAGTCCAAAGGCTTTATCGACACCGGGAGGCATCAACTCGACAAAAGGAAGTCCCGCGTGCATTGCATTTGCGCGCCCCTTAAGCAAAGGGTTGATAAGAGTCAATGTGTCGTCGGCTGACTTATCCGGCAAGTTGATCAATAATTTGTGGACTCGCTCATTTAGCAGAGGTACTACATCTACGATGTCGCTATCTCCCGGGCGGGACGCCAGCTCAAGCCACTTATTTTCCGCAACAAATTCGCTACCCATCTCGGCGCAGAAACCAGCTTCAGGAAATGTATGCCTGATATCGATAAGAAGATCGCGGGCATTATCCAAATCGAGTGTGGCCAGTTGGTTGACTGTTCCGCTTGTCGGGTCATACTCCACGGCTCCGTTAGCGCACAACAAAGTGGTAGGGATTCCAGTTTGTTCTTCGATTGAGTCGCAATATCTGGGAGGACGACCTGTGGCGACTACGAATTCAATCCCGAGTTCTTGTAGCTGATTTAGAACCCCTCGAGTCCTACTAGATATTTCTCGTTCAGAGCCGAGCAGAGTTCCGTCGAAGTCGGACACGACCAGATTCACGTCTTTTATATCGGGTCTACTAATCACAGGCTGTAACGAGCAGGTTCAGTGCGCAACCATTCGCCGATTGTCTCTCCGACCATGATTGACGATGGATTGGTATTGGCCCTGGGCACCGTGGGAAAAATCGATGCATCAGCGACAACAAGGCCTTCTATCGAATGGCAACGACCGTATTGATCCACGACTGCATCAGGATCGTCGGATTGCCCCATTCGGGCTGTACCGCACGGATGGTATCCAGATGCCGAAAAACGTCTCAAGAGCTCGATGATGTCACCCCGGTCATTAACCCTATGCAGGTCGGGGAACGTGACTTCGTCGGTAAGAGCCCCCAGGGGACCGGTCTCAGTGAAACGTAATGCATCTAAGAAACAGTCGGCGAGACGCTCCGCGTCGCGGTCCATCTCACAGAATCGAGATTTAATTGTTGGAGCAGTGAACGGATCTGCGTTCGGGAACAGCAGTTCCCCGACACCGTCAACCTGCTCAAGGACTGCTGCTACACCAAAATAAGGAACATTTTCCCGACCTGTGAACGTCAACTGTTCGATCTGTAAATCCATTCGATCCTGGCTATCAGGGGATGTGTACCTCAAAATCGTTTGGATAATTGGTTGGTCACTATTTACGAGTTCGAGATGAGTTGGCCGACACAAGACAAACAAACCTGGATGGTCCGATAGATTTTTTCCAACGCCGGACACTTCAGCGGATACGTCCACGCCCATCCGAGCTAAATCGTGTGAAGGGCCTATGCCGGAGCGCAACAAAATGCCCGGCGTATGGATAGCGCCCGCACATAGAACCACAAGCTTGGAACGAATCTTTTCAATCGACCCGTCTTCAAGAATTACTTCAACCCCGACTGCCTTACCTCTTTCAATTATCAACTTGTTGGTGTGGCATCCCCCACGGATTTCCAGATTGGGACGCAATCTGATGGGAGCGAGATAGGCGGACGCGGTTGATACCCGCAGCTGTCCTAGTTTGTTCATGGGTTGAGGTCCCGCCCCCCAACCATCAGGGTCGTTTTGGTCCTGGCACTCGGGATACCCCAACTCGTCTGCGGTCGCAAGAAAAGCCTGATGTAACTCAGTTAGCTCATCATATGGATATCTGCGCACCGTGATTGGGCCTGCATCCCCGTGGAAGGTCTCATGCCCAAAGTCGAGGTCGCGCTCGATCCTGCAAAAGGTTGGAAGAACGTTTTCCCAACTCCATTCGGAGTTACCGCGGTCAACCCAATCATCATAATCTTCTGGCACACCACGTAAAAAGATGCATGTGTTGACAGCACTTGACCCGCCCGTGACACGCCCCCTCGGAAGAGGCTGGTTGGGCCGCTGCTCCGTTGGGGAATAGTCGAGACGCCAATCGTGATCGACAAGGCTGTTGTGATGACCGTTTCTTAGATCTGCTGGGGTATCGGTTAGATATGAATAGTCAGGGCCCGCCTCAAGTAGTAACACACTCGTATTGGGATTCTCACTAGCACGAGCCGCTAGTGGCGCTCCCGAAGCACCGGCACCGACGACAATAATTTCGAAGTTGCGGACACTTGCCATCTCTTTGACGCTAGTTGCCAGCGCGAAAGAGGGCTTACTCATTAGTTGATCTAGGCTTTGCAGATGGCTGACACCATTATTCGCAACGCCACCATTATTGATGGAACTGGTGCTGACCGATTCGTCGGCGACGTCGCCGTAGATGATGGCCATATCACCGAAGTTGGTGAAACTTCTGGTTCCGCTGCCGCGGAAATTGATGCCACTGGGCTTGTATTGGCGCCCGGATTTGTAGACGTCCATACCCACGATGACGGTGCATTACTTCGACATCCCGACATGGAGTTCAAAATCTCGCAAGGCTGCACGAGTGTCGTCGTTGGGAACTGCGGGTTCTCGGCTATACCAGCTGTACCCGGAGAGCCCACGTTGGACCTATCTGGGATGCGAGCAGAATGGCGTGATCTCGATGGCTATCGCCAGAATGTAGAGAAATCGAAGACGGCAGTTAACGCCATGATGCTTGTTGGGCACAACACCATCAGATCATTAGAAATGGGTGGAGACCGTCGGCCACCTAGCGACGCGGAACTTGAACGAATGTGTGATCATGTCCAATTAGCGATGGAGCAAGGAGCATGCGGGTTTTCCTCTGGTCTCATCTACCGCCCCGGACGCTGGTCAGATACAGAAGAAGTGCTTGAACTCGCCAAGGTCGTTGCGCCCTATGACGGCATTTATGCAACCCACATGCGCAACGAAAATGATTATCTACTCGAAGCGGTTGACGAAGCTTTGGAGATAGGTGATCGAGCAGGCGTAGCGGTGCAAATCAGTCACCATAAGGCCGCAGGTAAGAGAAACTGGGGAAAGGTCAAAGACTCGCTGGCGAAAGTCGATGCCGCTGTGGCTGACGGAGCCCGAGTAACTCTTGATGTCTACCCATACACCGCAGGTAGTGGCCCAATGGTCCAGTACTTCGATATAGATAATCCAAACCCAGAACTGGCAAAGGCAATCCAATTAGCATCATGTCCCGCCTATCGACAGTATGAAGGCCGAATGCTGATTGACGTAGCGGAAGAGCTTGAAATATCAGTCACGGAGGCAGTGAGACATATCCTGACCGCCCCCGAAGGAAAAAGTACGATCTGTATTCAACACATCATGGATGAAGGCGACATCGTTTCCAATTTGCGTCACGACCGAGTGATGATTGGGTCCGACGGAATTCCAGACCTGACAGGCAAGCCGCACCCTAGGTTGTTTGGGACCTTTCCTCGCGTGCTGGGTAGATATGTCCGAGAACAAGGTGTCCTGGGCCTGGAAAGCGCTGTGCGAAGAATGACCTCGTTGTCTTGCGATGTTCACGGCCTTCATAACAGAGGGCGAATAACTGAGGGCAACTGGGCAGATCTGGTGTTGTTTGACCCCGATCTGGTTACCGATATCGCTACTTATGAGGACCCCAAACGAGAATCTGCGGGCATTCGAAACGTCTGGGTAAACGGCCAGTTGGCTTTTCAAGAGAGCCTTCATACACAGATCGGAGCAGGAAAGGTTCTCAGTTATCGCAAACACTAAACCTCAGAGATCAGCGAGCGCCGAGTACCCTGGGTGTTCACAGCGCTGAACAAAAGCGTTACACCTTCTCCGTCTTAGGCAACCTTGAGGCGGCCCCCGCTTATGCCGAACTATCGGCCACCATTTGAAAGCTCGCAAACTTGACACCGACTTTTGCAGAACTCGGCGTACCTCAGGACCTCATAACGGCCTTAGCTGAACAAGGAATCGAATCACCATTCGCGATCCAAACCCTCGCTATTGGCGATGCGATGGCACGCCGAGACGTTTGCGGCAAAGCCAAAACGGGTTCAGGAAAAACATTGGCGTTTAGTCTGCCAGCGATAGCTCACACGAAAAGAAGCAAAGACGGTAAACCCACTACCTTGATGTTGACTCCCACCCGTGAACTAGCGAACCAAATCACCGGAGTAGTTGAGCCTTTAGCCAATGCACGTGGACTTCGAGCCATTGCCGTCTACGGCGGCACCAATATCGACAAGCAGATCGAAACGATAAACAATGGAATAGACATTGTTATTGCTACTCCCGGACGCCTTATCGATCTCATTGAAAGAGAAGCGGTCGATGTAGCTCTAGTTGAGTGCGTCGTTGTCGACGAAGCCGACCGCATGGCCGACATGGGGTTCCTTCCACAAGTGGAATGGATACTTAGGCATATTCAGGTTGACCACCAAACGATGCTCTTTTCCGCGACTCTGGATGGCGCAGTTGACACGGTCGTGAAAAGGCATTTGAACGACCCGGTGTTTCACGAAGTAACAGAACCAGAAGTCACGGTAAGTGAAATGGGTCATATCTTTATGTCTGTTCACAAAATGAATAGGGTCCAAGTTGCGGCGAGAATCATCAACCAAGGCACCAAAACGATGCTTTTCACGCGCACCAAAAGGGGAGCGGATCAACTGGAAAAAGAGCTTCGGGCCGAAGGCGTCAAGGCGGCAGCCATCCACGGTGATTTGCGACAATCTCAAAGAGAAAAAGCCCTAAAGGATTTCAGTGGTGGTGGACTTAAGGCCCTGGTAGCCACCGATGTAGCAGCAAGAGGGATTCATGTAGATGACGTAGATGTTGTTGTTCACTACAACCCTCCCGATGATCACAAGACATACCTGCATCGCTCAGGTCGGACAGCGCGAGCTGGGTCAACTGGCACAGCTGTAACCATGTTTCTCTGGGATGAAGAACTCCAGGTTCGACAACTTCAAAGACGTTTGGGCCTCAAGCTGCCACTTCATGAAGTGTTCTCAAACGATTCTCGACTAGATGATCTACCGGCATGGGTACTTCAACAAAGCTGACTTTTGGCTCAGTACAACTTCCGTCGGCTGCCGCGCAGGCGGCCCAACAAATCCTCGACCGTATAGAGAATGGGAACGGCGATGAAGACTTAATTCAGGAATTAGCCAGCCTTGGTCGTCTTAGAGAAGAAGCGCTCATTGATCACCGAGTAACGGGCGCGGTATTTACCCCCTACCCCATAGCCCAGGAATTAGTTGATCTCCTTGCCGTTGACGTCGGAGAAATTGTCTGCGACCCTTCGGCTGGCTCAGGGATCTTCCTCCTTGCAGCAGCTGAACGAAAGTTCCAAGGAGGCGAGTCGGTCTCTTCGATCGCGGAAACCCTGAGAGGCATAGATATAGACCCTGTAAGTGTCGAAGTTGCACGATTGACGTTGAAACTTTGGGCCATTTGGAGGGGAGGACGATGGCCATCGGCGGATCACCTCATGGTCGGCGATGGATTACTTGCCGTGCCCGAAGAATGGCTCGGAACCTGTGACGTCGTAATAGGAAACCCGCCGTTTCTGGGGCAATTGAAGTCTGAGACCAGTCGCGACAGGAGTCGAGCACAAGCCCTTAAACAAAGATTCGGCTCTCGCTATACGGCATACGTTGACGAAAGCATGCTCTTTTTCCTTCTGGCAGTTGAGTTGATTAGCAAGGATGGAAGAGTCTCGCTTATAGTCCCATCCTCAACATTGGGGTCAGACTCGAGTCAACTGGCTAGGGAGTGGATTGATAGCCGACTAGCGCTCAGCGAAATTTGGGTCGGAGGCAGGTCCGTATTCGACTCGGCAGCGGTTGATGTCATAGCTCCCATACTCCGAAGCGAGAAACGTGACGAATGCACAATCGTTAGGTATGAGACACAAGATGCCCTGGTGGTGCCGCGGCCTCTTCCCGGTCGTTGGTCTTCGTTATTGGCTCACGCCAACGGGGTGCCTACGGTCGCGATAGCAAATACAAGACGCTTAGGCAACCGAGCGGTGGTCACAGCGGACTTTCGAGACGCGTATTACTGGCTTGCCGAGCGGGTGGTGGAAGCCGTTCAAAACGATGATCGACCCAAACTCGTGACGGTTGGCTTAGTCGACCCATTTTGTTACCGATATGGCGATGTGCAGACACGATTTGCCAAACAGCGTTTTCAGCGCCCAGTGGTCAAAATAGAAGATAATCCTCCGACCAGATTGGCCAGCTGGGTAGAACAAAGACTAATCCCCAAGCTGTTGGTTGCGACCCAAACACGGATCGTCGAGTGTTACGCAGACATAAAAGGCGAACTGTTACCTTCGACGCCCCTAGTGACGATCATCCCGGAACAAGAAAGCCAACTGTGGCACTTGATGGCCGCTGTTAGCTCGCCGCCGGCTTCTGCCTGGCTGGCGAGCGCTGCCGCAGGTACCGGTTTAAGTCAGGGCACGATGAGACTTCGAGCTTCACTAATAGCTGACCTTCCGCTACCAGAACTATCAAAAGCTTGGGATCTTGGAGCAGAACTAGCCCACGAAATCCAAGAAAATGGGGCCGATGACGAACTACTGCGACGCTTCGGAGAGACTATGAATCAGGCGTATGGCTTCCCTTCAAGCGAGTTACTTCACTGGTGGATTTCACAAATCCCAAAAAAACGGCCTTGACCTTGTAGGTAAGGCCTCAGGTAGCCTTTTAGTTCAGCCCTGGAGCGACAGTGTCCGAAACATCTAACAGCCCCGAATCTTCTGTCACCGATCCTCCTCCCGCGTCCGGAGCCTGGTTTGAAAATATGCCAGTAGCGGAAAGACAGTTCTTTGATCTTTCTCCCGATCGGCCTTACGTACTTGAAAGTGGTGGCGAACTCGTAGCCCCACAAATTGCTTATGAAACCTGGGGCAACCTAGACGCTGCATCGGGTAACGCAGTGTTGATATGTCATGCATTGACGGGAGACGCGCACGCATACGGTGAAGCTGGTCCAGGACAACAGACCCCAGGTTGGTGGAATGACTTCATAGGTCCTGGTCGCCCTATAGACACTGACCGGTTCTTCGTCGTGTGTGCCAACGTCCTCGGCGGGTGCCAAGGCACGACGGGACCAGCGTCAATCAACCCAGTTACAGGCAGGCGTTGGGGAGGCGACTTCCCTGTCGTGACGATACGAGATGTTGTTCGATCGCAGAGAGCGCTTGGTCAACACTTAGGGATTCAGAGATGGATGGCGGTCGTCGGGGGATCGATGGGAGGTATGCAGGCGCTCGAGTGGGCGACTAGCTACCCAGACCGGTGTGGTTCTTTAGTGATCATCGCATCAACTGCTGCAGCTTCAGCGCAACAAATAGCCTGGAGTCAGGTTGGCAGGCAGGCAATCCTTGACGACCCCGCATATGACGAGGGCCATTATTACGACGCCGCACCCGGAGAAGGCCCGCATTCAGGATTAGCTAATGCCCGACGTATTGCAATGATTCATTACCGGAGCGACGAAGAGTTCGACCGACGGTTCGATAGACACAGCAATGATGCAGTCGAACCGTTTCGGCTAGATCACCGATTCGATGTTGAGAGTTACTTGGATTACCAAGGGGAAAAGATTCAATGGCGCTTTGACGCCAACACTTACCTAATTTTGAACAAAATGATGGACCTTCACGATGTTGGTCGTGGCCGTGGAGGAGTCGAACAGGCTCTGAAGCGAATTACCTGCCCCAGCCTTTTGATGAGCGTTCGCACAGACTTCCTCTACCCACGTCATCAACAAATTCGAATAGTCGACGCACTAAAGGGGCGAGTGCCGGTCGAACACATTGATATAGACAGTGACAACGGCCATGACGGATTTCTCACTGAACCGGAACAAACTGGTCGCCCGATGGGTGATTTCATAGAAAAAATCTCCAAAGGCGCTATCTCCTAATGTCCCTGCGCACCAAGTTCAACCGCTGGCCGGTAAGACAATGTCTTCTATTTCGTTCAAGTCGCTCTCGCTTAACTGCCAACCAGCAGCAAGAGAATTAGCAAACACCTGACTCGGACTCGTAGCTCCCGCGATCACACTCGGAATGTGGGGCTTAGACAGAAGCCAAGAAAACGCTAAGTCCAATAGTGACTGATCCCTATCGTGCAGCCACTCGCGCAACCGTTTGACAGCACGCAAATTGCGCTCCGTTAAGAAAAGGTCCAGACGATCTTGGGGCCATTCCGCTAAACGGGTTCCTGGAGTCGGCCCATCGGCGCTGACCTTTCCAGTGAGTAGCCCTGATTCGAGAGGGAAAAACGGTAAGAAACCGATGTCGCGGCTATCGCATACATCGAAGACTTCAGCCTCGGGTTCGCGATACAGCACCGAATAACGATTCTGCACGGTTCGATAAGGCACCAGAGATTCTCGTGTTGAAATTTCAGCCGCGGTATCAAGTCGGTCCGCGTCGTAATTTGAGCAACCAATTTCTCGAACCTTTCCAGCTACCACCAGATCATTCAGCGCCTGAAGTGTCTCTAATTCGTCTACTTGTTCATCCGGAGTGTGTATCTGGAATAAGTCGATCCAGTCGGTATCCATTCTGCGCAAACTTCGATCAACAGACCGTCTAATCCACTCGGCGCTTCCCCCTGTGAGGCCTGGATCGATATCTCTAAGTCCAAATTTGGTGGCGATGACCACCTGATCTCGGTGACCTTTCATTGCTCGACCCAGCATCTCTTCTGAGGCTCCGGCGCCGTAAACATCTGCGGTGTCGAAAAAGTTGATGCCGTTATCTAAACAGGCTCTAAAGACTTCGTCAGTTAACTCTTGATCAATGCGGGTTCCAAAGTTGTTGCATCCAAGGCCGACCTCTGAAACTTCGAGTTCGCCTATCCGTCTTAGTTTCATGCTCGGATCATAGGAGTGTCTGGCACTACCGTCTTCATGTGCCCGAACTGATCGAAGTTGACCTCTATAGGAAAGCTGCTGAGAGCGCATTGGGTCGAACTATTGCGTCAGTCGCAATTCCTAATGAGACTTACTTGGTCGGTGACACCGATTTGTCTGATTTTCAGTCGGTGCTGTATGGCTGTCAATTGCGCGGGGTTAGAAGAATTGGAAAACTGCTCCTACTAGACCTAGGCGCTGTTTCAGTCGGCATGCGCTTTGGGATGACAGGGCGTTTAATCGTTGACGGTGAGCCATCAATTGATCAGCTGCTGTATACGACCAATGAGGTGAAGGAGAAACATCTGCGCTGCGTCATTACCTTCGAGGAACAAGGCGCGCTATCAATGATCGACCCCCGCCGTTTCGGAAATGTGGAGTTAGGACCTGAGGAGGGCCAACTCGGTCCAGACGCAGCAACAATAACGTCCGAAGAGTTGACGATGTTCCAAAGCTCATCAGCGTCGATTAAGGCGCTGCTCCTCAACCAGAAACGAATAGCGGGCCTCGGCAACCTGCTGTGCGATGAGATCATGTGGAGAAGCGGCGTGAACCCCACAAGAGGTGGCCGCACCATGGAGACAACCGACATAGAACTACTGGCGTCAACTATTCGTGGAACTATCTCGGAGCTCAGCGATCGAGGAGGATCCCACATGGGAGACCTTCAGTCTGAACGCCGACAGGGTGGAAGTTGCCCCATAGATGGATCTGAATTAGAGCGAGATACGGTTGCAGGTCGAACTACCTGGTGGTGTCCTGAGCACCAATTGTGAGTTGTTCTAGCTACTCTGAGAATGTGCTAGCCGTCGCTATATCCGCCCAACAGTCACAGGAAGCTGTAGGCACTGGTTCACAAAAGTGGTGGTTCCTCGTAGCTGCTTTGTTTTTGTTGTCCCTTGGTCTGTTGGCGGCCTTTACCAAGGTGTGGCGAAGGACGCTGCCCCCGGCGAAAGCCGCGTATGTTCCACCCGACTTTGTCTTCTCGGTAGTAGAAGAAAACGAGACAAACACGAATGAAGAAACGCAGGGGGAGCAGCCCGGA
>DJZU01000121.1 GCA_002448715.1 Candidatus Neomicrothrix sp. UBA6944 | reverse complement strand
GGAGTTTCGTTATGGCTGAGGCACAGTTCGACATTGTTATCCGCGGGGGCAAAGTAGTGGACGGCACCGGTGCGGTGCCTAGGAAGGCGGATGTTGCGATAACTGGCGACCGCATTGTTGCTGTTGGAGACGTGGAGGGGACAGGGACCCGCGAGATTGACGCGCGCGATCGAGTTGTTACTCCAGGGTTCGTTGACATTCATACTCACTTAGACGCCCAATTAGCCTGGGACCCCATTGGTTCAAGCTCATGCTGGCACGGAATTACTTCTGTGGTGATGGGTAACTGCGGTGTGACTTTCGCGCCGGTGAAGACTGAAGACATCTCCTACTTAGCGGAGATGATGGAATCGGTCGAAGATATTCCCAGAGAAGCGATCCTGGAAGGTTTGCCGTGGGACTGGCGAACTTATGGCGAGTACCTCGAATTTCTTGATGGCTTGCCGAAAGGAATAAACGTCGGAGGAATGGTGGGACATGTGGCGGTTCGTTGGAACGTCATGGGTGAAGAGAGCCTTAAAGAAGAGCCAGCGACCCAACAAGAAATCGATGCGATGTGTGAACTGGTCGATGAAGCAATCAGCTCAGGTGCCCTAGGGTTCTCTACCTCACGAACCTTGCTGCACCGAACCCCCGATGGTCGACCTATTCCAGGAACTTTCGCCGACGATAACGAACTCTATGCATTCGCTGATGTCCTAGGTCGACACGACCGTGGCGTTTTCGAGTCGGCTCCTCGATTCGAAAAGGCTGGAGCGGACTGGACGGGCCTAAAGCATGAGATTCGAACCTTGGGTGAAATTACCCGCCGGAGCGGTCGCCCCTCAACGTTCGGTCTTGTCTATAACGCAGTTCGGCCAGACATGAGTGATGTAGCGCTAGCCGAAGTTTCGACAGAGAATTCAAACGGAGCCACCCTGAGACCTCAAACTACTTGTCGACCTATCGGGGTGGTATTAGGTATTCAACATCGCACTCCTTGGGCACGCGCAGGGTCAACCTGGAAGTCCATGCAGAACATGGAATTATCCGAACGCCTCGCTTTGATCCGCGACCCTGAATCAAGGCAAGCCTTAATTGAGGAAGCCAACAATCCAGAACAAATCCATGGGGGCGGTAGCGCCATGGTTGACCTAAGCAGGTTGTACCTATTGGACGCGGAAGACCCCAACTATCGAGTAGGGCCAGAGGGCACGTTAGAAGCGAGAGCAGCTCAAGCCGGTGTAACGCCAGTCGAATTCTTTCTCGACGAAACGGACCGTTCGGACGGGTCTGTGATGCTGTCGCTCCCGATCCTAAATCAGGACTATGACGCCATCGAAACAATGCTTCAAGACGAAGCGATCGTTATGGGTCTGGCGGACGCGGGGGCCCACGTCGGACAGATCATGGACTCCAGTCAGCCGACCTACTTCCTGAGTCACTGGGTAAGAGAAACTGGTTTCTTCTCAATCGAGGAAGGCGTACGACGGATCACCTCAGACACAGCGGATCTCTTCGGTTTGGTTGACAGGGGGCGAATCGTGGAAGGTGCCTACGCCGACATCAACGTCATCGACTTCGAGAACCTATCTTTAAGCGGACCAGAATATGTCCATGACTTCCCTGGTGGCGCCGGCCGGTACATCCAAAGAGGAAGCGGTTATGACGCAACAATCGTCAACGGGCGCATCTTTATGGAAAATGGTGAACACACCGGTGAACTCGCTGGAGTCACACTTCGGTCGACCGACTGATTAGTTCTCGCTTTGTCCCGCTAGGGTGCTGCTATGGCTTCAGCACCTCAGATGAACATTGATAACGAGATCACCTACCGCGTGTCCATCCAAACGGCCAAAGGCACGATCGTTATGGACCTCGACCCGAAATTAGCGCCGAACACGGTAAATAATTTCGTGAACCTCGCACGTGATGGCTATTACACAGGACTCACCTTCCACCGAGTAGTGCCAGATTTCGTAATTCAAGGTGGTTGCCCAGAAGGCACCGGTACAGGTGGCCCCGGATATCGATTCGACGACGAACCCGTCAATGCCGAATACACCCTGGGAGCGGTTGCTATGGCAAATGCTGGACCCAACACCAACGGCAGCCAGTTCTTTATATGCATCGACGACTGCCGATCAAAACTAGCGCCGGCCTACAATCTGTTCGGTTACGTATCAAGCGGAATGGACGTAGCGTTAGCGATCGCTGTCGGTGACGTTATGGAAAGCGTCGAGATTGAAGAAATCGCCACCAACTAGTTAGAAATACATCAACTCGCTCGCAACAGCTAACGTGTGGCCCCTGGCGAAAGGGTCTTCAATGAGCGATGTAGTTTTGTACGAAGAGGTCGACGGGGTGGCTTTGGTTACTCTGAATCGACCTGAACGGCTGAATTCTTGGACAAGTGAACTTGGTTCTGAATATTTCAATGCGCTTGACCGGGCTGCGGAATCCGCCGACGTTAAAGCGATTGTCGTTACTGGAGCCGGCAGGGGCTTCTGCTCAGGCGCTGATATGGACATGCTTCAAGGAATCGGTGCGCGAGACGGGGAAGAAGAAACACCTGTGGAGCTGCGAACCGAACGGCACGATTATGCGCTAACGATCCCCAAACCAGTCGTTGCTGCGATAAACGGCGCCTGCGCGGGGCTTGGATTTGTTCACGCAATGATGTGCGATATCCGGTTTGCTGCGGCGGGAGCAAAATTCACCAGTGCCTTTGCTAGGCGAGGACTAATTGCAGAGCACGGAGTGTCGTACATGCTGCCCCGGGTTGTTGGGCCCTCAAACGCGTTGGACATTCTGATGTCAGGAAGAGTGTTCATGGCCGAAGAAGCGAAAGAGATGGGGGTGGTGAGCCGCGTTTTGCCTCCCGATGAGCTCGTCACTGCAACCGTTGAGTATGCGCGAGAGTTAGGTCGATACAGTGCACCGTGGTCCATGGCGCAGATGAAAAACCAAGTCTGGAGCCAACTCGATATGGCGCGCACCGAATCACTCGAGGAATCAAACAGGGTCATGGCCCAATCTCTAAAGCGACCAGATTTCAAAGAAGGCGTAGCGAGCTTCGTAGAAAAACGAGACCCGGCTTTCGAACCAGTCGTTGGGTCTTAAAATTTTTTGGGTAAGTCTTTCTAGGCAGCTCTCAGGGCAGTAGCGTCGCAGCGATGACCGAGACCCTTGGGGCCTTTGCAGTACTCGCCTGGCTTGCATATTTAGCTAGCCGACTCTTAGCGCGCCGCCATTTGCCGGAGCTCGTAGGGTTCCTAATAGTCGGGGCATTGTTAGGGCCATCGGGGATCGAGTTGGTTAGCGAGCATGAACTTACCGCCCTGCGCCCTCTGACTGAAATCGCTCTAGCGATCTTGATGTTCGTAATCGGTGAGCGAGTATCAGTCCGAGCTCTGCGAGCTGCTCGATGGACCCTGACTACGGGCGCTACCCAGTACATATTGTGTGCGGTTTTAGTATTTTGGGCTACTCGCGCCGTGGGCGCAGACAGATCAGTAGCCCTAGTGCTTGCAGCCTTAGCAGGCGCTGGGGCTCCCATGACGATTGCCCACATCGTCAGTTCAGTTAAGGCGACAGGTAATTACGCGGTTGGTGTAGTAGGTACCCATGCCGTTTCTGACGCATTCGCCACTACGACATTCGCAGCAGTTTTGCCGATAGCCACTATCTTGGCGGACCAAGACGCCGACGTATCGGCTGCAGTTTTGGACTTTGTGCAACTCGGATTCGGTGGGGCGGCGCTCGGGCTCTTAGGCGGCTGGTTCATATCGCGTCTAGGTTTCCAAATTGAGACGTCGGGCGAACTACTCCTATTTGTATTGGTCCATATCCTCCTGGGGTGGTCAATAGCGGATTGGCTAAACATCTCTCTGCCCCTAGCGGCTCTAATGGCAGGAGCTACAGCTGCATCGGTATCGCCAGAAGCCTTCTCTCTCCGCCTATTTCGAACCATTAAAAGCATTGAACAACCGCTCTACTTACTGTTCTTTGCGTTAGCCGGAGCGTCCATACATCTCAATGACCTTGGGGGAGTAGGCATAGTTGGCCTCGTGTATATCGGGGTGAGAGTGGGAGCCAAAATAGTTGGAGGGCTCATCGGTGGCCTGTTCGGGGGATTGGGTTGGAAAACAGCTCTAAGGCTTGGCGTCAACTTGACCCCACAAGCGGGCGTCGCCGTCGGCTTAGCGGTTCTGGCAAGTGAAGTGCTAGGAGATCCGGGAGCCGAAGCTGCAACCGTAGTTTTAGGCTCGGTCGTACTTTTCGAACTTGTTGGACCTCTCCTAGTCGCTAAAGACCTGCACGGATCCGATGCCGAGCAAGATTCAGGACAGGTGGATCCCACCCGAGTGGAACTACCCGCCAACGTGCTAATCGCCTCTCCGATGCCAATAGAAATTCCGGAGTGGCTAATCGATCTCGCGGCGCGCTGGCGTTCTCGTCTTGTCGTGTATCAGCCAGGAGAACCTGAGTCAGAACATATTGCGAATCTTTTGGCTAGATGCGCGACCAAGGACGTCGAAGTCGAATTTAAGCCAATGCGTACCGAGAGCTTTACCGGTGCCGTCGTAAGAACACGGGCCGAAACTCAAGCAGACATGGTGGTCCTGTTCGCGGCTCGACCTCAGGGCGCTACTTCCCGTCTTGTCCTCTTCCCATCTGAGCGCATCGCTAGGGAACTCACAGTGCCAGTATTGACGTTTCCTGTAACAACTGAAGGCCCTCCTGAGCCAGCACAGAAGAGCCGCCGATGGCCATGGTCAACCTAGATTCGTTTAACAATTGCCCCAATCGCTCTCCAATGGGCAGACTGTAATCAGCAGGAGAAGGGAATAATCATGTCGGATCGCGTGGTAGTGACTGTCGAAGATGGGATAGCAGATGTCCGTCTCAATCGCCCAGAGAAACTAAATGCTTTAGACACCGGCATGTTCAGAGCAATTGTCAATGCGGGCGAAGAACTAAAGGAACGGTCAGATGTTCGCGTCGCTGTTCTGAGCGGCGAAGGGCGCTCATTTTGCGCGGGACTCGACTTCGCCTCATTCCAAGCGATGGGGCAGAGCAACAATGAGGCGGGCGTAGATACTGATGACATGGCCGACACAGCCGCCAACAGTCTTGAAGGGCGGATCACTCACCTCGGCCAACAGGCGGCGTGGGTATGGCAAGAGCTAGAGGTTCCGGTAATTGGGGCTATCACCGGACATGCTCTAGGCGGAGGCTTTCAGATAGCAATGGGTCCCGACATCCGTATCGTTCATCCAGATACCAAGATGTCGGTACTTGAGATTCGATGGGGGTTGGTCCCTGACATGGGAGCCTCTGTGTTGCTTCCCCCTTTAGTAGGGCTCGATGTCGCCAAGGAGATGTACTTCACGGGAAAAATGATCTCAGGTTCGGAAGCAGTTGAATTAGGTGTCGCAACACGAACAGCGGATGACCCACACGCCGAGGCGATGGAGCTAGCAAGAGAAATCTCCGAGAAGAACCCGGAGGCAATACGCCGCATGAAAAACATCCTCAATGGCTTGCAGGAGCGAAACACAGCCGAGCGCTTCGCCGCTGAACGGGAGCACATCGGTGCCCTCATCGGATCCCCAAATCAGACAGAAGCCGTGTCGGCCTTCTTCGAAAAACGACGACCAGAATTCACTTGATTTTTTCGAGATTCGGAAGGGTCATAACGTGACTGAACGACTTGAAGACCTCCTAGCTGAGGCGTGTGATCTAGCCGAACAGGCAGGGTCTCTTACGTTGGGTTGGTTTGGCCAGAGTGGTCTAAAAGTTGAGTCGAAAACCGACGGATCCGAGGTAACAGATGCTGACCGAGCAGCGGAGCGATTTATCCGAGAACAGCTTGACGTCCGACATCCAGATCACGCAGTTCGAGGAGAGGAAGAGGGTGGAGTCGTAGATACAGACAAATTGACCTGGATTATCGATCCGATAGACGGTACCCGCGGTTTTGCCCGTGGCGTACCCCTGTTCTCCACGCTTCTAGCAGTCGCCGATAGCTCTGGGCCGATCATTGGGGTCATCCATATCCCGGTATTGCAGTCAACTATTGCTGCTGGGCGTGGAATTGGATGTTGGCGAGATGGAAAACGAACCTATGTGAGCAAAACCTCTGCACTTCAAGAAGCTTTAGTTAATACAAGCGGATACGACACCTTTGCGGATTCTTGGCTGGTTGGTTTGAAACACTCAGGTGCGATGATGCGCACATGGGGAGATGCATTTGGCTACTACCTGGTAGCCGCCGGTCAAGCCGAAGCGATGATCGACCCCGTATGCTCTCCCTGGGATTTAGCTCCAATGCCCGTGATTTTGAGTGAAGCTGGCGGCAAATTCACGGATCTCACTGGAACAAGTTCTTTTGACTTGAACGCAACTCCCGACTCGATTAGTGGCGTAGCCTCAAATGGGTTAGTCCATGATGACTTACTCGACATACTGGCAAGGACATGACAGGCCCTAAAGAGAAAATGCCCAACTGGGTTCCCAGAGCGGTTGCTCTATTTCTTGGCGGGCTCACCTTTCTGGCCGCCTTGATATGGATCTTGGTACAGGTGCGCTCCTTGATCATCGTTATTCTTGTGTCCCTATTTCTGTCGTTTGCCATTGAGCCCGCAGTTAACTGGTTGGGCCGTCGGGGTTGGCGTAGGGGACCCGCCACGCTAGGGATGTTCGCGTTGGTTCTTCTCGGAGTGGGCGGCTTTCTGTATGCCATGGGCTCGGTGCTTGCCGATCAGATAACCAAGTTGACTGCAGAAGCACCTGCATACATACGAGAGATAGAGGAGTGGTTAGAGAGCAAATTTGGGATCGTGTTGGAAACGGATTCCCTCGTTGCGGAATTTTCTAGCGGTGGAAGCGCCGCACGTCTTGCATCGAATATCGCAGGCGATCTGGTCTCTATAGGCACAGCGCTGATGTCGTTGATCTTTCAGACTCTGACTGTCCTGTTGTTCACGTTCTACCTAGTCGCTGACGGCCCAAAGCTACGACGGTTGCTCTGTTCGGCGCTTCCACCTAAAAAGCAAGCCTTGATGCTCAAAGGCTGGGAAATTGCGATTGATAAGACAGGGGCTTACATCTACTCCCGAACTCTCTTGGGGTTGGCTGCATTCCTCGTTCATTGGTTGCTATTCGCGTTACTTGGGGTCCCTTCACCAGTGCCGCTGGCGCTGTGGGTAGGGATCATGTCGCAGTTTGTCCCTGTTGCTGGCACCTACCTTGCTGGCATCCTGCCGATCTTGATCGCGCTTTTACACCAACCGATTAGCGCCCTGTGGGTGTTGGTAGCGATAGTCGTCTATCAACAGCTCGAGAACTACTTGTTCGCGCCTCGCATCACTTCTCAAACGATGAACATCCATCCAGCGGTGGCGTTCGGCACAGTCATCTTGGGAGCAGCTCTTCTGGGGGTTGTGGGAACGCTTCTGGCTGTTCCCGTGGCAGCGACTGTTCAGGCATTCGTGTCTACCTATATCAGGCGCCATGAGCTGATCGAGTCGGAACTTCTCGAAGACACTGAAGTTGAGGAATAGCGAGATGCCGTCTTCCCATCGGTGAATTCATCGACCAGAACTATCGAAGATAAGTTCCACAGTGGTGACGCCAGCTTTTACGCTGTGAATTAGACAATCGACTGTTGTCGGATCAAATTGGGGTGGATCCAAAAACTCCAAAACCATTGCAGTCTCTTGGGCCCGCTCGACGACTAGGACACTGAGAGGATCGGATAAAGAGTCAGCTGAAGCTAAAGCCTTATGTACGAAAGTTCGATGGTCTCTCACGGCGATGGCCTCAGTCGCAATTGCATTTATCTGGTCAAATGGTTGAACACCTTCCGACTGGTAGGTAATGGACCATGGTTCCTTCTTCGATCGTTGACGCAGTCCACAATCACGGAGCCGTCGAACTAATTCGCGACTATCAACGCACCGCGCCCCTTCTTGTATCGCCAGAACATGTTCTTCAGTGTCTATATCGTAGTGGTCGCCCTGAAATCCGATTCGTCGTTTGCCGATCCGTTGGGCGAACTCATGTAACTCCGATAACGACGAATCTGAGATGAGGTGACCCCAAAGCTTCCCGCGCCAAGGCCAACTTGGAGTATCTATCAGGATCATCTGAATGAAGTAATCATTTCGTCGATAAATGAATCGTATCTGGGAGCCACATTGCGCCAATCAAAGCTAGATACATGTTCCCGAGTAGCGGCCCTGTGGGCGTGAAGTTCGCTTCTATCCAAAACAAGCTGCGAACGAAGAGCATCTTCGAGAGATCCTTCATAGAGCAGCTCCGAGTGCAGTTCCGAAGGCACAAGTTCCGGATAAGCGAGACGCTTTGGCAGAACTGGTCTCGCTCCAGCTGCAATTGCCTCGCTTATCGCGACTCCGAAAAAATCATGGTGAGCAGTTGAGACCACTAAGTCGGTTTTTTGAAGTGCCTGTAGATATTCGCCACGGCTACGAGGACCGCATATTGCGAGTCGGTCACCCAGGCAAGCTTTGAGGCGAGTATGAGCCTTCCTGCCACTCCGTTCGACGTGGCCTAAAGCAAAGATCTCAAATTCGAAACCTTCGGAGGCCAGCTTCTGCATCGCATGAACAAATTCATCAGGGCGTTTATCGTGAGACCACCGGTGATTCCACAAAACTTTCAAACATCCATTGGCCGAGGCTTTAGGCGTTGCCGGTACCTCGATGCCAACTGGAAGCACTTGAATATTGTTCAACGCGGCTTCGAGTTTTACGCCACCACCCTTGATGATTTTGTCAACAAAGGTTGGGAGTTCTTGGAGAAGCAACTCGGCGTGAAATCGGCTTGCCACAGCGACTCTGTCTGCGCTCATTATCGAAGCCCAATCGGCGATGATTGCACGATAGGCCTGACCACCTTTTGGTCCGGAGGGATAGCCAATTTGACTTTCATGCATATAGAGCAACGTTGGGGGGCGAGGTGTAGAGCGGTCCAACAAACCAAACACGGTGGCTAGGTCAATTGGGGTGCTGGCTATAAGCGCGTCGATGTTCTGCGCATTTCTGTCAAGTTCGGCGGCGAAGAGAGAAGGTGCAGTGATAAGAGAGCGCCGCCAACCCGTGTCCGATCCATCTGTGATCGAAATTGAATGTTGGCTCTGGGCCTTCCAACCTTGTACCCAACTTTTGTGGGAGCCTCGGTACCAAGGCTCGAGGATGAGAACGTTCGCCACACAGACGAAGCTACAGGGTGCTTCACATATGAGTGAGAACCCGGCAAACTAGCCCATCGTGTTGAAGATTTCTGGTGTCGTAGTTCTGCTATCGGTGGTGGTTTTGCTCGCCGACCCAGCATCAGCAGTCAAAGTGGAGCCAGTTGGCACTGCGTCGGTGTACGGGCAGCCGGACCCGAACCTGATGGCCCCGGGAGCGGGAGCCATGACAGCGAGATCAGACGGCCTCGGCTATTGGATAGCAACAACTGAGGGCGTGGTCGTGGGATTCGGGCAAGCGGACCACTATGGCGATATGAAGGGCACGGCACTAAACCAGCCCATTGTGGGGATGGTAGCGACCTCAACAAACCAGGGTTACTGGCTAGTCGCCAGCGATGGTGGAATATTCTCATTTGGGGATGCCGTGTTTTACGGTTCTACAGGAGCATTGACGCTTAACAGCCCGATTGTTGGCATGGCAGCAACAAACTCAGGTTTTGGATATTGGCTCGTAGCAGCCGATGGCGGGGTGTTCTCCTACGGTGATGCGCGATTCTACGGTTCGACTGGAGCGATCAAGCTCAACCGCCCGATCGTCGCAATGCTTTCCACCAAGACAAGCGCTGGGTACTGGCTAATGGCAGACGACGGTGGCATCTTCACCTTTGGGGACGCACATTTTCACGGTTCGGGGCCCGGACGAGGTTTTAGTGAGTCATTCGCAGGGATGATTCCAACATTGGACGGAAGTGGTTACGCGTTAGTTCATAGCAACGGGACAATTACTCCGTTCGGAAGCTCTTCGCTTAGCAAAAGCTCGGCATGTGATCCATGGCCTGTTACGGATATGTCCATAGCAGGAGAAGGCGCTGTTGTGTTGCGATCTCCTTCTCCCGTCCCTAGCGGAGAACCGTCGAGGAGCTCGGCGGAAATTGACGCTCATTATCTCAAGAGTCTGATTTCCCATTCGCAAAGCTGCCAGAGTGATGTGTTTTTGCAGCCGATGAGTCTGCTAGCGCCCCTTGCAGAACCGGTGACAACCTCATCTTATGGATGGCGCCGGCACCCCATTTGGGGGGAGATCTCAAAGCACAACGGGATCGACTTCATCGGCCCTAACAGAACGTCGGGAGGAGCTGCGTTGTCAGTTCGCTCAGGAACAGTTATGGCTGTGATCGATTTGGTGGCATACGGCACAACAGTTGTTGTTGACCATGGAGGCCAGGTGGCAACCGTATATGGGCACCTTAAGGAGTCTCTGGTCGTCACCGGAGCGGAAGTAGAGCAGGGCGATCCCCTCGGCTGGGTTGGTTCTACGGGTTTGTCAACTGGCGCTCATCTGCATTTTGAACTTCGCTTACAGAGCGAGGCCGTCGATCCGGGTCCCTACCTGCTACTTCGCTAGAGCCGCCTTAGAACACCTCAAGATGCTCTAGAACCGCATCGATAAATCCGAAATTTTTCGGTGTAGCAAAATGATCACAGCCTTTTAGCTCCGAAAAACTTGAGTTTGGAAGTGCTTCAAGCAGCGGATCGGCGGGTCCTGCGAAATCTTCGGTTCCTAATACGACCCGCACAGGGTGGTTGATTAAAGCGAATTCGTTTTCGCCTAATGGGTAATGCTTACGTCTCATAAATGCAGCGAGCGCTGCACCATCTTGGTCTGGTTCGGCAGCGTAGCGAGCAAACGTCTGAGCATGCACATCGTCCTGGTCGGCATCGCCCTGGACGCCTTTCGCTATTCGTTCCGCTTGGGCTTCGTCGCGTTCGAATAAGTTGCGTCCCACTCCAGCGACCACCAGTTTGCCGAACTTTTCGGGAGCTATTGCAGCCATGCACAGCAAAGTTCGAGCTCCCATCGAAAATCCAACTCCATCCACTTGCCCTTCAGGCAGTCGCGCGACCAAATCCTGTTCCATATCTGAATAAAGTTCAGGCTCATGATGTTTCTCTGCTGAGCCATGACCCGGAAGATCCCAGGCGATGACCTCGCGGCCAGCATCATTCAAGAGTTCGATAATGCCGGTCGGATTCCAGGTGGAGTCGACAGAGCCGGTAAAGCCATGGAGAAGTAGGACGGGATTAGACATTCGATAATTCTGTCAGAGGCGCAAACATTTTGCGGTGTTGGTTTGCCTAGAAGCAGGTCCGCGAATTCGATTACCGTACAGAGCACCTGTTTGGAGAGAAGGAAAAGAATGGCGGATCCCACGAGCGAAGCTATCCGGATTGCAAATTGCAGCGGGTTTTTTGGTGATCGGCTCTCTGCTGCAAAAGAAATGGTTCAAGGTGGACCTATCGATGCTCTGACCGGTGATTGGCTTGCGGAACTCACGATGCTCATCCTTTCAAGGATCCAAGCAAAGACCCCGGGAGGCGGATACGCGCGGACCTTCGTCACGCAAATGGAAGAAGTCATGGGCGAATGCCTCGACAGAAACATCAAAGTTGTTTCCAATGCGGGTGGTCTAAACCCACAGGGTTGCGCGGATGCAGTGCAAGAGATAGCCGATCGGTTTGGATTGAGCCCAAGCATCGCCTATGTAGCTGGAGATGACTTAGCCCCCCGACTTACCGATTTGATTCAAGCCGGGAATGACTTCTCACATCTTGACACTGGCGACTCTTTAGGAGATCTTGCCGATCGGATCGTTACCGCCAACGCTTATATCGGCTGCTGGGGAATCGTCGAAGCTCTTAATCAAGGCGCGGACATAGTGGTGACGGGAAGAGCAACTGACGCGGCCGTCGTGGCAGGACCAGCAGCGTGGCATCATGGATGGCAACGGGACGACTGGGATGCTTTGGCTGGCGCAATCGTTGCAGGGCATGTCATTGAATGTGGGGGACAGGCCACAGGAGGAAATTATTCTTTCTTCACCGAAATTGAAGATCTCACCTATCCGGGTTTTCCCTGGGCTGATGTTTATGCAGACGGTACTTCGGTTATCGGCAAACACGACGGCACAGGCGGCGAGGTTTCTATTGGAACGATTACCTCACAGCTACTTTACGAAATCCAAAGTGAACGTTATTTCAACCCGGATGTCGTAAGTCGCTTCGACACTATTCAGCTAGAAGAAGTTGAACGAGACAGGGTAAAGATCTCGGGCACGCGAGGCGAACCTGCGCCCAGACATCTGAAGGTAGCAATGAACTATCAAGGCGGCTTTCGTAATCAGATTTCTATCGGCCTGACAGGCTTAGACATAGAGGCTAAAGCTGAACTCATAGAACGCCAGTTTTGGAATGCCTGCCCATACGAGCCAGAGGACTACGAGTCGGTGGTCCGTAAGTATCTGCCCACGCATAAAGAGAATCCAGATACGAACGAGGAAGCCGTGGCGGTATACAAAATCATCGTCAAAGACCCCGACGAACGAAAAGTAGGAAGAGCTTTTTCAAATGCCGGAACTGAAATCGGGCTCTGTTCGATTCCTGGCATGTTTGGTACCGGGGGAGGCCCGGGTCCCGGTCAGCCATTTGGCGTCTACTGGCCGACGCTTATTGACTCCGACTTAGTGCCAATGGAGGTTGTGGTCGATGGGAAGTTAACCGTCGTTGACAACACCCCGCCCGTGGATGCCTTAGAGATAAGCGTTTCAGTACACGACATACCAGAGGCAGCTTCAGGCCCCATGTGTCTTAGGCCTCTAGGAGCTCTGTTTGGTACTCGCTCTGGAGACAAAGGCCCTAATGCGAACCTGGGGGTTTTCGCACGGACGCCAGAAGCGTTTGCTTGGTTAAGTAGCTACTTAACGGTCGACAAACTCAAAGAACTGATGCCGGAAGCGGAAGAAAGAAAGATTGATAGGTATGACCTGCCAAACCTCTTGAGCCTCAATTTCATTTTTCATGGGTTACTAGAGGAGGGCGTGGCAGCTTCAACCAGGCAAGATCCTCAAGCCAAGGCCCTTGGAGAGTACCTACGCGCCAAAGTCGTTGAAATCCCAGAAAGCCTTATGTCTTAAGAGCTACAGCAGTTGAGTGTCGGGTTCTGCAATCAAAGGATTCGTTAGAGTCCCAATTCCTTCAATAGTGATCGACACCTCGTCTCCTACCTGCAACATCTTGGGAGGGTCCCAATATAAGCCGACGCCAGCAGGGGTACCGGTAGCTATCACGGTGCCCGGGTCAAGCGTGAAAGCTGAAGAGAGGTGCTGCACGATATCGAAACAATCAAAAATTAGGTCGTCGGTGTTCGAGTCCTGTCTGATCTCGCCGTTCACACGGGTTGTCAGTTGAAGGTTGTGTGGATCGAGAGCATCACCTGTAACCATCCAAGGTCCCATCGGACCGTGGGTGTCCCATGATTTACCCATCAACATGGTAGGGCTAGCGCGCTGCCAGTCTCGGACGCTGACATCGTTCATGATCGTGTAGCCGGCAATTACATCGGCAGCTCGATCTCGCGGAACGTGCCGACAGCGTCTACCAATCACTATCGCTAGTTCGCCTTCGTAGTCTATTTTCTCTGATGCAATAGTTGGAATATGAACTCCGGCACTGGGACCAACCACGCAATTGTGATGCTTGGTGAAGATGACCGGCGTAGTTGGAACCTCTCTACCGCCTTCTTCAGCGTGAGCTCGATAGTTCAAACCCACTGCAAGAATTGCTGGGGGTGCTCCCACGGGGGCCAATAGCTTTGCTTCTGAGAGCGGCATTCGTTCACCGGTAGCGAGTGCCGCAAAATTTACGCCAGCAGCGAGGAGCGCTGGTAGATCCTCATGGTCTGTATCGAGGTCCGTGAGTTCGTCGCCCACCACCGAGGCGATGTGAACGGAATTTCCAACAAGATGTCTGGCTATAAACATGTAGGGACCATAGCCCCACTGTGCTGCGTTAAGCGTTTCGAAGCCTCAAATACAACCGATTTCGTTGCCTCGCGTTTGAAGTGCTCCGACTAAGACCTTGCCTTCTTGTCCTTTGGCCGCCGTTCTGGCACCCTGGCTTTGAGGTTGTTCACCTTTCGATCCCGAGGAAAGAGCGAATTTTGATGCGCGGACCCGAAGTAAGCGTGGAGTCGGTTACAGACTCCGTCACAGGTTTGCCTGATGGGCGTGTCTTTACGGTGGTGTTGGATAGAAAGATCGCGCTCGCGCGTCGCACCCTTAAACCGATTTCAGTGGTTTATTTTCGAGTCGACGAATTTGAGTCCTTTGCGCCCTACATACGGGAACATGCGATGCGAGCGACGTCTCGGGTGATCACCAACACCGTGCGCGAATCCGATACGATTTGCGGCCTGGGCGACGGGGTGCTTGTGGCGCTTCTTGACGACACTTCCGAAGCGGGCGCCGTATGGGCTGCCGATCGGGTACGGAAGGCGAATGGAGAATCACCTTCGCGTGACGTTGTTTCTCTCTCAGCGGGAGTCGCCTGTTACCCGTCTCACTCCATGGATGCAGACGAGTTGCTGGCAGCTGCTGAAGTTGCATGTGCGCGTGCTCAAGCACACGGTCCGGGCCGGATCGAGGTAGCGGTCGAAGCCGACGAGATCTAAATCGCTTTAGCTCCGCGAGTAAGATCTAGCTACACCGGAGTAGAAAAAGCTGATGGAACAAAAGTACGAGAATCTTGATATTGACTTTCCCGGCGACGGAATAGCTCGAATCACTATGAATCGTCCAGAGCGACTCAATGCGCTCACTTATGGACTGGTTCAAGACCTTCACGCAGCGCTCGATGTTGTAGATAGTGATCACGAGATTCGGGTGGTGATCATCACAGGAGCCGGCCGGGGGTTCTGTGCCGGTCTTGATCTCACGGGTTTCGGAAAAATTCCTGGTACCGAAGATTTTGGTGAACAACAGCAGGGGATGGCTATTCAACAAAACATTGCCGAGCTAGTCCATCACATGCGCGACACCCGGCAGCCAATCATCGCAGCGATTAATGGAGCTGCAGCCGGCGGCGGATTTGCCATTGCGTGCGCCAGCGATATCAGATACTGCGGTGCTTCAGCTAAATTCGGAACGGCATTTGTGCGCCTGGGAATTTCTGGATGCGATATCGGTGTTAGTTGGATGTTGCCTCGACTCATCGGAGCCTCTCGCGCCTGGGAGTTGATGCTAACCGGCCGAGTTATTGACTCAGAGGAAGCGAATCGGATCGGTCTGGTCAGCAATGTGACTGCCGACGAAGATCTTGCTTCAACCTGCCTCTCGGTGGCTCAAGAAATTACGCGAAATAGCCCGTTTGGTGTGTGGATGACCAAAGAGGTGATGTGGTCAAATCTCGAGATTCCGAGTCTGCGAGCGGGAATTGATTTAGAAAATCGCACTCAGATCCTCGCTGCCGGTACTGAAGACAGCAAAACGGCAATGGCGTCCTTTCTAGGGCAGCAAGATGTCACATGGAAGAACCGATAGTAAGCAGTTCTCCGCTGATCCAGTAAGAAGTTTCAAAGGTAGCTATCCAGCTAGTAATAGCCCTCAGCTTGTGAGTTGGTTAATGTGCTACTGCTGCTGATGTGCTTACCCGTGGCTCAGCTGCTCCGGTAAGCACGTCGCCGTTGACCTGAATGATGTGGGCGTGACCAAAACCGCTGTGATTTGGAGTCAGTGAACGGACCTTGTGCCCACGCGCCTCAAGCTCTTCCACCAACCTAGTGTCGACCCCCTCAACGTCAAGAACGACTTCGGAAGGATCGGCCCAAGTGTTGAAGCCATTAGATTGGACACCTGAGAGTCTCCACCTCTTCGCCGCTAGCGCTTGAGCTGGATTTTGGCGAGCAACTAAAAGTCTCGCTAGTAGTTGAAGAACAATCTGGGGTTGAGAATCCCCTCCCATAGTGCCGACCAGAGCCACTAATTGACTCGCTGAGTCTTCAACCAACGTTGGCGCCAAAGTATGAGGAGGGCGTCGCCTTGGACCATATGCTGCCCCACTGGTCGGGTCTACGGAAAAGCCAATACCGCGGTTATGTAACGAAATTCCGGTTTCGGGTAAGAACACCAAGGCCCCCCACCCTGAAGCATTCGATTGGATCAAGGAAACGCCCATTCGGTGTTCGTCGACTGCGTTGAGGTAAATGGTGTCACCGTAATCGGTTGCAGTGGGTAAAGAAGCGGTTCCATCCATCCGAATAGCGGCAGCTCGCGGGGCCAATCGGGAGCTATCGAGCAATAAAGAACCATCCGCGTGTTCGTGCAACACCTCCTGCCGGTCGTAAGCCGCTTGCAGCGACGCTTCAGCTAGCAGATGCCAAAAGTCAGGGTGATCTGTATCACTGGGAACGCCTACTTGCTCAGCTATCCAGGCGGCAGCCAAACATAGGTAGCCCTGAGAATTAGGTGGCAAGCCCCAAATTCTGTGACCAAATGCATCAACCGAGAGTGGGTTTACCCAGTCGGCCTGAGACTGGCTGAGATCTTCAGGGCGGTATTCTCCGCGTCCGAAATCGATGAGCTCTTGACCGAAAGTCCCCAGGTAGAACGTTTCACGGTTACCGCCGGCCAGGTCCTTAAGAACTTGCCCAAGGCCAGGTCTCTTAATGACTTGCCCAATCTCCGGAGTCCCTTTTCGTAGATAATCGCCGGCATAGTCGACGCCCTTAAGGGCTTCTGTCGCGAGAGCGCATTCAGCGCTAATGGGGAAACCATCTGAGGCTAGTGAAACGGCGTCAGCCAACACTTCCTCTAAAGAAAGACGACCGAACTTCTCATGGAGGGCTAGCCAGCCGTCCACGCAGCCGGGAACGGGCACGCTTCGTGGGTCCTTGTGGAAGGGCATAGAAGACAAACCATCGGCACCTATAGTGTTTAGATCCGCCCCACTTCCTGAGCGACCACTTGCGTTGAGAGCGAATGGTCGTGGCTCGCCAGGCACATGGACGAGAGCCCAGAGGTCACCTCCCACACCGCACATGTGTTGGCTGGTCACAGCCAGAACGGCCGAGGCCCCTACCGCAGCATCAGCGGCACTCCCGCCTTTTCGAAGCAAAGCAACACCAGTGCTACTGGCGAGGTGATCTGTCGAACACACCATGCCATTACGTGCATGACGAGCTGAAAAGGGAGTATTAATCAGATCCTTCATCATTGGTGCTCATAAGGAATCAAAGTGTTCGGGCTCAGAATGCCTTCGGGGTCCAAGCTTGACTTAATCGCGCGGAAAATATCCAGCTCGGCTTCCGACCGACTTAAGTGCAGAAAGTCCTTCTTTGCCGTTCCTATACCGTGCTCGGCGGAGATACTTCCTCCGAGATGTGCAACATAGGTAAGTACAGCTGACTCCACACCTTCGTCAGGTTCAAGTCCACCTCTCCCTAAAACATTCACGTGAACGTTTCCGTCTCCGAGGTGCCCGAACATCACCGTAGTAGCACCACTATCAACCGTTTCGACTATCTGGGGTATCTCGCTGACGAACTCTGCCAATCGCGACGCTGGGAGCGTAACATCCAGCTTGTGGGGTGTTCCCTGAGTTGCAATAGCCTCAGTTATCTTTTCTCTGAACTGCCAAAGTCCGGCACGACTGGCGCTGTCGCGACCAACCGCAACATCCATAACCAGCGTCCCTAAGTCATCAATAGCGCCAGCGAGTTGGTCGGTAGGGTCACTGGTAGAAGCTGCTTCTACTATTAGCCAGGCCGAAGCGTCTGAGCCAACAGGAATAGAAGTTGAGATGTAATCCGACACCAATTCCATGGCCCCACGAAAGATCACTTCGACCGCTTGCAGGTCAAGAACAGAGTGTCGCAATTGGGCAGTAGCGCTAACCGCGTCCTGTACTGAATTAAAAGCGAGCATCGCTGAACAACGCTCCTCCAAATGAGGGTGCAGGCGTAAGCGTGCTTTTGTGATCACTGCTAGGGAGCCCTCGCTTCCGGCTAACAAACCCGGGAGGTGATAGCCGGTGTTGTCTTTTTCGAGCCCCTCAAGGCGACTGATTGTAGAACCATCGGCCATAACCGCTTCCACGCCGAGTAATTGATCCCGCATCGGGCCGTAACGCACCACGTTGATCCCCCCAGCGTTGGTAGCGATCATCCCTCCAATGGTGCAACTATCTCGGGCTGCTAAATCAACCCCAACGTCAAGATTGAAGGGCGAAACGTGGCTTTGGGCCCGAGCTAAGGTCACCCCAGCTTCGAGGGTGACCTGCTGCGCCAATACGTCAACGGGTTCGCAGCCATCAAGGCGTAACAAGGATAAAACGATCTCGCCTCCTAGAGGAACGCTTCCGCCTACCAAGCCAGTGTTACCCCCCTGGGGCACAAGCGCGATTCCGGCGTCGGCGGCAACGCTAACTATCTGAGCGACCTCTTCGGTGTCGCCTGGTCTCAGCACTAGCGGCGTGTGACCTCGGAATCGTCCCGTCCAATCTGTCGTGTAACTCGCGACTAATTCATCTTGATGTAAAGCATGAGTTGCTCCGACAATTGCCTCAAACTCCTGAAACAGTGCTTTGTCAATAGAAGGCATGGATCTAACCGCCATGAGGCCATAGGCCCCGTCGCGTCATAACTTCCAATAGAGCCGCGGGTAGATCCGTCATTATGCCGTCGACGCCCACGTCGAGAAGCCAGTTCATCTCATCAGCGGAGTCGATCGTCCATACATGCACTGCAATGCCACAGGAATGCATCTTTTCTACAAAACGCTGGTCGACAATTTTAATCGGCCCTTGAGAAATGGGAACTTGGGCAGCGCGAGCTCGAAATTTTCGAACTGGTAACCCCCAAGCACAGAGTCGAGCCTTGGCTACCTCAATGGGTCCCATGCTGAGGCAAACGGCGTCACCAAATTCTTCATGCATTCTCTTCAACCGCGCATCAGAAAAAGCTCCAACACAAACACGGTCTAAAGCATCTAAATCACGCAGTTCGCGAATCAGAGGTTCCACAGCCTGGTTCGATTTCGGATCGATGTTGACTTTGAGGTCCGGAAAGCTCCGCATTAGTTCACTGAACAGAGGTATTGGTTCTTGTCCATCCACGAGAGCCGCTTTAACGTCACTCCATCGCAATTCAGAAACCTTGCCGAGCTTATCTGTCACACGATCCAAGCGATCGTCATGAAAAGCCACGAGTACGCCGTCAGATGTGGCGTGAACATCAGTTTCTACGTATTCAAACCCAAGGTCCACTGCTCCTTGAAACGCGGGCATAGTGTTTTCGGGCCATTCTCCCGCGCCGCCTCGATGAGCGATGGGAATAGGACCTGAGGTATCCAAATATGGATGAGGGCTTGGCATATGTAATCGATATCTCAATTCACCGATAGTTTCCGATCTCAAGCTACTCTCCGAAGTCAGTGACTTCCTCTTCTGGTGCATCTCTGGACCGTTTCTCCGAAGCCTTGTCGAAGGTACCGATTCCTCTGGACGAGGCGACCTTCGCTCTAAGCGCTTATTGTCAGGGTCGCCCGCTGCAACTGGACGTAGAGCTTCGACCGCTTGATGAGTTAGCCGCCCGCGTCGCCGATCCATCTTTTGTCGGGGTTGCAACGTTTTTGTTCGATGAACTGGGTTTTGCCGGCGACAATCTGGACTACTTCAATCCGCGCAATAGCTATATCGAACAAGTACTCGAGACGAAGTTAGGGATACCGATATCGCTAGCTGTGGTGATGATGGAAGTCTCTAGAAGATGCGGCGTTGAAACCTTGGGCATTGGTATGCCAGGTCATTTTCTAGTCGGAGATAAGGAAGACGCGACTCGACTCCTTGACCCATTCCGCGGCAAAATAATTACCTCTCAAGAGGCGGAGAATTTGTTTGCCTATTTGAATCCGTCGGTTGAGTTTCGCCCCGAGTTCCTTGCGGAGACCGCCAATGATGCGATCTTGTCGCGAATGCTCAACAATCTGCGCCTTATTCATATAAAGCGAAAATCGACGGAAGACCTCATCCGGATCCTCGACCTCATGGTGTGCTGGAAGTCTCCTCCCTTGGGTGAAGTTAAGCAACTGGCGGCAGCGCTTGATTCGTTAGGTAAAACAGACCACGCTGCCCGCCAGCTCGACGAAATAGCAGCCCGCTCCAGAGGCGACCTCAAGCAGCAAATCCAGGCGCTGTCGACCCAGTTCTGGCGTCGCTTAAATTGAGCACCTGCAATAAGTCGACAAATCCATCGGGCATAAAACTTGCGATCAAGAGACAGTAAAGCTGCCAAAAGCTGAGAAACTGGCTTCGATCGCCATCGAGAAGATTTCTTGGTCTCGCAAAGCGCTAAATGCACAGGAACAGACATGAACCAAAATTCCGAAGAAACACACCTTGACGACCTAGTTCAGCAGTTACTCGAGGAACATGATCCCAACGGTTCGCGCACAGAATTCCTTGGCGCTCAATATGACCTTGGGCTGGCGTGGGTGCACTTCGACGAAGGGTACGGAGGACTTGGTCTTGCGCCCAAGCTCCAAGGGCAGGTAAACACCAAACTCGTTGAGGCGGGTGCCCCAATGTGTTGGCCACGTAATCCCATTGGGTACGGAATGTGTGGCCCCACGGTTTACACGCACGGAAGTGAGCAGCAGAAAGCGAAATATCTGCGACCCCTCTTCACAACCGAAGAAATCTGGTGTCAGCTGTTTTCGGAGCCATCAGCTGGTAGCGACGTGGCGGGATTAACGAGTCGAGCCGTGAAAGACGGTGACGAATGGGTAGTTAACGGCCAGAAAGTGTGGACAACGCTGGCTCACGTCTCCCGCTGGGGATGTCTGGTGACTCGCACTGACCCGGAAGCACCAAAGCACAAAGGCTTATCGTATTTCGTCGTAGACATGAACCAGGCGGGCGTCGACGTCAGGCCCTTGAGGCAAATGACTGGAGACGCTGAATTCAATGAGGTGTATTTCACGGACGCTCGCATCCCAGATTCAGAACGTTTGGGCGAAACCGGTGAGGGTTGGAGAGTCGCGCTGACGACGTTAATGAATGAACGGGTCGCCATTGGGGGAGGTCAGGCACCGCGTGGATCCGGTCCAATAGCTGAATCGGTTCGGCTCTGGGCGGAAATGGACGAGGCTCGTCAAGATCCAGCAACTCGAGATCGCTTGATGACCCTATGGGCGAAGGCAGAAGTAGCTCGCCTCACAAACATCCGCGCCAGTCAAAACCGAGCTAAGGGAGTACCTGGACCGGAAGGCTCGACCGGCAAATTGGCGTTCGCCGAAAACAACAAAGATATCCACGAGTTCAACATGGAACTGTTAGGTGCTAACGGAATGTTGTACGACACCTACTCGATTGAAAGATCGGCGATGGCTATGGGGGCAGCAAGTACTCAGCAGCAGTTCCTGCGCTCAAGGGCCAACTCGATTGAGGGAGGTACTTCAGAGGTCATGCGAAATATTCTCGGTGAGCGAGTTTTAGGGCTTCCGGGCGACGTGCGAACAGACAAAGAACAGCCGTTCTCTGAGGTTCCAAATAACTAGGAGAGCGTCCAGCTAGTCACGGAGAGATAAATGTGGCTTCCCTCTGAAATGGGTGGTCTCGTTGATGGATTTAACGCTTCGGTGTCCAGCCCCCGACGCGAGGATGCGGCTCACCGATGTGTAATCGACGTCGAACTTCATGAAATCGTCTTGGTTGAGGGATAGGCAGGATGCGACATAGGCGTTGATCACACCTCCGTGGCATACAACCGCAATCCGCTGGCCAGAGTGTCGCTCGATCAGTTCCTCAACCTCTAGAAGCACTGAGTGATGCCATTTAGATAACGACTCTGTGGGGCCGGTAACGGCACCGGACGCCATGCGTTCCCAAGCCTTCCGATTTACCTGTTTCAAAATCTCCATCGGCACATACGAAGTTGAATTGCGGTCAAACTCACTTAAATGTTCCCGAATGGTGGCAGTCAGCCCTAAAGCCTTTTCTATAGGCTTTGCGGTTTCCAGCGCCCGACGCATAGGGCTGCTGTAAAGATAATGGATCGCCTCTTCTTTCAGCCACTCCGCCACTGCTGCTGCCTGAAGGTGCCCAATCTCTGCCAATGGAGGATCTGCTGGGCTGCCATCAGAATTTTGGATGTGTTCAGGTCTCCCATGGCGAACGAAAATCAACTCCATTAGAGCGACGATAGGAGGTTGAGCAAGGCAATCGCTACTTCTTCCTTGGTGACGATCAGATGAACACTAGAAATTCTTCTGGTCTTTTTGGCATGGCTCGGTACCTTGGACGGCATGGCACGCCGCACGAAAATCATTGCCACTATTGGCCCCGCTTCCCAAAACGAATCGACGTTACGGGGCATGATTGAAGCTGGTATGGATGTAGCTCGCATCGGGCTAGCTCACGGAACTCTTGATGAACAAGTTGAGAAATTCCAAATGGTGCGGTCAGTTGCCGGCGACCTCGGAAGATATGTCGGCATTGTTGTTGACCTCCCAGGCCCAAAAATCCGGTGTGCTCCCTTTCGCGACGGAGGGGTTGAACTTCTTGAAGACATGCAGCTGTCGCTCGCCGTTGAGGGCGATGTAAGTACCGCTGACGTCATCAGCGTGGACTACCCGAATCTCCTTCAAGACGTTCAACTCGGCGACAGTTTGTCGTTTGCGGATGGGAAAGTAGTCGTAAAAGTCGAAGAAGGAGAAGGGGACAGGTTGAAAGCTAGGGTTGTCCATGGCGGGCGACTCGAAGGGCGACCGGGCCTCCACGTGCCATCCGATCGTCTAAGGCTGAGTTCGCCTACAGATCACGATCTGGCACTTCTGGACACCTTCGTGGAATTGGGCACGGACATGGTCGCAGTGTCGTTCGTTCGGTCAGCGCATGACATTCGACGACTAGGAGTTGAGCCTGCACCCCGTGGGCCATTGATTATCGCGAAGATTGAAACTAAGGCAGCAGTCTCGAACCTTGAAGGTATTATCGAAGCTTCCGGTGCAGTCATGGTTGCTCGAGGAGACCTTGGTTCGGAAGCAGATATCGAAGAACTTCCTCATCTACAAAAACACATTATTCAAGAATGCATCGCTCTTGGCCGACCAGCGATTACAGCTACCCAGATGCTCGAGTCGATGGTGTCCGCACCCACCCCAACTCGCGCTGAAGCCTCAGACATAGCAAACGCCGTGTTCGATGGAACCTCAGCTGTCATGCTCAGTGGGGAAACAGCAATCGGAAGAGACCCAATCAACTCAGTGAAGACCATGGCACGAATCACTGCCCGCGCCGACGAGAAATTTAGCTACGAGGCCTGGGTTGAACACATTCAAGCAATTCGGCGGAGAGCTAAATCAGACGCCGCGTATCTGCGTGTGACTGATGCCCTAACATCGGCAGCGGCCCGCACAGCAACTGATACAGATGCTGAAGCCATTATCTGTTTGAGTCGTTCAGGATTTACTGTCCGCAGCGTTGCTCGTTTCCGGCCCACAGTCCCACTTTTCGGGATGACGTTCGACGACCGGACAGCTAATCAGCTGTCTCTCTCTTGGGGTACACGCCCCCTGATATTCAATGAACAAGCGACTCCGGCCGCCACGGCTGAGGAAGCCGTAGCTACAGCTTCTCGCGTCGGTGTTGTTCGCTCAGGCGACACTGTCGTCGTTGTCTCGGGCTCAAGTGCGGCAACTCACGCTACTGACACGCTCAGAGTTCTCCGAGTCCCCTGATTCGTGTCCAAAACGTGGACTCTTGAAGATGGCTTAGCGGTATATCGGTCCGCGCACGTCGGGGCCTCCCCACAAGTGGTAATGGTCCACGGTGCTGTCGACCGAGCGGCAGGAATGATTAGGGTAGCGCGCAACATTTCGGAGAAAGTAGTTGTGCGCTATGACCGACGAGGGTATGGCCGGTCGGACCCGGATAGCCAGCCGACATCCTTTGAACAACATGTTGAGGATCTGGAACGTGTAATCAATGGGGTGCCATCGATCGTTTTTGGCCACAGCTACGGTGGAAGCATCGCTTTAGCGGCAGCGTCTCGAGGTCAGCAGCCGATTCGTGGGGTCGTGTCTTACGAAGCGCCGCGAGGTTGGGAAGAATGGTGGCCACTACCGCCAGGGGCGGATATTGACCCAGGAGATGCTGCCGAACATTTTGTGCGTCGCATGGTGGGAGAAGAACGATGGCGGGCGTTGCCTGAACGAAGCCGTGAGCGGTTACGAAGTCAAGGAACCCTCATGGTTCACGAATTACATACACAGCTGAAGCGGCGATATGTCATTGGTGACATATCGGTACCTGTATACGCAGGGGTGGGCGAATTGTCCGGCCCGCACGCACACCGTGCGGCGGAACTAACAGTCACAGAAGCGAAAAACGGTACTTTGGTCCGGATTGCACAAGCCAGACATGATGCCCCCATGACTCATGCTCCGGTCATAGCTGCGACGATCCGAAATGCTGCGGACCAAGGTTCACGAACTTATTGAGAGAGCGATCGCTAAAGTCAGAACATGCCTGAACAGCCAATTAACCTTTCCGCCGGAAGATTACCAGAGACCGTCATCACGACCTATGACGAAGAGGCCGTTGTCGCCCTGGCCAAAGCTCTAGACGCACCTGAAGCCGAGAGAAAATCACTTGTCGCTGGCGTCGCTGCAATGTGGCCAAGATACCTGGACGCATGGGTGGCGCTGGGTCAACTTTCCATAGAACACATCGAACGGTACGCGTATTTCAGAGTGGGCTACCACCGGGGCCTCGACACGTTACGAGCCTCAGGCTGGAAGGGAAGTGGCTACGTCAGATGGATTCACGAAAGCAACCGAGGCTTTCTTCGAGCACTGCTAGGTCTTTCGCGGTCCGCTCAAGCGATCGGAGAGACAGACGAAGCAGACCGCTGCGCACAATTTCTGAGCCAGTTGGATCCGTCTGGAGTGCCTGATACAGAATGACGATCACGGGAGCGATTTTCTGTGGGGGTCAGTCATCACGCATGGGTCGCGATAAGGCATCGTTAGAGCTTGCGGGTAAATCAATGGTTCAATGGGTGGCGGCGGCAATGAGCGCAGCGGGGATTGACCGCATATACACGCTTGGCGGCCAAACACACAGTGGGCTGCCTTCGATAGCGGACTCTCGGCCTGAAGCGGGACCATTGAGTGCGTTGATAGGCGCCGTCGAAACCTTTGGAGATGTCTTCGTATGTCCTTGCGATGTTCCGTTAATTTCAGAAGACCTCATTAGACGAATCATTAATGCGGGCAGTGAGACTGAAAGGGCGGTGGTCTTGGCTCAGAGCGATTATTTACAGCCATTGATTGGCTTATACAAAGAAGACGCAGCTGTGATGCTGCGCAACGGATATGAGCAAGGCGCAAGAGGACCGAAATATCTCCTGACAGCAGAGAATTTCGAAACCGCGCAGGCATGCGAGCATGAAGTTCAGAACGTCAACACACCCGAAGAGCTTCAGCGCGTTGTGGACTTCTTGAACGCCTCAAGCAGCTAGAGGTAGGGCTATCCTCTCAAGTTGAGGTGACTGGATGACAATCCCTGAAATTTCTGCGGAAGACTTAGCTAGCCGCTTGGAATCAGGGGCTCAGGTCATAGATGTGCGCGAGCCTGACGAATGGGACGAGGCGCACCTTTCTGGGAGCCGCCTTATTCCCTTAGGGCAAGTTGTCGACCGATTAGATGAAATTCTCTGTGGGCCTCCTGTGTACGTGATCTGCCGTAGCGGAGTTAGAAGTGCTAAGGCCTGCGAATACCTTCGCGTTCAGGGGATTGATGCGGTCAATGTCACGGGGGGAATTCTGGCCTGGTTGGACGCCCAGCTCCCAGTTGAATGTGAACCAAAGTGACGCGCCGTCGAAAGCTGACCGGCTACGCGGCGTCTATTCCCAGCACACCCAACCAGAGCGCATCTGCCGACTATGAGTGGGTGAGAGATACACACACCTTTGAGAGTCTGGTAAATGAAGCAGCCAAAGCGTCGCGAATTGCTCTCGACACCGAATTTCATCGAGAGAGAACCTATTGGCCGAAACTTGCACTCCTTCAACTCCAGTTCGGTCATGACATCTATTTGGTCGATCCCCTAGAAGTGAATATCGCCCCGTTAGCGGATGCTTTGGACAGCAACACCACCTTCATCATGCATGCTGCTGCACAAGATCTTGAAGTACTGGAGCGTGCGTGTGGAACCGTTCCTAATGATCTATTCGACACTCAGGTGGCGGCTGGTTTTGTCGGAATGACGACTCCGTCATTGTCGTCACTTGTAGAGCGATACACAGGAGTTCGGTTACCTAAGGGAGACCGTTTAACTGACTGGCTAGAACGGCCTCTCAAGTCGAATCAAAGGGACTATGCGGCTAACGATGTGCGGTATCTATTCGAGGTGCATGACCGTCTCCTAGCTGACCTTAAGCAAATGAACCGAGTGGATTGGGCCATCGCCGAATGTGAGCGGATGCAAGAACGTCTGAAACCCAATGTTGCTCCAGAGCTTGCGTGGACCCGGATCAAAGAAGCCCGTCACCTAACAGGAAAAGCTAGGCGTGTTGCAGCGCATATGGCTGAATGGCGAGAAGTTACGGCACGGGCCCGGGACGTACCGGTTCGCTTTGTGCTTTCTGATTTGGCTCTCGTCGGAATCGCGCAACGGGCACCTAGGTCAACTAGTGAACTTAAGTCGATTCGAGGTTTTGATGGTCGTTATCTCAAAGACATAAATGGAGCGGAAATGATTGCGCTGGTTGAGGAAGGCCTTAGCCTCCCGTCAGACCAAGTAGCAACCCTAGAGCCCGACGACAGCCCACAACTGGATAAGGACTTGAGGGCTGCCGTGACTTTGGTTTCCGCTTGGATCTCTCAAGTTGCAAAAGATGAGTCTCTTGACCCCGCGTTGCTCGCTACGCGCTCAGACATCACCGATTTCCTGCGCGGTTCTCCAACTTCTCGTCTAGCGACGGGTTGGCGATCTGATTTGGTTGGGGAACGAATTAGAGCCCTAGTGGAAGGCCGTGCAGCGTTGGCCTTCGAAAAAGCGGGCCTAGTGCTCGAACCGCGTGGAAATAAGGGTTTTAGAAATAAAGCTCATTTCAATCTCTAACCACTCAATTTTTAGCGTCTAAATCTGCTAGAAAAGAGGTGATCGTTGTGCGTTGATCCGCCCTTTTGGTTTGCGCCTCGGTCGCGAATTTGGCGGTTTGGAAACGAGGAGCCATCCGTGAAGAAGGGTCGTCATCGCCGATACGAAGAGGCGCGAAAATTTCAACGAGAGAATGCAGCTGCTTTCTCCGTCGAAGACTTCGATTTCGATGAACCTGACTTGTTCGCGAAAGAAGAGGAAGACGCGCCTGATGATCAGTATGGCGATCTGGCTGAAAAGTATGATGACTACTCGGAACTAGCGGCGAAATACGCGGATTTCGACGACGCCGAAACGGACGCTGAAGAAAACTAGCTTTAAACCCGTCGCACACTGGGGTGGGGCAGTGGAACAGCTTGAGACTGTCTGCGGTCGAGTTCGGAGCGCAACCAGCTGTAGATAACATTGCCGCAGATAGCAGTTATCTCTGCCTCCATGTGTTGGTAAACGGCTTCTGTGGCGACATGTGCTTGTGCGTCAGAGGTACACCACCACCAGACGTCGGTCTCTTCACCTCCCCAGTCACGGCGTTCCCATTCGCGGACCATCGTATAAATGTGTCCCGTAACAGTTTCATGGTCCTCTCGGCGTATGGGAGCCTGCCAACAAATTTCCGGTTTGGTCGTCATCGGCGAAGTGTCTGATTCGACTGCTAGGTGATGAAATGCGCACCCGGCGCCAGCAGCGTGTTCGGGACGGTTTTGAAAAATGCAGGCTCCATCAATCACCCGGGTCCGCCACCACCCCTCCTCGTCCTTCCATAACGGATCCCCTAGTTCGCTTGCCAGTGCTTTGTGCTGCCACAGGCTGCTGGTTAGCCGCTCAATCTGAGAACGAACATGAGACAGATCGGATTCGTCGGAAATGTATGCGCCGTGTGTGCAGCAGCCCAACTGAGCCTCAGGAGCTGGTTCCGATGCAACGCCGGGACAGCCTGCTCCATATATGCACGTCCAATTACTCATGAGGAACGTTATGTCAAAGAGCCACGTCCGATGTTCGCTCGGGTCTTCGTAAGACAACCATTCGCGATCGGGATTTGATGCGATTGAGGGCTTCGTCACATTCACAGCCTACGATACGTTCGTCATGGTGCATAAGTCTGCCGATAAGAAGCTTCTCTCAGAACTACGTTCGTTTCTGGGTGATCGCGCGCGCGACGGCGACTTTGAGTTAGGGCTCTACGCAAAAGATGGGTCGGTATTGAAAGGCGACCCAATGATCGTCTGTCTCCCGACAAGCACCGAAGAAGTTCAACAAATAATTCTCGCGTGCCGAAGGTACGACAGGCCTTTCTTGGCAAGGGGCTCGGGGACTGGTTTGGCAGGAGGTGCTGTCCCGGTTGGGGACCCTGTGGTTATCGCCACTGCCAAAATGAACAAGATCCTCGATATTGATATCGACAATCGAATTGCCTGGGTCGAACCCGGAGTACTCAATCTCGATCTCAGCCGTGAACTTTCTCCCCTCGGGTTTCATTTCGCTCCCGACCCTTCGAGCCAACAAGTGTGTTCGATAGGGGGAAACGTCGCGAATAACAGCGGCGGTCCACACTGCCTCGCCTATGGCGTCACCAGCGCTCATGTTGCAGCAATAGAGGTGGTTCTACCGGACGGTCGAGTTGCGTTACTAGGCGATTTGACTGCCGAATCACCGGGCTATGACCTGCGAGGCCTCTTTATAGGTTCGGAAGGCACAATGGGTGTGGCAACAAAAGTAGCTGTTCGCCTCACTCCGAACCCTCCAGAGGTCCGCACTCTGCTGCTGGATTTTGCTGACGTTCGCGATGGGGCGGCAGCCGTATCGTCAATTATTGCTAACGGTTTAATTCCGGCCGCATTGGAGATGATGGATCAACGCGCCATCGAAATAGTGGAGGCTTTTGTAAACGCGGGATATCCGACTGAAGCTGACGCGGTACTCCTTGTGGAGTTGGATGGTCTACCCGGGGGAGTGGAGCACGGGGTTGAGGTTGTGCGCGCTGTGGCAAACAGGCACCAAGTGGGCAGTGTGAGGGTTGCGGCCGACGATGCAGAAAGGGCTTTGTTGTGGAAGGGACGAAAGAACGCATTTGGCGCGGTCGCTCGAATCAAACCCGACTACTACCTGCATGACACTGTTGTCCCGCGAGGTAAGTTAGTTGAGGTCCTCGAAAAGGTGTATCAAATCGCCGACGCCTATGACTTGATCGCCGTCAACGTCTTTCACGCAGGAGACGGCAACCTCCACCCGATACTCGCCTACGACAGTGAGGAAAAAGGAGTACTCGAAAGAGTGCAAGCCGCAGGTCGGGCAATAGTTACGGCATCGATTGAAGCAGGCGGAGTCCTTAGCGGTGAACATGGCATCGGGCTCGAAAAACGTGACTATATGGGAATGTTGTTTAGTGCTCACGACATGGCGACTCAAGATCTGGTTAGGGAAGCTTTCGATCCCGATGGCTTTGCAAACCCTCTCAAAGTTTTGCCATCGGGGTCCCGTTGCAGTGACTCATTCGGCCAGCACGTACCAGACGGAGCTTGGGTGTGAGTCGCGTAGAGGACATTGACCAAGAAGTACTCGAGTTCGCCAAGATCGTTGGGAAGAGCGGTCCGGTCACCGTCGTGGGCGGACGAACACAGTGGGCAGTTGGGGGGCCGCCCGAACCAGGCACTCGCGAAGTCCGAGCGCCCGCAGGCATTTGGTCCCACGAGCCTGAGGAAATGACTGTTCGCTGCGGAGGGGGCACCACGCTAGGTGAACTGTCGGAGCAACTCGCACACCATGGTCAAATGGTTCCATTTGATATGCCGGCAGAGGCGACAGTGGGCGGTGTCTTAGCGGTAGGTCACAGTGGCTTGCGACGACTGAGATACGGAGACATCCGCGACTTTGTTCTCCAGATTCGTCACGTTGACCACACCGGGCAAATCGTGTCATCTGGCGGTCCGACCGTGAAAAACGTTTCCGGTTATGACCTGTGTCGGCTAATGGTCGGCTCGCTAGGTAAGTTCGGCTGTATCGCAGAAGTAACTTTAAGGTGCCTTCCGATTCCAGCAATCACCCGATGGTTCACCGGGATCTTGGACCCGTTTGAAGTCCACAACCAGCTTTATCGCCCATCTTCGATTCTGTGGGACGGCAACCGAGTCTGGGTCTGTATCGAAGGCGTTCTCTCAGATGTTGCGGCACAGGCAGCGATTTTTGATTTCGAAGAGGTCGCGGGCCCTCCTTCGTTGCCCGCCGGTGGACGACTAGCTATCGAACCGAAAGGCCTTAGGACACATAAGCAGGAGTCCGACCAGTCGTGGATAGCTGAGGTAGGGGTAGGACTCATCCACACTGACCTCCCCGCGGCACAGCGTCACATCAACGATGTAAATGTCTCGTTAATGGAGGAACTCGAAGAGCGCCTCAACCCGAACAATCGTTTGAATCCGGGGCGGCAGGTGCTGATCTGATGAAGAACGTCCCCATCGACCTACCCATACCGACAGAAGATCTGGTTTCTTGCGTTTCCTGTGGCTTATGTCTTCCACACTGTCCGACGTACAGGGTGACACAAGAGGAATCCGCTTCACCCAGAGGCCGTATCGCCTTAATGAAACAGGCGCATCACGACGGTGTTGTCGATGATGAGTTCGTCGAATTCATGGACACCTGCATTCAATGTCGCGGCTGCGAAACTGCCTGCCCAGCGGGGGTGCAATTTGGATCAATGATGGAGACGACCCGTGAGGCATTGGCAACTCAGACCAGATACCAACCCTGGTGGGCAAGACTGGGCTACCGGACTTTAGGTTGGCAAAAGGCTTTGAGGGCTGGATCCGCGCTGATAGCGCTCCTGCAACGATTTCGGCTGGTTCCTCAAAAGTTAGGACTTCCATCAATTCCGATTATCCAACGTCCCCTGGTGTCCAGCGGAAACGATGTTTGGTTATTCACCGGCTGCATTATGGATGCCTGGATGCGCGACACCCATCGGGCAGTCCAACGGGTGCTCGAATCGACTGGTGCAGGCATTGCATTCCCGGATAAGAGAGCGAACTGTTGCGGAGCGCTTCACGTTCACGCAGGGTTAGCGCCTGAGGCGCGACGGCTCGCTCTGCGAACGATGCAAGCATTTCCAGGTGATGCACCAATTCTCGTGGATTCGGCCGGCTGCGGTGCTCAGCTGAAGGACTACGGACATCTTCTTGATAGCGATGCAGCCAGAGAGTTCAGTGAACGGGTTCTCGATGTCCATGAATGGTTGGCTCAACGCCTTGACGACCTTCCAGAAAAGACTGGTCTTTCCCCGCGAATCGTGGTTCAGGACCCTTGCCATTTACGACACGTTCAACGGGCCCACGAGTCTGTGTATCAAGTCTTGGGACGGTACGTCGAAGCAGTTTCTCTTGACGACGACGGACTTTGTTGTGGCGCCGGTGGTGCGTATTCGACCTTCCACCCCCAAATAGCTTCCGATGTGCGTGATCGAAAGATCAGAGCGATAGAAGAGATACAGGCTGAAGAAGTTGCTAGCGCCAACCCTGGATGTCTACTACACCTGCGATCTGGGGGACTGGAAGTACGGCACCCGTTAGAGATAGTGGATGGCTTAATTAAGAAAGATGAATGACGTGGAGCAACAACTCGATGATCTCCGGAGCCGCTTAATGACGATTGCGGACGAGCTCACCGATCTTGGAATAGCAGCTATTCAGGCAGCGATCGATGAAGATGGGGCGCAAGCACAGCGGCCTGAATTAGAGAAGCGGTTGTCGAGGGCACGTAGATCGGTGGAAAAGGCCGCAGCGATTATCGGCCATCGACCCGAATCAACGACGATCTAAAGCTGCCTGTCTCGCAGCCCATTAGCGCAGAATTAAATCTGATCCCCAAGCGCAGTGACCGGAATCAGCTTTTTGTCAGTGGGGTTGTCAGCACTCATCGTTGCAGTGTTAACCACCACGGGCCGGCCATCGGCTTCCCCGTAAGATGTTGTCCTTTGACGTAAGTTCCGTTGAAGAGGTTCAACGATGTTTCGAAAGTCACGTTCCACCAATCCCTGGCCGTGCTGAGCCCCAGCGGCGCGACTAATGTTCTCATCCATCAGGGTTCCTCCGAGGTCGTTCGCTCCGGCCATCAAGATCTGCTTTGCGCCTTCGACACCAATTTTGACCCATGAGACCTGCACGTTGTCGATGAGTCCGTTGTATGCGATTCTGCCAACGCTATGCATCAGAAGTGTCTCCCGGAAGGTAGGTCCGCGGCGTGCTTGTCGTTGTAGATAAATCGGACTCGCCATATGGACAAATGGCAAAGGAATCCATTCGGTAAAGCCGCCTGTTCGCTTCTGCAAAGACCGGGTCCTCATGATGTGATTCGCCCAATGTCGAGGTTCTTCAATAGAGCCAAACATGATGGTGATGTTTGAGTGGAGCCCTACGGAGTGCGCCGCCTCATGACATTCAAGCCATTCATCTGTAGATATCTTGTCAGGGCAAAGGACGTCCCTAACTTCATCATCGAGGACCTCTGCCGCGGTACCGGGTAGCGATTTAAGGCCGGCTGCCTTAAGACGCAAAAGGTACTCAACTAGAGATTCGCCGAGGCGCTTGGCCCCTTCGATAACTTCCAGTGCGGTGAAACCATGCAAATGCATATCGGGGACAACGTCTTGGATGGCCTTACAGACATCTATGTAGTAATCACCATCAAAACTAGGGTGAATGCCCCCCTGAAGTGTGACTTCCGTTGCACCTAGGCGAGCGGCTTCGATTACACGTTCCTGAATATCGCCAAGAGTCAACATGTAAGGGGTTCCTCGTAGATTCAGAGAGAGTGGTCCCTTTGAAAAGCCACAAAACCTGCACTTAAAGGTGCACACATTGGTGTAGTTGATATTCCTGTTATGCACCCAGGTGACTTTCTCACCCACCGTGTCTCGGCGGAGCTGGTCTGCTACCTCAGCGACAGCAGGAACCTCAGTGCCTCGAGCACCAAAAAGCGTAATGATCTCCTCAATACCTACCTCTTGACCCATTAAAACCCCATCCAGAACCTCCTTTACGGCACCTCGGGCGGAAGGGTGGCTGGGCACTAGCGTCATTGGCGAATGGTTAGCTCCGCCCGAGTACCACTGAGTGCTGTTCTCATCTGCGACTAGGACGTCAGCTCCCGAACCTGCGTCACGGTTCTCCATAGTCTTTTCGGGCATTTGGGACCCCGGATCGTCTCTTCCCAGTCCTTCAGCATCGCTCCTGTCAAGGACGGGGAAGCGGTTGTCGGTGTCGAGCCACCGATCAGGATCTAACGCATATTCAGGATGAATTGTTAAGCGTGGCGCTAGAACGAAACCTCGATCCTCGGTTACTTCTCTTAACAGGTCTAAATCCGGCCAAGGCCTCTCCGGGTTCACGTGATCAGCTGTAACTGGTGAGACGCCTCCCCAATCGTTGATCCCAGCTTCTAAAAGACCACCAAAGTCATCAGATAAGTTTGGCGGTGCTTGAAGGTGGATCTCGGGAGGAAGGATCACGCGAGCGAGCGCAATAGCTTGGAGATAGTCATCAGGCGGACACGGGGGTTCCTTGTGCATAGCTGTGCCGAGTTTGGGTAAGAAATTCTGGATAATCACTTCTTGTATGTGCCCAAAACTTAAATGAGAATCACGTATAGCTAACAGAGCGTCGATACGGTCACGAGGTGACTCTCCGATTCCGATCAGCAGGCCAGTCGTGAAAGGTATCTGGAGCTGACCGGCAGACTCGAGAGTTGCTAATCGTCTATGAGGTTCTTTGTCCGGGCAACCTCGATGACAAAGTAGCTCTTCGTTCAATGTTTCGAGCATCATTCCTTGGCTCGGGCTTACTTGTCGAAGGGCCGCGAGTTCCTCTTGGAATAGTGCGCCTGCATTGGCGTGAGGCAGGAGTCCTGTTTCGTCTCGGACCAAACGACACATCTCAACCAGGTAGTGCACCGTGCTGTCATAGCCGCGTTCAGACAGCCAGTCCTGAGCGACCGGATATCGCAACTCCGGACGCTCTCCCAAAGTGAAGAGGGCCTCATGGCAGCCTTGGTTGGCGCCATGAAGTGCTATTTGCAGAACTTCTTCAGGCTCTAGGTAGGGGTGGTCTAATCGAGCCGGCGGTTGAGCAAACGTGCAATAGCCGCATTTATCACGACAAAGCATTGTCAAAGGGATAAAGACCTTTGGGCTGTATGTAACTCGAGTCCCATGAGCGGCATCCCGAATAGATGACGCAAGCCTAAGAACTTCGCTCAGCGGTCGTTCCAAGAGTTCATAGGGATTATCGACCATCACTTCTTGTGCTGCTTTCATCGGAGTGCCTCCTGAGCTCCTGGACCGGGCCGGCTTCGTATCTGACCAGGATCTAAGGAGTCGTCACAGGTCGGGCAGTGAGTGACCTGCATGAGTGGAGTACCACAGTCTGAATGGACAAGGACAGTAGGCGCAGAGCCATCGTTGCACCAACGGTCTCCCCACTTCATTAATGCGACCAGGCTCGGGGACAAGTCTCGGCCTTTTTGCGTCAAGAGGTATTCGTGTCGAAGCGGTCGCTCTTGATAAGGGACCCGTTCTGCGATACCTGCTCCCACTAATTTATTCAACCTCGCCGTAAGCAGATTCTTCGCGATACCGAGATCCTCTTCTAGCTCTCCGAATCGGCGCGCGCCGCGAAAGAGGTTGCGAATAATTAGCAACATCCACCGGTCACCAATCACGTCCAGCGTTTGCTGAATTGAACATTCATTGTTTGACATGGCTATGCGACTCACCATGCAGAAGTTAGGGGAGTCAGTTTACTTTTGCAACTGACTCTGACTTAAAGTAGTGAATCCGCTTTCGCGGTGAGGCTTGCTATGAGTTCATCGAAACTCTTAACAAATGCCGCGACCCCCTCCTCCTCAAGTGTGTGAGCCACGGCTTCAAGGTCAATCCCGATTGCTGATACTGACTCCAGTATTGATTGGGCTCGCGCAGGGTCTGAGTCGATTGTGCGAGCGATAGAGCCATTTTCAATGAACGCTTCAATGGTGTTGTCGGGCATGGTGTTGACGGTGTCGGGTCCGATAAGTTCATCGACGTACAGGGTTTGGGAGTATTTGGGGTTTTTGGTGCTGGTGGACGCCCACAAGGGTCGCTGCACCTGCGCGCCGCGAGCGCTGAGGGCCTCCCAACGCGGCCCTGAGAAAGTGTCCAGAAATCTCTGATAGGCAACCTGTGCTTGAGCCACTGCTGTCTTCCCTCGTAAGGCGAGGGCCTCATCTGAGCCGATCTCTTCTAAGCGACGGTCCACTTCGGTGTCTGTTCGAGAAATAAAGAAGGAAGCGACACTAGCGATCTTCGATAAGTCTTCATGGCCGGACGCTACGGCGTCTTCTAGACCGGAGACGTAGGCCTCCATAACTTCAAGGTACCGATTAACGGAAAATATCAAGGTGACGTTGATGGAACGGCCCTCTCCGATCATCGTCCGGATTGAGGGGAGGCCTTCCTGGGTCCCAGGTATCTTCACCATCAAGTTCGGTGCGTTGATTAGTTCGTGAAGAGCTCTTGCGTCGGTAGTGGTTCTTTGAGTGTCGCGCGCTAAACCTGGATCTACCTCCACGGAGACGAATCCGTCGACCCCGCCTGATTGTTCGTATACAGGTGCTAGGGCTTTAAGTGCGCCTTCGATGTCGCTGGTAACTAGGTTCCAGTAGGCCTGCCTTACAGCGACTCCATCTCTTATGAGTTCACTGAATTGAGGGTCGTAATCACTGCTACCTTCTATCGCTTTTTGGAAGATCGCTGGGTTTGAGGTCAACCCTCTAATTCCGGAGGCGACCCATTGATCCAATTCGCCTGAAGTGATCCAGCCTCGACGCAAATTGTCGAGCCAGGGACTTTGTTGCTCTTGTTTGTAAAGGCCTGAAAGGCGTTCAATGGACGCAGATTGAGTAGTCATATCGTCTCCAAACTTTCGTTAGGGAAGGAGATCACGTGCTGCTGCTTCAATAGCGGATGCTGAGATCCCCAGTACTTGCATCACTTGGTCACCAGGGGCACTCTTTCCAAACTCATCAATTGTGACGGTTCGATCAGCCCACTGGTCCCAGCCGAAAGAGACACCCGCCTCGACACCAACAACTGGGATATTGGCCGGTAAAACCTCTTGGCGGTACTCGAGGTCTTGGCGCCCGAAGATCTCCCACGATGGCATGGAGACAACTCGAGAAGAAATCCCATCTTCAGCTAGCGCTGCCGCTGCCTGTACGCATAACTGAACCTCGGAACCGGTTCCAGCAAGTACCACACTCGGATCAGGAGCATCTATGAGGACGTAGGCTCCTCTGGACACTTGGCCAGTTCGATCCGTGCCTTCCAAGACTGGAACATTTTGTCTCGTCAGAATGATCGCAGTGGGGCCTGTGTTGCCGATTGCGATCTCCCAGGCTTGGCTAACCTCGTTAGCGTCCGCAGGACGAATTACATCGAGATCGGGAATTGCTCTCAGGGAAGAAACATGTTCAATAGGTTGATGTGTTGGCCCGTCTTCACCTACGCCGACTGAGTCATGACTCCAAACGAAGATGACTTTTGCACTGCTAAGCGCGGCCATTCGTACCGACGGACGCATGTAGTCGGCGAAAACCAAGAATGTTCCAACTACTGGAATGATGCCCCCGTGTAGCGCCATCCCGTTAGCAACGCTGCCCATAGCGTGCTCCCGAACCCCGTAATAGATCTTTCGTCCTTCCGGGCTAGTTGCTGTCATCGCCGCACCAGCGATGTTGGTCCCAGTATTACCGGTTAGATCGGCGGAGCCGGCGACTAAAGATGGCACCACGTCGACTAAGGCGTCGAGCACCTGGTTATTGGCGCTACGCGTTGCCAGGGAGGTGCCGGGACTATACAAAGGCAACTCCTCTGTCCACGCCGCGAGCGGCGCTCCGTCCAACATTGTGGCGATCCAACTGCTGTCGAGAGTGCTGCTAGCGACTCGTTCCTGCCAAGCGGTTCGCAGACTCGACCCCCGACTACCAGCCTTGCGGTAAGCAGATAGAACGTCATCATCTACGTGAAAAGTAGCTTCGGGATCAAACCCCATTAGCTCTTTGGCCGCGGCTATCTCTGCGTCATCGGTAATTGCTCCATGTGCACTAGGTGTATCCACGGCAGTTGGTGCTGGAAAGGCAATATGACTTCGGATGATCACTAACGATGGGCAATCGTTCTGAGTTGCCGCTTCGGTTAGCGCACTTTCAAGTGAAGCGACATCCTCGGCAGCTTCTCCAAGATTGTTTACATGCCATCCGTAGGCCTCGAATCGCCGTTGGGCGTCGTCCGAGAGAGTTAGATCTGTCGCGCCATCGATGGTGATTCGGTTGTCGTCGTAGACGACAACAAGATTCCCCAGTTGTTGGTGTCCGGCGAAACTAGCTGCCTCGTGACTGATGCCCTCCATAAGGTCGCCGTCACCACAGATCGCCCATGTTCGGTGATTGATAATTTCCGAGCCCAACCGGGAACGGAGGTGACGCTCAGCTAACGCCATTCCGACTGCATTGGCAATCCCTTGCCCTAAAGGACCCGTGGTGACTTCGACCCCAGTAGTGAGGTGAGCCTCCGGATGTCCGGGTGTCTGGGAGCCAAGCTGTCGAAATTGCTTGATGTCCTCTAATTCCAACCCATAGCCAGTCAGATACAGCATCGAGTACAGCAGCATTGACGCATGCCCGGCTGAAAGAATGAATCGGTCCCGATCTGGCCAATTAGGGTCAGTGGCGTCGTAATTCATCACCTTGCTGAAGAGCACGTGAGCCAGTGGGGCTAATGCCATAGCGGTGCCCGTATGACCGCTGTTAGCTTTCTTAACCGCGTCCAGGGCGAGAGCTCTAACGGTGTTAATTTGACGACTCTGGAGATCGTTGGTCACGTGGCCTCCCTGTTGGCGAGCCTAGTCCGCTGGAGGGCTGATTCTGGGGAGCATTAGTCGCGGAAAATCGCTGCCGATGCAGTAAATCCGTGAAGAAATGAATGGGGTCCCACTGGGCCGATTTCGCCAGCACAAAACATTCCTGAGACAGCGCCACCAGCAACAAGCGGCGCAAGCACGTTTGCATCATGATGAGGTGCGTCAAAAAGATTTTCCCCACGGCCGTTACAGGTAAATAGGAGGGCTCCGTCGGCGGGTTCGATGCCGGAGGCGAGCAGATGTAAATCTTCGTGAGCGGAGTCAGCATCCCGCACTTGGAATTGGATGGTGCTGCCCACAGGAATCACATCACCCACCGCAACTACGCCGCTCTTTTGGTCTGCCCCGAGCACCGCTCGAATCAGAAAATCACCTCGACTGAAATCACTGCGATGTTCATCAATCACGCGACCAACGTGGAGTCCCGAAGCAACCAAGGCACGTTCGTGATCGGTCAATTGTGCGATGACTTCCTCAAGTCGCGCAAGCGCCGCTTGTCCGGCAAGCTCATAAACGAGGTTCCCGTCGGATTTAGTTACGATTAATGGTGATCCAATTGGTCTACAGCCCTGCGAGACCAACGGTTCCACCTCAACGGAACCGCTGAGCAGCACGCCAACTGCGCCGGAATCAAATATGTGATCTCCGAGCACCAGTCGGTTCATTCGGGGCGCATTGCCGGCCGAAGCAAGCCCGCCAATAATTTGAAGGCCGGGAAAATGCGACCTCCATTTGCTGATGGCTTCTTCGGCTTGAAAGGAAAATGGATCGGCGAGCAGAATCAGTGTGTGAGGTGGGCCACCCTCTTGTTCGTTGCCTGGCTTAAGATTGAGGTTAAGCAGGTCATCGTCTAGTCGAACCGGTGTTGCTTGGCCGTCGAAATTACCGGCGAACATCGAAATGGCGGTCTGCTCTTCGATTTCTGTCTCACCCGACACGACCGAAATGGCAGTGCTGCCGAGCAGTGTTTCTGGGCGCAGTATTTCATTTACGGCAAGTGCCAGATCCTCAACCTGAGCCACAAATGCCCCGGACACAAAGAGAAGTGCCAGGTCCGGGGAAGAGCCCAGCTTGTCGAGAATCTCTCCCAATGCCTCCGCTACTGCAATGCCTGAATCATTGTGTGTGGAGAGGCTAGAGGCGTAAGGCATAAGAAGTTCTCACGTTTCGAGGATGGTTAGCGGAACTTTTGTAACGGGCCCTCCGTCTATCCGGCAGTGGGCCTCGAGTGTCATGGGTTCGGAAAGTTCGAGAGTCGCTTGGACAAGGTTGTAGCCGAATTTGCCAGGTTCCACATTTATTGGTTGAACGTTTCGAATATCGAGTGACTCGCCATCGGAATGAAACGTAACTTCCAAAGCTGCGAGCCCCGTGTGTTCGACGGGACACTGCACCAACACCATTAGATGCGGCTGAAGCGTGACAGGAAACGCTGACGGGGCCGTTGTCGAGAAGTACACCCCAGAAAGATCGAGCCGAGCTGAACCGCCTTCGGCTTGTCGCATTTCAAAATGTTCTAAAAAGAGAGCAGCAATGATTTCCACAGAACGCGATTATGCGTCGTGGCGCGAAGCGTCTCAAGTCGTCTTGCTGAACTATAAAGATGAATTAGGTTTCTTGCTGCAACTCAGGGATGCCAATAATGGATAACGAGCAAAGCTCTGCCAGTACAGGGCGGGCCGAACCAAATGAAGTTCCAATGTTTCCGTTGGGTACGGTCCTCATCCCCGGGGCCGTGCTTCCGCTGCATATCTTTGAAGACCGATATCGAGAAATGATCGAATTTTGCATTGAGCACGCCTCCAACTTTGGTGTCGTGTTAATCGAAAGAGGACACGAAGTCGGCGGTGGGGACAGCCGTTCGATGGTTGGCACCATGGCCAGCATCATTGATCATCAACGTTTCGCTGACGGCAGACGAGCACTGCACGTGCTTGGCCGAAACAGAGTTGAGATAGCCGAGTGGCTCACTGATGCCCCGTACCCTCGCGCATTGGTTAGAGATCTCGTGGATGAGTCTGGGGGAGCGACGCTAGAACGCGCCGAAGGCGTCTTGAAACGAATGGCGGAATTTACCGAGCGAGCAAACGAGATGGGATACCGGATTAACCCATTGGATAGCGAAGCGGTTGCAGCGGGCCTTGATGTGGCGGAGTTGAGCTACAGAATCGCTGAAATGGTGCCTGTGGGACCTTTCGACAAACAACGACTGCTAGTGGTTTCTACTATCAACGCCCGCCTGGACCTCCTGGAAGAACAAATAGGTTCATTGCTAGACATTCTGAACGCAGACGGGAATAAGCCTTAACGCGTATTGGGCTCATGGCACGTATCTGGCATGCTGAGGGCTACAAAAGCTATAGGTAGGGACAATGTCGAACCAAAACGGTGGAATCAAAGGTGACTTTGATGAGGTGGTTTCGACTCTTCGCGCTTATGTGAAACAAGAGACAGTTGAGCCCCTAAAGGGTCTGGGGAGATATCTCGCCTTCGGATTAGCTGGGACGACAATCTTTGGCATCGGTGGCTTGTTTCTAGTTCTAGCAACCGTTCGGATCCTGCAAACGACGATTAATACGTTTCAAGGCAACCTCAGCTTCCTTCCTTACCTCTGTGGTTTAGCAACATGTGCTGTCCTTATTTATTTGGTGGTCCTTGCACTAAGGCGAGATGGAAAGCGGCATTCCAATGGCTGAATATGAAAGCGACGAAGTCAAGATCACGCCAGACGATCTAACTGAGCGTTTCGGCCGTTTGACTGGAGAATCGAACTCGAACCCTGCTCCTATGGAGAATCAAGGAGCGGCGCTCCTCGGGTTAGTCCTGGCAGTTGTGATGGCCATTGCGTTTGTCTTGGGGCGCCGTGCTGGCCGCAAGAAATCTACGTTCGTGGAAGTCGTCAGGCTCTAATGGGATTGCGCTCACAGCTAAAGGAGTTTCGTCTAGGCCGCATGCTGGGAGCGGTTTGGCGCCGTGGCCGCAATGGAAGCGGAGTGTGGTTTGGTCTAGCGACGGTGCTGACAACGTTGCGGCTCTTGCGCCACCTAAGCAGAAATAAACAACGAACAGTGTTTCGCCAGGAACTTCAGCCGGGCCAATCACTGCGCATCGAACACATTCCTCGACAAGCAGACGGACAGTCATGAAAGAGGAAGAGGCGCCGAAGGATAACAATCTCGGGCTTCTGGCCGAAGGCGAACGGATGATGCTTGTCGATAATCGCCAGCGTCGATATCTAATCAAGTTGGCGCATGGCGACGAGTTCCATTCGCACTCAGGTGTGATCACTCACGATCAAATCATAGGGACACCAGAAGGCACTGAGTACCGAACTGGCTCGAATGCTCGATTCGTTGGCCTTAGACCAACAATCAACGATCACGTGTTGAAAATGCCACGAGGCGCTCAAGTAATTTACCCAAAAGACCTGGGTCCAATTTTAGTTTTGGCCGATATAACACCGGGAGATCGCGTGTTTGAATCTGGAGTTGGTTCGGGTGCGCTTTCAACCGTGCTGTTGCGTGCGGGTGCTGTTGTAACCGGCTATGAAATTAGAGACGACTTCGCAGCCACTGCGCAGTCAAACGTCTCCATGTTTCTGGGACCGGAGATCCTCAAATCGTACGAGATTAAACTCCGCGACGCCTACGAGGATCATGACGATTCGGAATTTGATAGAGCGGTGCTTGACCTACCTGAACCGTGGCGAGTGGTGCCTCATCTGGAAGGTTCCTTGCGAACGGGCGGTATTTTAGTCGCCTACAACCCATCAATAATTCAAGTTCAAGCGCTGCGGAAGCGATTGTCTAATGGTCCTTGGGCCCTTGTCGAGACCGTTGAAGTACTGCATCGGACATGGCACGTAGAGGGAAACGCTGTCCGACCAGATCATCGCATGGTCGCGCACACCGGATTCTTAACGCATGCGCGTCTGATAGCGAGCTGACGGATAACACGTGGTTCTGGATGTCGCCTTCGGAGCTCTGCTCGTTCTGGCGATTATCATCGGGTGGCGTGGCGGCCTAATTGGGCGGCTCGGTGCGTGGATCGGGTTCGCTGCAGGAGCACTTGCTGCCGCTAGATGGACAACAGACGGTGTCAACGCGCTCAATGTCGACGGCGAGCACAAACGTTTGGCCGCCGCCGCACTCGCTGTTCTCATCTCTGGAATTGTCGGCCATGCCATTGGATGGCGACTAGCGCGAGGCCTGCGCAACTTGGTGCCGAGACCCATTCGATGGCTGGACTCGCTAGCGGGAACGGTTGTGGGTCTAGGAACCGTTGCGCTGCTCGTATGGATAATATTGCCACCGTTCTCATCAGCGAAAGGCTGGCCACAAGAGCAAGCAGCCGAATCCAAGGTTGTCGACCTTGTCGAACGAATCGCGCCGCTCACACCTAGCGGCCGAGGCCTGTTAGATCGGTTGCTGCAAGACTGGTCGCGAGTACCCACGTTCAGCGCAAACGCTGTGCCAGTGGATGTGGGACAACCACCTCAGGAACTGGCCGTGGCCGCAGAAACGCTGGCCAAAGTCGCAGATTCAGTAATCCGCGTGCAGGCAATAGCGTGCAGCCAGCGACAAGATGGGACTGCGTTCGTCATTTCGCCCGGCGTCGCCCTGACCAACGCACACGTTGTAGCGGGCTCTCAAAACGTAGAAATTGCCCTTCCCGGCCAAGCACCCTCACCGGCAACGGTGACAGCTTTCGATCCTGAACGAGACCTAGCGCTCGTCCGGGTGGATCTCGATTTGCCGCCACTGAGTCTGGAAGTTCCCCAAGCAGGGCAGTTAGCGGCCGTCGTAGGTCATCCAGCAGGGGGCCCGCTGCGCACTGCTCCTATTCGTTTAGTTAAGCGTGCTACAGACAACGGAAAGGATCTCTACGATTCGATCGATATCACACGCAAATTTTGGTTTGCTGCTGCTCATTTGCAAGCAGGAGATAGCGGTGCGCCAGTCGTGGACACCCGGGGATCAGTACTCGGTGTCGTTTTTGCGGTCGCACCGGATGGGGCTCCTGATTATCAGCGAGCAGTTTACGTGTTGGACCGCTCCGAAATAGCAGGCTTCATGGCAGAAACAGCGGCCTTAGGAGAACGAAGCGTGGTAGGCACAGGACCATGCCTACGCTAATTAGGTAGCAGCGATACGAGAAATTTCTTGGTGCGATTGTCGAGGTACCTATCAGGCTTCGATATAGATGCACTCTCCGGGACATTCCTCAGCGGATTCAATAACTGCATCAAGTTGACCATCTGGAAAGTTAGCTAGCGCTTCGGCGCCACCAGGATCGGACATCACGTTGCCTTCTTCAACGACATAGGCCAGCCCGTCGTCTAGCAAAGTGAATACATCAGGGGCGATCTCTTCACAAAGACCATCACCTGTGCAGAGATCCTGATCAATCCAGACCTTCATGTTGTTGCCTTCCTTCTTCGTGCGGTGAAGCTCGGCGGTTCCAAGGGGGACGATGCCTTATGTGTAGAAGTCACCACTAAATAATTTACCCTCGTTCGGCCAGCGAGACGCAACTTTCTTGCAACCTTCTGAAAAAGGTATTTTCTTCGTTGAGCCACTTCAACCACATATTCGTGTAGCTTCCGGTCCAGACAAGCGCGGCGCCGAGGATCCTAATGTCAAGCGAAGATGACATGAGCAGATCAGAACCGACAACGGGTGAAGTAGCCGCGCTCCGCAGCCAAATCAGAGCTCTTGAATCCGAAGTGGGCTTACTCAGAAGAAAACTCGTCGATACACCGAAGCGGGTGACCACACTTGAGGAACGGCTTTTAGAGACTAAGGGCCAACTTGCGCAAGCGGTTTCCCAAAATGAGAAGTTGACCTTTACCCTCCGAGAGGCCAGAGAACATATTGCGACGCTACGCGAAGAAGTTGAGAAGCTGACGCAACCTCCGTCTGCATACGGGACGTTTATTTCAGCGAACGATGATGAGACCGTTGATGTACATGTCAACGGGCGAAAGGTGCGAGTCAGTCTTCATCCGGACCTCGTCGCCGAAGAACTCGAAGCCGGGGCTGAAGTAGTACTGAACGAGTCGATGAATGTGGTCATGGCGCGCGATCACAGTAGCTCAGGAGAGGTTGTAACCCTCAAAGAAGTCCTATCCGACGATAAGCGAGCACTGGTCACCGGACGAGCGGACGAAGACCGCATAGTGGATTTAGGAGATCACCTAAAGGAACAAACTTTGAGGGCTGGCGACAGTTTGTTACTTGATGTCAGAGCCAATTTGGTACTGGAAAGGCTGCCGCGCCCCGAGGTTGACGAACTCCTCTTGGAAGAAGTGCCCAACGTCACCTATGACGATATAGGTGGCTTGGACGGTCAGATCGAGCAAATCACCGACGCGGTTGAACTGCCGTACCTGCATCAAGATCTTTTCCGGGAATACGACTTACCGGCTCCCAAGGGAATACTCCTCTATGGCCCTCCAGGGTGCGGCAAAACCCTGATAGCGAAGGCCGTCGCGAACTCGTTGGCCAAGAAGGTCGCCGACGCGTCGGGGAACGGAGCGGCTCAAAGCTTCTTTATCAACATAAAGGGGCCCGAACTGCTCAACAAGTACGTCGGAGAGACAGAGCGCCAAATTCGGCAGATCTTCCAGCGCGCTCGCGAGAAGGCCAGCGAAGGCTGGCCGGTGATCGTTTTCTTTGACGAAATGGAGTCGCTATTTCGGACTAGAGGCAGTGGCATCAGCTCGGATATGGAATCGACGGTGGTCCCGCAGCTATTGGCTGAGATTGACGGAGTTGAGGGGCTTCGCAACGTCATCGTGATTGGCGCCTCAAATCGAGAAGATCTGATCGATCCGGCCATCCTGAGGCCCGGCCGACTGGACGTGAAGATCAAGATTCACCGGCCAGATGAAGCTGCTGCATCAGCAATTTTCGCGACTTACCTGAAGCAAGAGCTGCCTCTTGACGCTCTTGAAATTGATGAGTTGGGCGGCGGTGACCCCGATAAGACTGTTCGCGTGATGATCGAACGAACAGTGGAAGAGATGTATCGGGCTGACGAGCACAACCGCTTTCTTGAGGTGACCTACCAAAACGGTGACAAAGAAGTCATGTATTTTAAGGACTTCGCATCCGGGGCGATGATAGAAAATATCGTTCGGCGTTCGAAGAAAACCGCCATCAAAAGATCGATCGCTACCGGCAGCTATGGAATCCGCTTGGACGATCTCCTTGGCTCCATCCGACAGGAATACAAAGAGCACGAGGATCTCCCCAATACAACAAACCCGGATGATTGGGCGAAAATATCAGGCAAGAAGGGAGAGCGGATTGTATTTATCCGCACCCTGCTCAGCGCAGACGACGAATTTGATGGCGAGGGCGGTCGAGCAATAGAAAGAGTTCAGACCGGTCAATACCTCTAACACGTCTTTGCGCAACTAAGGTCGCCCTGTGGCTGTTCATAAAGTTCTGGGAATCGAAACAGAATTTGGGATCCTCCATCGCAACGAGGGCGATTCCAACCCCGTTGCAGCCTCGTCGATGATCATTAATGCCTATGTAAATGGGTTTCTTGAGCGGCGCATCAGTTGGGACTTCGAGGATGAACACCCCGGAGTTGACGCTCGAGGCTTTAACGAATTCGATGCACTCGCCCCAGAAATCGAAACCCATTTAGTCAACGCGGTCCTAACCAACGGAGCGCGATACTACGTCGACCACGCCCATCCAGAACTGTCGACGCCGGAATGCACAGACGCCCTACAGTGCGCCACCTATGACCGCGCAGCGGAAGAGATTCTCATTCGCTCAATGGAGAAAGCCAACGAACTGCTGCCCGAGGGTGAAGAACTAGTCATTCACAAGAACAACAGCGACGGCAAGGGCAATAGCTACGGTTGCCATGAGAACTACCTAGTAGACCGATCGGTTCCCTTCGGGCGGATCGTGCAAGAAATAATGCCCTTCTTCATTTCACGACAAATATTTTGTGGTGCTGGAAAAATAGGCTCAGAAGCTCCTGGCTTGACGCACGCCGAGGTCCCTTTTCAGATTACGCAACGGGCGGATTTCTTTGAGGAGGAGGTCGGCCTAGAGACGACCTTGAAGAGGCCAATCGTTAACACCCGAGATGAACCTCATGCCGACAGCAAAAAGTATCGGAGGCTCCACGTCATCGTTGGTGACGCGAACATGAGTGAACTGCAGACCTACTTGAAGTTGGGCACCACAGCGATCGTATTGGCAATGATCGACGACGATATGGCCCCCACTGACTGTGCTTTTGAGACTCCTGTTAAGAGCTTACGGGAGGTGAGCTATGACCTCGAATTAGGTATGTCTCATCGGTTACTTAACGGACAGAGAGTCTCAGCGCTAGACGTGCAGTGGGCGTACTTCTCCGCAGCCAAGCTGTGGTCGGAGCGGTTTGGATTCGAAGTTGTCGGCGGCGATCAGATTGGGCAAGACATAATGGGCCGATGGCAGCAAGTTTTGACTGCCTTGGAGAACGACATTGAGTCTCTAACTGATTCCATCGATTGGATAGCTAAGCGCCGCCTGTACGAGGGCTTCCGAGAACGCCATGCTCTCGAATGGTCCGACCCTCGAATGGCTGCTCTCGATCTTCAATATCACGATCTCCGGCCGGAGAAAGGCCTAGCTCGGCGAATCGGACTGGAAAGAGTTTCTACGGATGAACAAGTCGAGGAGGCCATTGACAACCCACCCCCAACCACTCGGGCGTACTTTAGGGGGCGTTGTTTGGAGCGATATCCCGATGCCATTGTTGCGGCCAACTGGGACTCCATGGTCTTTGATGTCGGTAGTGACCCATTGAGACGGGTTCCTATGCTTGAGCCTTTACGAGGGACTGAGAGCCATGTCGCTAACTTGTTAGATGAATGTGAAAGCGCGGCAGAGTTATTGCGACGGTTAGGAACGTAAGAACCCCATAGAATTGTGACGGTAGGAGGCATTAATGGCTGAACGAGAGCAGAAGCAGCGGCGCACATCACGCTCCGACGATTCGGAAGTCGAGGAAATCGAAGCAGCTGCGACAGGTGAAGAACTAAAAGCGGAACTCGACGATCTGCTAGACGAGATTGATGGTGTGCTTGAAACTAACGCCGAAGAATTCGTCAAAAACTACGTTCAAAAGGGTGGAGAGTGAGTTCCATCTCCTTCTTTACCCCAGGCGACGATCCGGGAGCTGATTTCCTATCGCTTCTCAAACACAACGGGCTAGATCCATTCTCGAGCGATTTGCCTGGCTCTATTGACGCTGGACACGCTACGACCGTTTTAGCGGTTCGCTGCGATGGGGGAGTAGTTGTCGCGGGTGATCGACGCGCCACTGCTGGTCACCTGATCAGCCACAGAGATATGCAGAAAGTCTTTCCAGCAGATGACCGTTCGGCAGTGGCGATAGCGGGAGCCGCCGGCCCCGCGCTGCAAATGGTTCGAGTCTTTCAGTTGCAACTCGAGTACTACGAGAAAATAGAAGGTAAACCCTTGACGCTCGAAGGGAAAGCTAACCAACTCGCCGAAATGCTCAGAGGAAACCTCCCACAGGCCATGCAAGGGCTTGCGGTCGTTCCAATCTTCGCTGGCTACGACGACACGCGTGAAACCGGAAGACTTTTTCAGTTCGATGTGACCGGTGGGCGTTACGAAGAACAAGACTTTGCCACCAGTGGCTCAGGCAGTTTGCATGCCGGCACCGTGATCAAGTTGGGATTTCGCTCGGACTTAACCACCGACGATGCCCTACTCCTAGCGGTGAAAGCCCTCTGGCATGCAGCCGATGAAGACAGCGCAACTGGCGGTCCCGACCCAATACGAGGTATTTACCCTGTGTTGAGCGCTATCACGGCGAATGGCTTCCGGCAGCTCACCGATGACGAGTCCGGTGAAGTGTTTTCACAGTTTCGAGAAGAACTCAGCGGAGGGGAGTAAAGCTTATGACTATGCCCGGAATGTACGTGAGCCCCGAGCAACTGATGCAAGATCGTGCTGACTACGCCCGCAAGGGCATTTCCAGAGGTCGGAGTCTTGCGGCCGTTGAATACGGCGGCGGCGTAGCGTTAGTGGCTGAGAATGCCAGCTCAACTCTCCGAAAAGTTTCCGAGATATACGACCGAATCGCGTTCGGCGGGGTCGGTAGATACAACGAATTCGATCAGCTGAGAATTGCTGGGGTGCGATACGCAGAACTCAAGGGCTATCAGTACAGCCGAGAAGATGTTGACGCCCGCAGTCTTGCAAACCAATACGCTCAAATGCTTGGACAAATCTTCACACATGAGATGAAACCCATGGAAGTTGAGATTGTGGTGGCCGAGATAGACGTTGCTGGCACCGCAGAGTTGTACCGCATCCAGTACGACGGCACTGTCGCCGATGAGCAGCATTGGTGCTGCATCGGCGGTGATTCAGAATCTGTGATTGATCGCCTCGCCGATGGATGGGACAAGGAGCTTGATCGGGATGGTGCAGTCAACCTAGCTGTCGCCTCGCTAGCGGGTTCCGACCGTACGATTACGGCCGACGAACTCGAAGTTGCAGTGTTAGCACCTGAGAACGGCCGCCGGTGTTTTTACCGACTCAGCGATTCAGAGACCGAATCGGTCTTGGCGCAATAACTCTCGCGGTCGCTAGATACTGTGATCTGTATACACCCACCAGAGATTCTAGAGATACGGTGTGCTCGTGCAACGAAGAATCATGGGCCTAGAAAACGAATACGGGGTTACATGCACCATTAGAGGCCAGCGACGCCTGAGTCCTGACGAGGTAGCCCGCTACCTATTTCGCAGAGTTGTGTCATGGGGTCGGTCAAGCAACGTTTTTCTGGCTAACGGTGCTCGACTCTACCTCGATGTTGGCTCCCACCCCGAATATGCGACACCGGAATGTGACTCGGTCTATGAAGTCATTTGTCACGATCGGGCCGGCGAACGGATTTTGGAGCGCCTTGTAGAAAATGCTGAGGAACGCCTCGCAGAGGAAGGAATAACTGGCAGCACGATTTACCTATTTAAGAACAACACTGACAGCGCCGGCAACAGCTACGGCTGCCACGAGAACTACCTCACAAGTCGTCGAGACGACTTCTCAAACTACGCCGAGGTTCTGATCCCGTTTCTGGTCTCTCGGCAAATATATACCGGTGCTGGAAAGGTGCTGCAGAGCGCACGCGGTGCGATGTACAGCATTGCTCAACGAGCGGAACACATTTGGGAAGGGGTATCGAGCGCAACTACTCGTAGTCGCCCGATTATTAACACCAGGGATGAACCACACGCCGACGCAGAACGTTATAGACGGTTACATGTCATCGTCGGTGACTCAAACATGAGCGAATACACCTCGTTTCTCAAGGTTGGTGCAACATCGTTGCTTCTGCGAATGATGGAAGACCCCTCCGTTATCCTTCGTGATTTAACGTTGGAAAATCCGATTCGGGCAATTAGGGAAATTAGTCACGACATCACCTGCCGACGTAGGGTCCGGCTAGCAAATGGTCGAGAAGCTAGCGCGTTCGAGATTCAATCTGAATATTTGGAACGTGCGCAGCGGTTTGCTGACACTAACGAACTTAACGCAGAAGAAAAGCAGGCCCTGTCGATGTGGGAACACTGCATGCAGGGCATCGAGCACGACCCCTTAACTCTGGACCGCGAAGTCGATTGGGTAATCAAGTACCACCTTCTTGAACGTTACAAAGCAAAGCACGGTATAGAGCTGGGAGACCCTAAGGCTGCCCTGCTGGACCTGCAGTACCACGATGTAAACCAAGAGCGCGGAGTGTTCTACCTGATGCAAAGCAACGGTCTTGTAGAACGAATTTTGGACGACGCGGATGTGGAGACGGCAATAGACCAGCCGCCACAAACCACGCGAGCACGGCTGCGGGGTGAATTCGTCCGGCAAGCTAAGGAACGAAAACGTGACTACACGGTCGACTGGGTGCATCTCAAACTTAACGACCAGGCCCAGCGCACCGTGCTGTGTAAGGACCCCTTCCTGGCACAAGACGAGCGTGTAGACGCCCTGATTGAGTCGTTGTAGGCGTCGCGATGGCACGCTTTTCTTCACGGGTAGTTGCTCGCATTGTTGAAGAGCGAGATGGACTACAAAAAGTGCTTTTCGATGACAACTCGGCTGGATATGCGTTGGTCTCATTGTGCGGCACTGTTGAGGTAGGTGACGAAGTCGTGGTCAACACCACCGCTGTGGACCTAGGTCTTGGCACCGGCGGTTCTCACGTGATTCATTGGGCCCCGAACACGGTCCGCCAATCGGTTCCCCAGGCAGGTGACGTTCTCAAGGCGCGGTATCTCTCGGAGCAAACTGAGGTCGATCCATATATAGCGAAACGTCGAAATCTCAGCGGCGCAAGAGTCCTCCTATGCCCGTTACACAGCCACCTTGGCGCAGTCGCGATTGGCGTGAATTCTGCTGATCTGGGGTATGTGATGACCGACCAGGCCGCTCTCCCATTAGCGCTGAGCGACTTATTAGCTGACCTGAAGCAGGCAAATGTTCTGGGTGTGTCGGCAACCGCAGGTCAGGCATTTGGCGGCGATCTAGAAGTTATTAACGTTGCCTCGGGCGTTGCCGCGCTACTTGATCACAATTGCACCTTAATGGTCGTCACCGCTGGTCCTGGACATGTTGGAACCGCATCGGAACTGGGCTTCTCTTGTCTCGAATTGGCGGGCCACGCTGCCACCTTGTCGGCCTTGGGGGCCAAGGTGGGAATCTGCGTTCGAGCTTCGGAACTCGATCCCCGAGCACGTCATCAGGGCATAAGTCACCACATGGGATCGATACTCAAAGCGACACCAAACGCGATGGAGGTCCCAATTCCTGTTGGAGCCCAGAGTGACTGGATTACTGCTCTGGGCCACCGTCCCTACCCGGTCAAGCCATTCGATATAGCGAGTGCGCTGAAAAAGTCCAGTGTTTCGGTGACAACAATGGAGAGACCCTTGGAAAGCGACCTCCTCGCATGCTCATACCTTGGCGCATCGATCTCCTGGCTACTGGATCCAGACAAGTGAGCGGCCAAAATTTGACGACGTTCCGGGAGTGGCTGCAAGCCTCCAAGTGGCGATCGTTTCGCGAGTGGTTCATAGTAGTCTTTGTAGCCCTTTTGGCGGCCTTCCTAATTCGTGCGACTCTCGTCCAAACCTATTTCATTCCCTCGGAGTCAATGACTCCAACTCTGGCAGTCGGTGACCGTCTCATGGTCTACAAACTCGCGTTTACTCTCGGAGACGCAGATAGAGGTGACCTCGTCGTCTTCAACAGGCCCTCACATATGGAAACTTCGAACATAAACGACTTCGTTAAGAGAGTAATAGGCGTAGAAGGCGAACGCATCAGGGCAGATGGCGGAATGGTTTACGTGGACGACCGCCCCTTGAACGAGCAGTATTTGCCACCCGACGTATACACATCAGATTTTCCCGACACGAAAATACCGCCTGATCACGTATTCGTTATGGGCGACAATCGGCCAAGCAGTCGCGACAGCCGCTCTTTTGGGCCCATCCACAAGAACTTACTGGTTGGTGAAGTCTTTCTCCGGCTCTGGCCATTCGATTCCATTGGGCGACCCTAAATTACTGAGCCGCATCAAAGCCAGCGTGCAGTCGGTCAACGTGATCGCTGTGCACGCCATCAATACCCATAAGGATCAGATCTCGGATCACACGCACATGTTGCGCGTCCCACGCAACGCAGTAGCGATTGAAACGATGAAACAAAGTGGTCAACCCGCCAGTCCAGTCACTGTGGTGGAGATTGACAGCATCGACTTCCGCCGCGGCTAGTTCGGCTGCGCGCCGTTCAGGTCCTTGTTTCATGTCCTTCAACCTGGTCGAGTTAACTAATTTGCAGTTGGTTAGCTTTCGCCATGCCGCGAGCGTTGCAACATCTGGGTGGCATAGCCACAGGCGGGGTTCGGCACTGGATTGGCGAGCAACATTCAGGATCGGCTCTAAAGCTGCCTCGTCCTTGACGTCTATGGATAATTCGAACTCAGTGCCGCAAGCCTCATAAAGGCCAGCGAGCGTCGGGATGTGGGGCGGTAATTCCTCAACCTTCATACTGGCAAGCCGACGTCTCCTAAGGCCGCGCCGGACGACTCCATCGTGGTCCAACACCGGCACGCCGTCTCCAGAAAGCCACACGTCGGTCTCGAGCCCCGTCGCTCCGAGCCTGAGCGCCAGCTCGAAAGCATCGATGGTGTTTTCCGGTGCATGGGCCCGAGCACCTCTGTGAGCGAACCGAACCGGTGGCTGACGTAATGACGGAAGTCGCTGCTGCACCACCCGATCATTCTTCAAAGTTTCTGTCTTCGCAAGAAACGCCCTAACGTGGGGCCGTGGCAATTCTCGGGGCTATCGCAGCAATGCTGGTCTTGGTGTTAGGAGCCTTGCTCTGGAGGGCTCTTATGCTCGTTAGGTCAGAAGTCGCCGACTCCGTCGCCACCCTAGAAAAAGCAGGATTAGCAATAGGCCAGGTCTCGCGACAAAGCGAACGCGCTAACGAACATATACAGAGGGTCGCAAGCCTCCGCTTGAGGCGAGTATTGGTTTCGCGGCTCCTTCGCCGATTGACCTCTTCAAGGACCTAACCTCAGTTCTGTGAATCTCACTCCCAACGAGGTGCTGATTATCAGCCTGGTAGCACTCGTCGCTCTTGGCCCGAAACAACTACCTCAAGTCGCGCGACAGTTAGCCAGGGGAGCGGCACAACTCCGACGGCTTAATGCGCAAATTAAGAGCGAGTTCGATGCTGCAGTCGACGATGCAGTAGCGGAGTCACACGACCGCGACCTCGAATGCCAGAGTCAGGGTGATGGCGAGGCCCTTCCCCCAAGAGATAACCAATGAGGTTTCGGCGTCAACCAAAACACTCACCACAAACGTTTTGGGGCCATCTAGCGGAATTGCGGGTACGGCTTATCATCTGCGCTGTTGCGGTCGCTGCGGGCGCTGCTGTTGGGCTCGTTCTATACAGCTGGCTTTTGGACAACGTTTTCTTACCCCCATACTGCAGGGTCCTAGAGGCTCAGGACATAAACCGCTCGTGCAACTTGGTTATCACCGAGCCCCTTGATGGGTTCAAAACAAGGATTCGGGTTTCAATGTACGTGGGCTTGGTGCTGGCGATGCCAATCCTGCTTTGGAACCTTTGGCGATTCGTTACCCCCGCACTGGAGAAACGAGAACGTCGCTACGCACTGCCTTTCGTTGTAAGTGGGCTGTGCCTTTTTGGGTGCGGAGCAGGGCTGGCGTATCTAACTTTTGAACGCGCCCTTGAATTCTTGATTTCGTTTGGCGGTGAATCGGTCGATCCGCTTTTTTCTCCGGGTGCGTACCTCGGACTAATCACCTACATGATGATTGCGTTTGGGATTGGTTTCGAGTTTCCGATCGTCCTCATCTTCCTTCAGCTAGCGAATGTTGTGTCACCTTCAAGATTGAGCGCGTTGCGTCGATTTGCGATCGTAGGGATCGTTGCGGGGGCTGCGATCATCACGCCCTCTGGCGACCCCGTTTCGCTAGCGGCATTATCAATACCGATGTATCTGTTCTACGAGTTATCGATTCTCATAGGCCGCTTCCTCCGACGGTCGCGCAGCTTGGCTTCGTAACCTCTTAGACGATGAGTCCTCAAGCCGGAGCTAGCAGAATCGTCATGTTGAGCGAACGAGGTCTAACCCCTGACGCCTTTCAACTTCAGGCGTTTGAATTCCTGGACGATGGGTCTTCGGTTCTGGTGGCGGCGCCGACATCAGCTGGTAAGACGCTCGTGGCAGAATACGGAATACAGAAAGTCCTCCTTGAGGGAAACACAGTCATTTATACGACCCCTATAAAGGCCCTTTCCAATCAAAAGTTTAAGGACCTCGGGCGATGGCTTGGCAGAGAGAAGGTGGGATTGCTAACTGGCGACAACGCAATCCGACCCGATGCTGACGTAGTCGTAATGACCACTGAAGTCTTGAGGAACATGATCTATGCCGGCAGCCCCCGTCTCGATCAGCTTGGGCTGGTGGTTCTCGACGAGGTCCACTTTTTGCAAGACCCCTACAGAGGACCAGTTTGGGAAGAAGTGATTATGCAGCTCCCAGCGAATACCCAGCTGGTCTGCCTGTCAGCGACGGTCAGCAATGCGACAGAAGTGGCTGCTTGGATCACGGAAGTGCATTCGGAATGTAACGCTGTCATCGAGAACACTCGGCCAGTAGAGCTTCAAAATCATTTCTTAGTCTTCGACAAGCGGCATCGACATCTTCAAGAGTTCCGGACCTTAAGAGGTGGTGAGAGCAACCATGAAGTTGAGAGGTTCCTCGCAAAGATGCGCGGGCAGAAGCATCGAGGCCCAAAAAGCAGATCAGGGGCAGTTGGTCGTCCCAGGAGAAGCGAAGTCATAACCCACTTAGATTCAGCTGACCGTTTGCCCGCAATATTCTTCGTGTTTTCCCGCCAAGGCTGCGACGACGCTGTCCAAAGCGCTTTGGAGCATGGCGTTGATTTTCTAGATGGCCGAGAAAAACAGCGAGTAGAAACAATCGTAGAAGAACACATTAAGGATTTGTCCGAAGAGGACCTCGCCTTGTTGAATTTTGATTCCTGGCTCAGGGGACTCTGCGCCGGTCTTGCGGCACACCATGCAGGCATGGTTACCCCATTTAAAGAGGCAGTTGAAGACTGTTTCGCGGCAGGATTATTAAAGGCGGTGTTTGCCACCGAAACGCTCGCGATGGGAGTGAATCTTCCAGCGAAATCCGTAGTGATAGAACAACTCAGCCGCTTTCGGGGCGAAGGTCATGTGACACTTACCCCAGGCGAATACACGCAGCTAACGGGTCGAGCTGGTCGGCGAGGCATCGATTCGTCCGGCCACGCTTATGCTCTCTGGAGTCCATACGAAAGCTTTGGTGAATTGACTCGGTTAGCGCGGAGCACCGATTTCGTTCTCGAGTCAGCATTTCGTCCCACCTATAACATGGCGGCAAATTTGATGGCGCGGGTCCTTCGCGACGAAGCGGTCGACCTGTTAGAACGATCGTTTGCGCAGTATCGATCGAACAGCAACATTCTGATGTTGGTCAAAGACCTAGATAGGGCAAAGGCCACATTGGAGATCGCTCACAGCGAACTTAAACGCCTTGGTGTCGGTCCTGTCGAAGGAGGTGGCGATACCCACTCTTCGAACCCAGGGAACGCGACCCCTCTGGAAAAACTCAGGCCTGGCTCAATTATTGAGCGGCTTCATGGAAACGAGGTTCACTTTTTGTTGGTCTTAGGTACGACTAGTCGTCGGGGAGGCGAGCATCGTGTTCGGGTGGTGACCCCAAGAGGGAAAGTCATGATGCTCGGCAAGGCAGATTTCGACACTGCTCCGCAATTGATTACAAAGCTTGAATTACCGAAACCGTACGCCCCTAATCGTCGCGAATACCAACGAAACTGCGCTCGACTTTTAAAACAGAACCTGACCGAACTAGGTATTGTCCTGGAAATTCGTAGACCTGAAAGTGACATGCGCTCCGAACGAGCGAAGGCGACCCGGCGCGTGGAACAAGCGCACTTGGGAATTGCTGCAGCGGAGCACCAAATCGAAGTAGCCGAAGGAGGTCTCGCGCAATCCCTAACAGCTATTGAAGAAGTAATGGAACTCTTCGGCTGCAGCCAAGATTGGGTGCTTACGCCGATAGGAGAATCATTGCAAGGCATCTTTCATGAAATGGATCTTCTCACAGCGCTTGGATTATCAGACGATGTATTCGCTGAGCTATCACCACCAGAATTAGCCGGGCTGGTCTCAACCTTGACCTACGAACACCGCAGCCGCCTTGACCCCCCGCCGCCGTGGTATCCCAACGCGTCGGTTAAGAACAAAGTGGGCGCCCTCTTAGCTCGGAGTAGGCAACTGCGACGAGCGGAGCGGGAACGCGGCCTACCTGAAACGCGCGACCCTGACCCAACTCTTGTCGGTGTCGTGCACGGCTGGGCATCTGGCCACGCGCTTGCAGAAGTCATAGACGACACTTCGTCCGTCGGTGATTTTGTACGTCATATCCGGCAAGTGGTTGACCTATTGAGTCAGATAGCGGACGTCGCCCCGACGGCGCAGTTGCGGGATTGTGCTCGAGATGCCTGTCGCCTTCTAGACAGAGACCTGGTCGCTGCTGCAGCACGACTCCAAGAGCCCGACCATGAAATGGTGGCCGACGATGGTCATTAGATCGGGAAGCGAATGGGGTACCCAATACGACGGAGGCTGCCCCACCCGCGTAGCTGAGACGGATAGAGAAATCGGAAAATTCGTTGAAGATTGTTGGAATATCGAAGTAGATGTTCCTCTAATTGGGGTCATCGGTGGCGATATCTGGCGAGCTGCAGGCTCCCCTCAAGGCGGCGTCTCAAGGCTTGATGGCAATACAGCTCGTAAGGCCACTATCGACCTTGGGGAGCTCTGGCTCGATGATCAACGCCATGTTGTTGTGGCGCACACAGTATTTCTGAAAAGCTGGTGGAGGGGACCGGTCACCGCGATCATGAACTCTGAATGGCGTCGGACATGGCGTGTAGCACCAAGAGCACACCCGAACGACGGATGGTTTGACCTGGTCGCTGGGGACTTAACTGTCCACCAAAGGTGGCTCGCTTGGCAACGTCTCAAATCAGGAGATCATCTTCCGAACTCCCACCTCGAGTCCCGTCGAATCAAGGAACTCACACGCAAGTTTCCAACCGGCACGCGAGCTCTGGTCGATGGAGTTTCGGTCGGCGAGTGTGAACAAGTCACCTTGCGAGTTGTTTCTGACGCCATCTCCATCGTCTACTAGTAGCGACCCACAGAGGGTGCGCGACTATCGGAGCAGATGGTCCTACGATCAGGACTGGTAGAAGAAACCATCGACCCGTCGAGCCGGCTCTCAAATTGACCTTGAATAATTACGCGACAGAACAGTTCTCATCGAACGAGGAAGACATCCTCCGCCGATATTTTACCAACCTTGATCAACCAGTCTTTGCCTTAGTCAACCTCCCCGAGGTCGTGAAAGGTGCCTTGTTCGCTCGTTACAGCCGGACACATAAAAGCTTAAGGCGCCTGTTTCTCGACGAATTCGTGGAGGACCTGGATGTTTCCGGCGATCATTCCATCGACGCAACAGTTGGGTTGGCTAAAGCAGAAGAGTTATATCAGCGAGTTTTCGTTGAGTACGGCGACGATTCTGTTGCTCAACTCGGCGGAGTTCATCTTGCTTGTGAGCAGGCTTCCAACCTTCTTACGAAGGTTCTGGAATGGGGCCGCCTCATGTCCTACTTAGAGCAGTCAACCCGATACCTCAGCTATGACACACGAATTGATGGTCGCTACCGTTACCATCGGGACCCTGAAATTCTAAGTTCACCAATCGGAACTAAATACGTCGGTGAAATGGATCGAATCTTCGAGAGCTACGGCGAACTCGTACCCTTGATGCAAGACTTCTATCGTTCCCAACACGCCCAAGGAACCGATATAGGTGATCTGGCGTATCGGCAAACCATTCGTGCCAAAGCCTTCGATGCGGTTCGTGGTTTGTTGCCAGCTGCGAGTCTTTCAAACGTCGGAATTTACGGAACCGGCCAGGCGTATGAGGCTCTGTTGCTTCGGATGAGGGCACACCCCTTACCTGAGGCCAGGTCTTATTCAGACTTAATGTTGGCCGAGTTGAGAAAGGTCATCCCTTCATTCCTTAGGCGCGTAGACGTTGAGGAGAGGGGCGTAGCGTGGTCAAGGTACCTGGAAACTAATCAGATAACGATGAAGGAAATTGCCGAGTCTGTCACAGGTGGCATAACTCCGGATCCGGCTCCAGAGGTTGATCTGATCGACTGGGACCCTGATGGGGAACGAAAGATGCTCGCTGCGATGCTTTACCCCTACAGCCAGATACCTGAAACGCAGTTAGTGGATTTGGTAGACGGCATGACAGCAACCCAACGGATAGATCTGGTGCGACGTTATGTGGGTGAGCGAGGGAACCGGAGACACCGCCCGGGTCGTGCACTTGAACGCCTTGACTATCGATTTGATGTTCTCGGCGACTACGGGGGGTTTCGAGATCTGCAGCGACACCGGCTTCTCACTATCGAATGGCAGTCGTTAACCCCGGATCATGGGTACGAAACGCCTGAAGCCTTAGTCAATGCCGGCCTAGGTGAGCGATACGCCGGGGTAATGGAGCGATCAAGATCGTTATATCAGATGCTTCTCCCGGAATTCCCTGAAAGGGCCGCTTACGCAGTGGCGATGGCGTTTCGTGTTCGATACGTGATGCAATTCAATGCTCGCGAAGCCTTGCACATGATCGAGCTGCGCAGTCAGCCCCAAGGGCACCCGAACTACCGTCGAATAGCGCAAGAGATGTACCACCAAATTGCCACAAAGGCTGGGCATAGCGCTGTTGCCGAGATGTTTACGTACATTGATCTCAGCGCGGGCGAAGATGGCCGCCTTCAGGCAGAAAAAGCACTCGAAGTGAAACGATCGGCTCGATGATTGAAGGAACGCGCCTCGCAACAATCGAGGATTTATCGGTCCTTGAAGAGTTTGCGTCACTAGCCGTAGTCGAACAGGCTGAGAATCGTGGCGGATGGGTTTGGAGTCGTCTAGAAACCCGTAACCCACCGTTTCGCGCAAGCCTCGAGTCGTCGTTCCATAATCCCGACGAAGAACTATGGATTGGGCAGATCGATGAAGTGCCCGTGGGGTATGCGGCGGCTGGAGTAACACTGCTACGCACCGGCGAACTACTCGGCATAATTTCCGACATTTGGGTTCAGCCTGAAGCCCGCGAGGTCGGCGTCGGCGAGGCGCTCGCAGAGAGCGTGATCGCCTGGTGCACCGAGCGAAAATGTGTGGGTATCGACTCAATGGCGCTGCCAGGCAATCGAGCTACCAAAAACTTTTTTGAAACATTCGGCTTTAAAGCGCGGCTCTTGACCGTTCACCGAACGCTGGACCTCGATTGAGTGACTGGCCGCTTGATGCCCACCTGTTGTGTCGGAGGGATCGTTATATGGGAGAAGAAATTGCTTCTCATTCGGCGCGCTCACCCTCCAGCACAGGGTTATTGGTCGATACCAGGAGGACACGTTGAGCCGGGGGAGTCCTGGCAAGGTGCCGTTGAAAGGGAGCTGCTAGAAGAAACTGGCTTAGTGGCAACTTGCGGGCGGTTCATCGGCTGGGTGGAGAGATCAATCGGTGAACAGCGGTACCTGATAGCAGATTTCTTGGTCGACGTCCTCGAACCTGAAACAGCCACGGCTAATGACGACGCATTAGACCTCGCGTTCGTCAACGCTGACGAGATGAAATCCCTTCACGTTGCACCCGGCATTACGTCTTTTCTGGCCGAGCATCACGTACTAAGCCGCTAGCGGCCCTTCCACACGGGTTCTCGCTTTTCCACGAACGCCAGTGGCCCCTCTTTGAAATCTTCAGTTTTCACGACTGTCCGAAAATGATCTTTCGTTATTTGCCAGCCCTGTTCATCTGAGACCCCATGGCTTTCAAGAACGACCTTTCTGCTCTCGCGCACAGCGATGGGCGCATTCACCGAAATACGGTCAGCTAACTCTTCGGCCGCTTGCACCACCTGCCCCGGCTCGCAGAGTTTGTTTACTAAGCCGAGTTCAAACGCTCGCTCGGCAGAAATTGGGTCGCCAGTAAGCGCCATTTCCATCGCCACGTTTCGTGCTAATGCCACCGGAAGGCGAAAGAGACCGCCCGCCCCTGCTATAAGGCTTCGCTTAACCTCCGGTATACCGAATGACGCCGCTGAGGATGCGACTACGAGATCGCATCCAAGTACGATCTCTAGCCCCCCAGCTAACGCAGGGCCGTCGACGGCGGCAATAAGCGGCTTAGTGCGCGGATACCGAACTAGCCCAGCAAAACCACCTTTGGTCGTCTCTATACCTTGACCACTGCTGACCGCCTTAAGGTCCGCGCCAGCGCTGAACACAGGCCCATTGGCGGCCAGGACACCAACCCAGGCAGACTCATCTGCTTCGAAGACATCAAGATGGCCCTCCATCTCTGAGGAAACGTCATGATTGACGGCGTTGCGAGCCTCCGGACGATCCAAAGTAAAGACTCGCACATTGCCTCTGTGCTCGTAGCTAACGGTCATTCTTTACTCGGTCTCTTTCGCTTCGATCTCATTGGCGTTGTCTTGTGGTAGCGCATCACCAGACGACTGCGTCTGCTCTTCCAGTTCAGGATTAGGTCGAGTGCTATTTCCTTCAACGACTGCGACTTGCTCTGGTTCAGCGGGCGCTTCGGGTTCCTCAGCAGAGGTCAGCGCTTCGTCCGGGGGAGCAACGTAATCTGACTGTTGAGCTTCACTTTCACTCGGAGTCGTGTCGGCCTCGGCCTTCGGGGCGCCGTCGTGCTCGCCGTTTGTTTTTTGTTTCTTTGACCGACGTTTACCGCGCGACTTCTCGACAGCCTCAATCCCGAACTGCCTAGCGATATCGGGGATGCGGCCCGAAACTTTAGTAATGACATCGAGTAGTTCCTTGCCCGGCTCCGGCGGAACATGCGCAAGGGCTACGTAAGGGCGGATGGGGGAAAAAGCGACTGCCTCGAGAACTATTCCGATTCGCTGCTGGCTGACGTCACCACCGAGCGCTTGATTGGCTTGACTGGTCAAGATCTCAGCAATGTCGGGAGGTAAAGGGCTTCCGGCCTTTGGGGGGCGAGAACTTAATCGAAGAGCACGAACAACTCGCTCTTCTTTAAGGGCCTCTCTAATTTCATCTTGCCACTTCACCTGGTCGGTTTCGACACGCCGGTGCAGACCCGAGCGAATTTCTTCGGCCAAGGCACGGCTCTCGTCGTCTCGAGCGAAGTCTTCAGCGGCGACGATCACGGCCCTGAGATCTCGAATATCGACATGGTCAATTGACTTCAGGGCAGCATCCGCCCGATCCCGCCACTCAGCGATTTTGATCTGCGGAATTAAGGACTCTGCCAAGGCAACAAGCGAGTCCGCACGAACTGCATCTGCACCTTCTTCTTTGGCGCGAAGATTTTGATCCTCAATTTCTTTTCGAACAGCGGCTATGCCACCACGGGAGACCTGCTCAGCAATCACCCTCTGTTCCTCGGGAAGCCCTTCAATTAGTGCTTTGCGATGCGTGCGGCCAGGCTTAAGTTTCTTTGGCTTCGGTTTCGCGGGCGTCTCCGCCTTAGCTTTGCGGGGCTTGTTGTCGCGGGCCACCTTGTGACCTTTGCCATCACGGTCCCGTCCGCCCGACTTGGAGCGATTCTTTTTTCCGTCTTCGCGACCTCGACCATCCTTCTTCTTTCCCGACCGACCCTTTTTTGCCAACTGGGTGGTTACGCCTTCAAACTCTTTAGTCGAGCCGAGCAGTTCAATTCGCTCGTCGTCGGGTCTGCCGCTGCGGCCTTTCGCAGGTATTACTGCGGTAATAAAAATACCGTCGATCTCGAAATCGGCTTCCGCTCTACACACATCACCAACAGCGGCACCGCCATACAGCAGCGAGCCATCAAGCGTGCCCTTAGGTTGTTTGGCGCCGGCGGCTCGCCAGGTCCA
>DJZU01000070.1 GCA_002448715.1 Candidatus Neomicrothrix sp. UBA6944 | reverse complement strand
AGTTTGGACTTTCTTTAGCTTGCCTGGACTGCACGACGGCGAGTGGGTAGAGAACTCAATCCCAGTGCCAGTGCTACACCAAGTGCGCATAAGCCGGCGACTTTCGATCGCTGCCGTTGAGCGATGATTGGACGCCGATCGACTGCTTCAATGGATTCAAGAATATGGTTATTCAAGCCATCGGGGACCGGTATTTCATTTCTGAGGGCATGAAGTTCCCTCTGAATACGTCTCTCGCGTGACATTTCAGCCTGGCACCGAAGGCAATGTCGCACATGTTGCCTAAGTTTTGTGGCACCGATGGTCTCGCCTCGAGCCATGGCTCTGATCTGTCTTTGGTTGCGATCACACAGCATGTCGAACCCCTTGACTGGTCGTTAGTTGGGCTACGGGGTCTGTCTTTTGGCGTTTGGTTTGAATGGCTTGTCGCATCCGCTTTCTGCCTCTGTGTAGCCGCACTTTGACTGCCGTGGTGGAAATTCCTAGTTGCTTTCCAATTTTTTGGTGTGACAGATCAAAAACGTCGCTTAGCACCAAGACGGCACGCAGGTTGGAAGGTAATTCTTCAAGTGCCTCTCTGACATCGTCACTGATTTCGCTCTCCTCCACTCGCCTCTCAGGGTGATACTCACCACTCAGATCTATGACATCTCGCTGAATTGGATCATGGGAGTGGCGTTGACGTCGAGCTAACAAGGTACTCGCACAGTTAACCGTGATTCGATGTAGCCATGTAGTGAACCTCGCCTCACCTCGATAGTCGATAAGACCCCGGTAGGCGCGCAAGTAGACCTCCTGCACGACATCGAGAGCATCATCGTGATTGCGGGTCAGACGGGCCGCTAGAAGAAAAACATCTGAATATGTTTGGTCGACGAGGCGAGCAAAAGCGACTTCGTCACCATCTTGGGCAGCGGCAACATCTGCCCGAATCTGCGCTGTTGGCATAATGTGACGCTAGCCCTCATTTCGTAGCGACGCAGCCAGCTCTATGTGCCTGAGCCATCGTCGGATATTGAGAGCCAAATTGGTATTTGATCTATTTGGTGGTAGCGGGACCGGGACTCGAACCCGGGACCTCACGATTATGAGCCGTGCGCTCTGACCAACTGAGCTATCCCGCCATGCCCTTTCGAGCGAGCCACGACCGGGATTCGAACCCGGGACCTCCTCCTTACCATGGAGGCGCTCTACCAACTGAGCTATCGCGGCAACCATGAACGGGCGAACCCGTGCAGGCTTGAAAGCTTACGGATCAACACCAATGATGCACAACCCCTTGGACGGTACCTTTATATCTATGAAGGTTCGCTTAGCCAAGCTGTCGGACGCGGAAGCGATTGCAGATATTTACAACCACGAGGTGATGTCCGGCGTAGCGACGTTCGATTTAGTTCCTAAAACTTTAGAACAACAACGGGAGTGGCTTCGAGAACGCTCAGGTGCTCTACCTTGCATTGTCGCCAGTGATGATCAGAGAAAAGTCGTCGGTTGGGCTTGCCTATCGAGATATCGCGATAGGCCAGCCTATGGAACCAGTGTTGAGAATTCTATTTACGTACATCAAGAGCATCAGGGCACCGGAGTCGGGTCCGCGTTATTGAGTGAATTGGTAAATCTCGCCGATGAGCATGGCTTTCACGCCACTTTCGCCCGGATTGCGGGCGAAAACCCTGCCTCAATAGCTCTTCACTCCAAGTATGGGTTCGAGATGGTCGGAGTTGAACGGGAGGTTGGTCGTAAGTTCGGACAATGGCTCGATGTCACTGTGATGCAACGGTTGGCGGCTGGGGCTTAACCTTTGTCAATTTAGAAATGCCAAGGGAACTGTCCGAAATCTTGCTGGCGCTTTTCTAAAAACGCGTCTCGACCTTCGACCGCTTCATCGGTACCGTAAGCCAATCGCGTGGCTTCCCCCGCAAACACTTGTTGGCCAATGAGCCCATCGTCAGTCAAATTGAAGGCGAATTTTGCCATACGTTGCGCAGTCGGAGACTTCGAGTTGATTTCTTGCGCCCACTCCAACGCCACTCTCTCCAAGTTCTGATGGTCGACCACGGTGTTGACGTCGCCCATAAGAAATCTTTCTTCTGCGTCGTATGTCCGTCCGAGGAAAAAGATTTCACGTGCCTTTTTCTGACCTATCTGCTTCGCGAGATACGCAGACCCAAAACCCCCATCAAAACTTGCCACGTCTGTGTCAGTTTGCTTGAAGCGGGCATGTTCTCTACTGGCGATAGTCAAGTCACAGGTCACATGAAGACTGTGTCCTCCACCCACAGCCCATCCGGGCACGACGCATATCACAACTTTGGGCATCATTCTGATGAGCCGTTGGCATTCGAGAATATGTAACCGTCCTACTTGGGCCGGGTCGATAGTTTCGCTTGTTTCTCCGTCAGCGTATTTGTATCCGTCTTTCCCCCGGATTCGCTGATCTCCGCCAGAACAGAACGCCCATCCAGCATCTTTTGTCGACGGTCCGTTGCCCGTAAGTAACACGACGCCAACATCGGTGCTCATGCGGGCATGGTCAAGAGCGGTGTAGAGCTCATCGACGGTTCCCGGCCTAAACGCGTTGCGAACGTCTGGCCGGTCAAACGCGATGCGCACTGTGCCCTGAGCTCTCGCTCGGTGATATGTGACGTCTTCGAACTCGAATCCTTCAACCTCGGTCCATAACGAAGGATCAAAGATCTCTGAGACATTCGGCAAATAAGACATTGGACTCCTGAACCATTGGTGGTTGTAGTCGTAGATTAGAGGCGGATGTGGAAGGTGACACCATGAAGTTTGGTCTTAGATATTGCAATACCGATAAGTATGCAGCGAACACAGCATTAGCGGTGGAGCTAGTACAAGCAGGCGAGGAGGCGGGGTTCGAATCGGCCTGGACCGTCGAACACACAGTCATTCCATCTGGCTACGAGTCGGTGTACCCATATAGCGAATCAGGGAAAATTGCAGGAGGGGCTGAAGACTTAATTTTGCCCGATCCTCTTATTTGGATGGCCCACATGGCTGGGGCTACCGAAAGGATTAACTTCGGAACTGCAATTTTGATCCTGCCCCAGCACTCGCCCGTTGTGTGCGCTGCTCAAGTCGCCACGCTCGATTACATGTCTGGCGGGCGGGTGCTCCTTGGAATTGGCGTCGGTTGGCTCAAAGAAGAGTTTGACGTTATTGGAGCGCCCTTCGAACGCCGAGGCGCTCGTACTGACGAATATGTGGACGCGATGCGCGCATTGTGGGCGAGCGACTGTGCCTCTTTCGAGGGAGAATTTGTTCAGTTCCAAGACACCTATTGTCTTCCGCGGCCCATAAATGGCTCTGTGCCAATCATCGTCGGTGGTGACACCGATTACGCCGCTAGACGGGCCGGTCGCTTAGGCGACGGTTACTTCCCAGCTCGTGACACTCCTCAGGAACGAATCGATCTCGCTCGTCGGACAGCGGAAGAGTGCGGGCGCGATCCGGATGCTCTTGAAATAACGATGCCTATGCCGGAAGACCCTGACGACATTCCCAAAATGAAAGCTCGGGGCGTTAACCGTCTGGTTGTGCCGGTAACTGCTATGGCCGGAATGCCTACTTTGATTGATTCGCCTGAGGATGCACTTAGGTTTGGTGAAATCATCGCGAAGTATGCAGATCTATAGAAATTTACGCCCAGCCCCCGTCGGTAAAGTTCGCTAGTTCGTCGCGGTCATACTGTTCAACTAACGCCACTTCCCAATCTAGATAGTCCTGCATCGCTTGGTGAGCGACATGGGCATCTCCTGGGTCATATGGAAGCACAACTTGCGGGCTGTGTGTGGGGGCTTCATCAGCCCCAACTTCTAGGGGGTAGTCGCCTAGTCCGGCTTCATGAACATACGTTTCCCACCCCATCTCTAAAAGCCACGAAGCTGTCATTGTCGCCCTGGTCAGATCGTCGTCGGCCAGAACTATCCGGGCACCTCTCGTGGCGACATATTCATCGGTTGCCTGGATGAGTTGTCCTCCCGGAGCGTTCCTAAAGTGTTGACGGTGGCCTTTTTCGTATTCAGCTGGTGAGCGCACGTCGAAGAGATACAGCGTTCTAGAAGAGTCGGATCTCCAGGACTCAACTATCGTTTGCGCAATTTGGGTTACTCCGAAATGGTCGCTTGTTTGCTGCGCAGCGGCGGCAGCCTTGCGCCGGGCTTCGTTCCTAGGGGGCGGGGCAACTGTTTTAGCGCCAGTTTCTAATTGAAGCCCGGCAAGCTCCCACCCCATAGTGCCGTTCTCTAGGGCAACTACAGGGTTAGGAATACCTGCTCGAACTAGCGACTCTGTTCCAAGGATGCTCCTTGTTCGTCCTGCGCAGTTGACGACAACCGTCATGTTTTCTTCCAATAGGTCAAATATCCGATATACAAGTTCTCCTCCGGGACAAGAGCGGCCGCCAGGGATGTTCATGCGGTTGAATTCTCGCTCGGTTCGAGAATCAAGGATGAGAAGTTCTTTGCCTTCGGTAATCCAGTCGTTGAGTTGTTGCGCTTGTACATGAGGTGTTTGGTAGTGGCGCTCTACTAGTTCGCCAAACAGTTTCGACGGGACATTTACACCTGAGTAAAGCTCGTAACCTTTTTCATCCCAAGCTTGTGTGCCGCCCTCAAGAAGACGAATATCTGTCCATCCATTATGTGTAAGAACGTCGTAGAGTTCTTGCCCTTCACCATCTCTGTCGTCAGTAACAACAGTTGGAGTAGATCTTCGGGGCACAAGCTTGGGAGCTTCAGAGTCTGCGTCCTGAGGACGCAGACTGGCCGCCCAAAATATGTGCCCTCTGTGGTAAGCGTCGTGATCACGAGGGTCAAGAATTACTAGTTCTTTGGGGGATCGGATTGCTTCAGCGAGTTGATGAATCGAAACCGTAGGAGTGGTCACGTTCGGGCATCAATGATTGGAAAGCGAACTTTCATAGTTTTCCACTGGTAGCTTTTTTGATCCCAATAATTCCGTGGTGGCAGGTCGAGCAGGTCGCGCCCGTAGCAGTGAAAATTGAGTGATCCCCCGGTGACTTGTATGGAATGGACTTCATCAGGCAGGAACCCAATGCCTGTGCCGTGCTTTACTACGAATTCTTCAGAGACCTTTGGTGGTCCGTGACCGGCTGCTTTTTCATATTTGCGATTTACTTCTTCGCCTTCAAGACCAACGATGCATGCCCAGGTCAAATGATCGTGTGGCGGTGCTTCGGTTCTTTCCGCAACCGACTGCACGTAAAGCGCAAAACGGTGATCATCGTCTTGGGAGATCAAATAGAGAGTGCTCCCGTCTCTCGATTCTTCGGGAGGGAAGTCGTCCCAAGGGAAAAGATCCCGGCGGTCCGCAAGTTCGATAAGCCGAATCCGTATTAGTTCAATAGATTCACGGCTAACACCAGCGAGATCAATCGCTCGAATGTCTGACATCGCTTCCGCGACTGCTTCGTCTCGTTCGGGGTTGCGGATCATTTCTATTCGTTGGGGCTGGTGCCTAGCGGCCTTTCCATTCCGGGGGTCGCTTCTCAGCGAATGCTACGGGCCCTTCGATGTAGTCATCGCTTTGGCTCATTGCCTTCACCGCCGCATATTTACCTTCATGTGCAGCGCGGACACCAGCCTGATCCAAGCCCATCATGGCAGCTTGCTTGGTTGCTCGAATTGACATTGGAGAACATTCGAGGATCATTTCGGCCCAGCGGCGGGCTTCACTCAGTGCTTCGCCTTCCGGCGCAACGGCCGTGACAAATCCAAGTTCATATCCTTCTTGAGCGTGGACGTGGCGGCCAGTCAACATCATCCCCATAGCGCGTTTAAGTCCAATTTGTCGCGGCAGACGGTGCACTCCAGCTGCAAGCGCGGCTAAACCAACTTTGGGTTCGGGGAGAGCCATCCGAGCATTTTCGCTAGCAATAATAATGTCGCATGCGAGCGCAATCTCGAATCCTCCTCCCATCGCTACACCATTGACAGCCGCAATTACAGGTTTGTCGAGGTCCCACCGCGAGGTAAGTCCCCCAAAGCCACTTGCTGGCATCGCAGATCTATCACCACCCTCTGCTTGGTAGCGCAAATCGTTACCAGCGCTAAAGGCACGATCTCCGGCACCTGTGACGATAGCGACCCAAAGTTCTGGATCATTTTGGAACTCGTCAAAGAGCTCCGCCATTTCTGCATTACCTGGGGGATGCAATGCGTTCATCCGCTCTGGTCGGTTGATTGTGATGGTGAAAATTCTTCCATCGCGTTCTGCATAACAAGATTCAGCCATGGTGAGAAGTTAGTCCATGTGTCTCATAGAGCGTCCGAACTTCATTATCTGTCATCTGACCAATCATTTTTCGAGAGCGTTTTAAGGCGCGTTAGTGAAGAGGTTCCGTTCAGAGTTTTGGTCATAGACGCGACGAACGGCCAGCTTGGCAGCTGACCGTTCGTTGTGGGCCGGGGAGGATTCGAACCTCCGTAGGTGTGAACCGACGGGTTTACAGCCCGTTCCCTTTGGCCGCTCGGGCACCGACCCAACGGCCGTCACGTTATCGGTTAGGCGTCATTAGCCCAATGACTCTCGTTGGTTTAGTCGGCGCTTAGGCACCGATGGGGTCTGTATATTTCGTTGCATGGCTTCATTTGACGTTATTTCGGAAATAGATATGCAAGAAGTTCGCAATGCCGTGGACCAAGCCGCCCGCGAAGTGGGGACTCGGTATGACTTCAAGGACACTGGATCTGAAATCACGCTTAATGACACGGCTATTTCGTTATTAAGCAGCAGCGAAGACCGTCTTAATGCTCTTCGCCAGGTGTTGGAAGAAAAGCTTGTGAAACGAAAGGTCAGTCTTAAGGCCCTTAGCTACGGCGAAGTGGAAGACGCCGCGGGTACTTCCGTTCGTCAAGCAGTCGTTATTCAGGCGGGAATTAGTAGCGACAAGGCTAAAGAACTCAACAAATTCATCAAGGGCCTGGGCATTAAGGGTGTTCAGTCCCAAACTCAGGGTGAGCAGGTAAGGGTCATTTCAAAAAAACGCGACCACTTGCAGACGGTGATTAGCAAGCTGAAAGAGGTGGACTTTGATTTACCTCTACAGTTTGAGAATTTTCGGGACTGATTTAGATACCGTCTCGCCAGCTACCGTCACGTAACCGGGAGATTCTTTTATCCATGGGAGGGTGTGTTGTGAAGAGGTTTCGGAACGCCATTTGTCGACCTGCGAGCGGGTTCGCTATATACATCTGCGCTTGATTAGCGTTGGCCAAGCTGGGGATTGAGCGGCTGGCGACATCTAGCTTTTCTAGCGCCGCTGCCAGTGGTTCGCCGTCGCCGATCATCCTCGCTGCTGTTCGGTCTGCTTGGAACTCTCGGCTTCTACTGATTGCCATCTGTATAAGGGCCGCCGCGATTGGCGCGACGATAATAAGTAGCAAGTCAACCAGTGGATTCCGGTCCCGGTCTCTGCTTCCTCCACCAAAAATCATCGCGAATTGGGCCATATTGGCAACGAAACTAATTGCCATGGCTACTGCAGCAGCGACTGAACCTATGAGGATGTCGCGGTTCTTTATGTGAGCCATTTCATGTGCCAACACACCTCGAATTTCACTCCATGACAAATGTTGCATGAGCCCTTCTGTGACGCAGACGGCCGCGTTGCTTGGGTTCCGGCCGGTTGCGAAGGCGTTAGGTTGTGGGTCGGGGCTCACGTAGATTCGCGGCATTGGTTGACCGGACAACTCGCATAATTCTTTCATGATTGTCCAATATTCCGGAAGTTGTCCCTCTTCAACTTCGATTGCTCGAGCGGACCGAATAGCAAGTTTGTCACTCATCCAATAGCTACCTCCAACCATGGCCAGAGCGAGAAATAGTCCAATGGTTAATCCGCCCGATCCCCAAAAGCTGGAGATGAACATGATTAATGCGCCCATAGTGGCGAGGAGCATGGTGGTCTTGAGGGTGTTCTTCATTGGAGGTCCCTCCGCGGTTGGTGCTTATCTTTAAACGTATCGGCTTTCGCTAGCGCTATCTGATCAGAGGTCTTGCATTTGGTGATGGCTCTGGTCGTAAAGAGGGTGTTAAGGATGCGATGGCTTCACGAGGTTCCGTTCTTAAGAGAAATAGTCAGAACTACTGATTTGACAGGTCGGAGTTGGGTTCTACAGCTTCAGGACAGATTTCCCGGTCCACTGCCTTTCGATCCCAGCTACCTTCCGCTCTTTCAACTGTGTATGCCACAACAACATCGTCAATAGTTTCTAGGTTTACTCGACCCGCTTGAATATCAAGCGTGATGGCTTGTGGCTCACAATCTCGACCAACAAACCGCCAGGGTAACTCCAGTGAATCGAGTAACGGGATGATCTCTCTGGCTGGAACATCGAGTAGCGCCATCGCGTCCACCAGTTCAACACACAAGTCTTCTTTCACCATCTCCGGGTCCCAACAAGCGATGTTTCTTGGTCCGAGAGCAACCTTCTTTCGATACAGACTGAAAACTCGTTCGATATCAGCTCCTGGCCGAGCAGCTTGCTGATCCCAAAGGTTTTCGATGAGTTCTTGTTCTGGAGATTTTTCTGTTGGGTCCGCAACGACAGAGGTAGTCATTGTTGTTGGAGTAGGGGACTCGTCTGATGATGAGCACCCCACCACAAAAGCGATAAACCCAAGGGCGGCGACGGAAAAGAAGAGTTTCATGAGCAGTGATGTGATGGTGATCGTACCAGCGCGTTTTGGTGGGTCCGGTGGCGCGCAGAAACGTATTGCCTTTCGCCGTCACTATCCAATTGCGGGTATTTCGTTTAATGGGGGTGGTATCCACTGTCAAGAAAGACTGTTGGCACGTCTTCGTTCCGGTACATCTGAACATTCCTCATATCATCGTCAATGGCGAGCAAAGGTATGTAGCCATAGCCGCGGAGGCTGTTCAATTCGTCGCGCTTGAAACCCGGCGACGCTTGGAAGTCTCCGAGGGGTCTCATGATGAGAAGGTCATACCTTATTTCCTTGCGTTGCAACCACTCTGTAGTGGCTTTTTGAATCCAGGTTGGGCGAGACGTAAGAAGCACAATGACTAGTTCGGGATCAAGTAGTTCGACGAAGGTTTTGCTTTCTTCGAATATTTCATCTCCGCCACATTCAGCAAAGAACCCGTCCCAGTCGCGCCAGGGAGGGTCGAGGTAGTGCTGCCGATGCGCAGCATCCGCGAGCACCCCGTCGATATCAACTACGACGCAGTTGCCTTGCGGCATTGGCTTATGCCGCCATTGCCAATGGCGTGGAAATGAATTCATGAAGTCGCGATCAGGAGTCAGTCCTCCTGGGGTGCCTCGGCAGCGCGATCACGAATTTCGTCAACAACGCTCTCATCGGCCAGGGTTGTGGTGTCGCCGAGCTTTCTCCCTTCAGCGACATCGCGAAGCAGTCGTCTCATGATTTTACCTGAACGGGTTTTCGGTAAATCAGGGACAAGCACAACAGCTTTGGGTCTGGCAATAGCTCCTAATTTGGTAGCGACGTGTTGTCTTATCTCTTCTCGGAGCTCGTCACTTGGTTCGTTACCCCCTCTCAAAATGCAGTAGCCAACTATCGCTTGACCGGTGGTGTCATCTGTGGCACCGACCACCGCTGCTTCTGCTACTGAGGAGTGGTCAACGAGAGCTGATTCCACCTCAGTGGTGGAGATTCGATGTCCAGAAACGTTCATAACGTCATCGACTCTGCCTAGGAGCCACAAGTATCCGTCGTCGTCGATTTTGGCGCCGTCCCCAGCAAAGTACCGATCGGGATATTCGGACCAATATGTTTCTTTGTATCTTTCTGGATCACCCCAAATGCCTCGAAGCATTGATGGCCACGGTTCAGTGATTGTTAAATAACCGCCTCCGCGTTCGACTTTGTTGCCGGCGTCATCTACGACTTCCACCACTACCCCTGGAATGGCGTGGGTGGCTGACCCTGGTTTGGTAGTTGTTACGCCGGGCATAGGTGTGATCATGTGGCCCCCGGTTTCGGTTTGCCACCAGGTGTCAACGATTGGGCATCGTTCTCCACCGATATTTTTGTGGTACCACATCCAGGCTTCCGGGTTAATGGGTTCTCCTACTGTTCCAAGGACTCGAAGGCTGGAGAGGTCATGTTGTTCGACTTCTTGAGCACCCCACTTCATAAAGGTTCGGATCGCTGTCGGCGCTGTATATAGCTGAGTTACTCCGTATCGCTGAACAATGTCCCAGAGTCGATCCTTGGGCCATTCGGCTCTGTCGCCTGTTCGAAATTCGGGTCGTGGAGTGTCGGGGGTTCCCTCGTACATCACTGAGGTAGCGCCGTTAGCCAATGGACCATAAACGATATAACTGTGGCCAGTTACCCAACCGATATCAGCAGCGCACCAATACACGTCTGAATCGGGCTGCAGGTCAAAAATGTATTTGTGAGTGAATGCGACTTGAGTTAGGTAGCCACCGGTGGTGTGCATAATCCCTTTGGGCTTAGCGGTGGTGCCCGAGGTGTAGAGGAGATATAGCAGATCTTCGCTATTCAGATGTTCTGGTGGGCAGTCTGAGGAGGCCGACTCCATTAGTTCGTGATACCAGTGGTCAGTCGTCTGGTCCCACTCCACATTTTGACCGGTCCGTTGCACAACGATCACGTTTTCAACGGTTGAAGTCGCCGCGACTGAAGCATCTGCCGTGTCCTTTAGCGGGAACGGTTCGCCTCGTCGGTATCCGCCGTCTGACGTTATGAGAAGTTTCGCGTCGGCGTCGTCGATTCGATCTGACAACGAGTCGGCCGAGAATCCGCCGAAGACGATTGAGTGTGGGGCGCCAATTCTCGCGCAAGCCAACATCGCGACGGGAAGTTCGGGGATCATGGGCATATAGATACAAACCCGGTCACCTTTTGTAATACCGAGCGACTTTAAGACGTTCGCAAATTTAGATACTTCTTCAAGCAGTTCGTTGTAGGTGATGGTCCTGGTATCTCCAGGTTCGCCCTCCCAGTAAAAAGCGATCTTGTCTCCTCGTCCCGCTTCTACATGTCGGTCTAGGCAGTTGTAGGAGATATTTAGCTTGCCTTCAACAAACCACTTGGCGAACGGGAGATCCCATTCAAGAACCGTCTCAAAGTCTTCAAACCATGTGACTAGTTCTCGGGCCTGTCGCGCCCAAAAGCCGAGTCTGTCTTCTTGTGCCTCTTCGTAAAGGCTTCTATCTGCGATTAGTGCATTATTTCGAAACGTTTCTGAGGGTGGGAAGGTGCGGTCCTCTACGTAATAGTCCTCAATGGTTGGCTCGGACATGTTGATCCCCTTTTCGTGGAAGGCACTCCGGCTTGGGTTTGACAGCTTGCGAGCCTAGCTCCTAGTTCGCTTCTATTCGGAAGGCAGCCCATTAATCCCCTACTCGCCACTCAGCGACCAGGAATCCACCTAGACCTTCAGGGTCGGTGAGAGCCGCAGCTTCGTCGAGAACAGATCTAGCAGCTACCGCCGCAGCGTCAGGTGATGGAAGTGCGGTCTGCCATTGTTTGCGAGCCCAATCCGTCATGGAATACAAACCCTGGTTTTTAAGCCAATCAGCTTGCGTACATATGGAAGGTTTTCCGGGGAGTTGGTCAAATGCGACGTCGCAGGTTACGTCTCGGCTGCCGGGCTCTTGGTACGGTGACCCTGATCGTTGGTGGTTTCGATAGGTCCGTAGCCATTCACCCATCGGCCGTTTGGTGAAAATTTCAGAACTCTGCACTCCGTAGTCAAAGGTGAGTAGGCGACCCCGTTCTAGGGTCGCTAGTGCTCGGTTAACCCACACAGCTGCCTTGAGTTGTAATGGGAGACAAGTGCCGGTCTGGGCTTTTGGGGCAACCGCTGATGCCATTGTTTGCGCCTCAGGGGGAGTTGGTTGCCAAGCTTCGGCTCCTTGTTCGACGTAGAGCTCTAGCCAACCCTTTGCCGTTTTTTTCACCACTCTCGGCGGGAGATTGTCGAGAAGTTCATTGGCGAGAACTACCCCGGTGAAGGGTCCAGCCGGCAAGTCCTGCAGGGCCGCTAAGGGCACCTCTTGTTGATCCAAAAAGCATCTTGTCGTCACGTCTCTAAAGGCAATTTCACGCTGTGGCTCCGACCGTTCAACCATGACGTATCGAAGCGCATCTGAACAGTCTTGGATAGATAAGAAAATGTCTCTACATAGAGTCCCGGGGCCTGAGCCGGCCTCGATAACCACAAAGGGGTTTGGGCATTCGAGTTCATGCCACACACGATCTAGATATTCGGCGATACACGCACCGAAGAGAGTGCTCGTCTCTGGTGAAGTTATGAAATCAGCACCTTCTGAGCCTGCTCGTTGACCTTTACTATAAAATCCATTCTGGCCATAGAGAGCTTCTTCAACGAAGAGGTCGAATCGTGTCATATGAGATGACCGTTCGTTGAGTTCAATTTTAGTCCCTTATCCGCCTAAGGCCGACAGCACCGATACCTCACCAAAGTGTCCCACCAATCCGGGCAACACCCCGAAAGCCATAGTTGCCGCGATCGTTACCGTAAGCGCGGCACCCAAAGCGCCTGTGATGGCAATCGGACGGTCGTCGCCGTCGGGAATGGGTTGGAACCACATTTGAACAAGAATTCGTGCGTAATAGGCGAAAGCGATAACTGTGTTAACGGCCACCACTACACCCAGTGCTGCGGCCCAAGTTCCTCCAGCGTCTAATAGAGCTCTAAAGAGCCCAAACTTGGCGAACCATCCACCTGCGGGTGGGATACCTGCGAGGGCCGCTAAGAAAATAGTCATAGCAACAGCTAACCCTGGCGCGTATTGGAAGAGGCCGCCGTAACTATCGATTTCACCCGACCGAGTTTTCCTAGCGACAGCTAGAACGACCGTGAATGCTCCTAGGTTCATAAATGCGTATATAGCCAGATAGATAACGACCGCCTCAAACGCTCGCGCTGGGGCTTCCGCTGCTACGGCGAATGGGACCAACATAAACCCGCCCTGGGCTACGCCGGAGTATGCAAGGAGGCGCACGATGTTGTTCTGGCGAAGAGCGATGAGATTGCCGATGGTCATGGTGAGCGCAGAAATGACCCAGAAGAACGGTTGAACTACGTCATCTCGGCCTGGGAAAGCGACAAACACAAGTTGAATTAGCGCCACCATTCCCGCTGCTTTCGAAGCGACAGCAAGGAACGCGGTCACTGGGGTTGGTGCGCCCTCATAAGTGTCGGGAGCCCATGTGTGAAATGGGACCGCTGAGACTTTGAAGGCGAACCCGATCAAGATAAACAGAATTCCGAGAATTGCGACTGAGTTTGCCGTGTCCGCTGCCAAGCTCTGAGCTATGGCATCAAAAGTTGTCGAGCCGGCTAGTCCGTAGACCAGAGACATACCGTAGAGCATGACCGCTGAGGCAAATACGCCCATGAGGTAATACTTGAGGCCAGCTTCGTTCGAACGTGGTCCACCTTTTCGCCATGCCGCCAACATGTATGCCGGAATAGAAAGTAGCTCCAGGGCTACGAAAACGCTGACTAGGTCCCGGGAGCTGCTCATCATGACCATGCCAAGGATCGAGGTGAGCATCAGGGTGTAGTACTCATTTTCGTAGTAGTCGCCTTCGCGGATGTAGTCCACGGACATCAAAATGACGATGTATCCCGAGATGAGGAAAAGCGCCTTAAGAACTAATGAGAAGTCGTCGACAACGTAGGCCCCTGCAAACATCGAACGCTCAGTGCCATCTACGGCAAGGGTTAAAATTGGAAGCAGCGTCGCTAACAGCCCTATACCGGCCAACGTAGGCATGGCTTGCTTAGAACGGTCGTCCCAGATGATGTCAACGACGGTGATCAAGGTTCCGAACGCCAAAAGAGTTAGCTCGGGCGCGAGGGCATGCCAGTCAAGCGCTGGGCGCGAGAAGGCGAGCAGGACGTCCATGTTCAGTTACCGGCCGCTATCGCCTCGACGCTCGCGGTTATGCCGCCTACTACGTCGTCAGTTACGTTGAAGATGAGGTTGGGCCAGATACCGAACAGCACGATTCCTATCAGGAAGGGCATCCACGCGATCCATTCCTCTCTGTTGACGTCCGCTATGGAGTGTCCAGCAAATTCTTCTGGTGGTTCACCGAAGGCAGTGCGTTGGTATAGCCACAGCAAATATCCGGCTGCAAGAACCGTACCAATGGCGGCAATGACCATGTAGGTGCGGAAGGTTTCTTCGGCCATGCCAGCCCCGGGGTTGTACGCAGAGAGGATTGCTGGGAACTCACCCCAAAAGCCTGCGAGGCCAGGGAGCCCAAGTGATGCCATTGTCGCAAATCCGAGGATCCATCCCATGCGCGGAGCGGATTTGAGAAGGCCTCCCAATCGAGATATTTCGAGCGTGTGATAACGCTCCTTTACCGAGCCGGCAACGAAGAAGAGCATTCCGGTGATAAGTCCGTGGGCGATCATCCCGAATATTGCGGCGTTGATACCAAAGTCAGTCAGAGTGGCTATTCCGAGCATTACGAAGCCCATGTGAGCTACGGAAGAGAACGCTATGAGACGTTTCATATCTTTTTGGGCAAGACATCCCAGCGCGCCATAAATGATGCCGACCACAGCGAGAAGTCCTATCCATGGCGCCCATGCGATGGCACCTTCGGGGAGGAACGGAATAGCGATTCTCACAAAGCCGTAGGTACCTAATTTCAAAAGCACGGCGGCGAGGATGACGGAGCCCACAGTTGGCGCCTGGGTATGCGCGTCGGGCAGCCACGTGTGGAAGGGGAACATCGGTACTTTGATGCCAAACCCCATGAAGAGTCCTGCGAATATCCAGACTTGGGTGCTCTTAATGATCCCCACACCGGCTGCATCGGTAAGGATTCTCATGTCAAAGGTCTGTAAGAGTTCGCCGGACGCGTCTTTGGAGAGGAAGAAAAGCGCCAAGAAACTAATGATCATGAGCGCTGAGCCAAACAACGTGTAGAGGAAGAATTTGAGTGATGCGTATCGTCGATCTTCTCCACCCCAAACACCAATGAGGAAATACATGGGGAGGAGTACAACTTCGAAGAAGACGAAGAAGAGGATCATGTCTTGCGCTACGAAAGATCCATTCATACCCGTAGACAGGATGAGTAATAGAACGAAGAAAGCCTTGGGGTTGCCAGGTTCGGGAATGTGATTCCAGCTATAGATGAGACACAGAGGCACTACGACCAGTGAGAGCAGCAACAGGGGCAAGGAAAGCCCGTCGAGTCCGACTATGTATCGGCTATTTATAACGTCTATCCAGCCTTTGTCGACGACAAACTGAAGATCTCCAGCAGCGCCGTAATCAAATTGAATCGCTATGTATGCCCCAACAACAAGCGCTAGGAGCGAGGAACCTAACGCGACAAGCTTTAGCTCTGTTTCATAAGCTTTAGGGATCAACATGATGACTAGTGCTCCTACCAAAGGTAAGAACACCGCCAGGCTCAA
>DJZU01000051.1:5495-24573 GCA_002448715.1 Candidatus Neomicrothrix sp. UBA6944 | reverse complement strand
CAATTCGCCCTTCTGGTTCGGTTTGCCCGAAGAAGTTCAAGATGCGATCCACCCTTATGAGGAGTACATGTTGCTGAGGTCTCGGATCGAAACTGATGAATTCGAAAATGATTTGTTTGCCGGGCTACGAGATCGGATCGGAGACCCCGAGTGATTAAATTTCTTAGCGAAGAATTTGTTGCACAGTGGGTGACCACTCAACGCCCCAAGCTCGGTAACTCGAGTGGGATGATAGTTGCCAAAATTGAAGGTGCTCCTGATGGAAAGATCGCTGTAACGGCACTAATAGAAGATGGGCGACTTACTGAGGCCTACCTGGGTTCGGGTCGTGGACGTGATTTAGAACTGACCCTTCCTTATGGATTAGCTGTCGATTTGTTCCGGCATAGTGCTGACCCGGCAGCGGAATACATGAAAGGGCGCCTCAAAATGAGTGGCGACATGACGCTTTGGCTCGAAGTGTTGCCAGCATGGCGCTCGCGAACCAGCGACAACGAAGAGCCCGAACTGGCGAACCACACTGAGTTCTGATTGCTGGGTAGGAGAATCTGATCTGCTCTCTTACATGCGTTGAATAATTGTTCCAGTTCCGAGACCACCACCGCAGCACATCGTTACGAGCCCGAACTCCTTGTCGGCACGGTGTAATTCGTGAACTGCCTTGGTCATCAAAATTGATCCAGTGCCTCCAAGAGGGTGCCCCAAAGCTATGGCGCCACCATTGGGGTTAACAGTCTCCATGTTTGGGCTCATCTCACGAGCCCAGGCCAGAACTACCGAAGCAAATGCCTCATTAATCTCTACTACGTCAATGTCGCTCATCGACATGTTGTTTCGTTCTAGTAGGTGATGAGTTGCTTCGATTGGGCCCGTCAACATAAGGACAGGATCGCTTCCGACTAAGCAGGTGTCGATAACCCGACCTATCGGCTTCAAGCCTTGTTCGTCAGCTTTTTCGGCGGTCATTAACAGCACAGCGCCACTTCCGTCGCTGATTTGTGAGGAGGCACCAGCTGTGTGCACCCCATCGTCCATCACCGGGCTTAGTTGGGATAGCGCTTCAAGAGTAGTGGGTCGAATCCCACCATCTTTTGAGACACGTCGTCTCTCTCCGGTATCGGTGCCGTCTTCGTCAAGTACTGGAACATCGATTTCCACTACTTGAGTTGCGAAGCGGTCCTCGTCCCAAGCGCGAGCAGCGTTGTCCTGGCTTCTCAGACCGAACTCATCACATTCTTCTCGGCTGATGTTCCATTTCTTTGCTAAAAGTTCTGCTCCTTGAAATTGACTCGTGTACTCGTAATGTTCCTTGTATCGAGGCGTCGCCGTGAGTTGCCCCTTCTTGTAGGAAGAACCCATAGGGTTGCGAGTCATTGATTCGACACCGCAACCGACAGCGCTATCAACTACACCCGACGCAACCAGTCCGTACGCTAAGGAAATCGCCTGTTGACTGGAACCGCATTGTGCGTCAACCGTCGTTGCCGCTACGGACAAAGGCATTCCTGCGCCAAGCCAAGCAGTCCGAGCGATATTCGCAGTTTGTTCGCCAGCCTGGCTTACACAGCCGCCGACAACTTGCCCAATAGAGGCAGGGTCAACTCCACTTCGTTCAATAAGAGCTGTCTGCACTTCACTGAGGAGGTCAGCCGGATGGATGTTACTTAAGTCGCCGCCGCGTCTACCAACAGGTGAGCGGACGGCCTCAACGATCACGATTTCAGACATGCACCAACTCTAGTCAGCGGCGATGCTGAACGGCTACGCAAAGATAGTGGTTATTAGCTAGCCAGAGTTCTGCTCATCGACAGTGCAATTCGGTTTGGTTTATGCAGCATCTAAATCCACTTCCGGTAACTGGCGAGCGTTGGCCAGTGCGACTCTGGCAGCAGCTACCCCTTGTCGTCCTAGACTTCTGGTCGCAGAGTCAAGTTTGTGATTCAGTTGCTTCGATTGTCGTGGGGACAGTTCGATGAGGCGTAGCTGTGCGGTCATGGAATCAGTTTGCGATGGGGGTGGGACATTGAACGCTCTATTGGCTAACTCGCGTGTTAGCGGGTAAATACTTGGACGATCTGGCTAATGTCAGGAACAGAGTTTTACTTAAACAAGGGACATGAAAGACGTGACATTCCGCTATGGCATTACCGTTCCATTCGACGCTCCGTTAAGCGAGCAGCAAGAACTATATAAAGAGTTTGCTGACCTCGGATATACGGATTTGTGGAGTTCGGAAGCGGATGGTACCGATGGATTTACGCCCTTGATCTTGGGGTCTCAATGGGCTCCCACGATGCGTCTGGGAGTTGCCATAATTCCCGCTTATACCCGGGGGCCGGCCCTAATGGCACAGCACATAGCGTCTGCGTGCGAGGCTGCTCCTGGGAGGTTTGTTATGGGAATCGGCTCTTCGTCGAATGTCATAGTCGAATCGTGGAATGGAATCCCTTTCGAAGAGCCGTATGCGCGGACACGCGACATGGTGCGATTCTTGCGCAAAGCGCTAACTGGCGAAAAGGTGACAGAACAATATGATGGGTTCGAGGTTCAGGGATTCACTCTCAGACGAGTTCCTCAACAGCAACCGCCGATTCTTATCGCAGCTCTGCGAGCGGGCATGTTGCGTCTAGCAGGACGCGAAGGCGATGGAGCAATCATTAACTGGCTCTCAGCTGAAGATGTAACCACGGTGAGGCCCTACGTTGAGGAAGGTGGCCCTGACAAGGAAATAGTTGCCCGAATTTTTTGTTGCCCTAACCCGGACGTCGAAGTGGTGCGTGCCGGTGCCAAGCGAGCAATCGCCGCATATTTGAATGTTCCCGTTTATGCGGAGTTTCATCGTTGGCTAGGTCGTTCCGACGACCTAGATGGAATGTGGACTGCATGGGTCGCTGGAGATCGCAAAGCAGCTTTAGACGCGATTCCTGATCATGTGGTTGATGACTTAATCGTGCATGGCCACCCAGAAGAGTGTCGAGAGCATATAGACCGATACCACGACATGGGGGTAACGACCTCGGCTATTTCGATTATGCCGTTCGGAGACATTGACCCAGTGCAAGCGGCACGAGATTTAGCCCCAGCGGCACGATAACGAGACACAAGAAGATAGAAACCCGAAAGGACGAACTTATGGATTTAGAAACAATTAATTACGATGTGCGGGATGGAGTTGCGCATGTCCGGTTCACGCGAGCAAATGGAGCTAACACGGTTAACCCGCAGTTCTCGCGCGATCTTCGTGATGTCATGCTCGAAATTGAATGGGATAAAGAAGTCAAAGCCGTATCGGTAACGGCGGAAGGCAAAGTTTTTCATGCGGGGGGTGACCTCAAAGAATTTCACGAGGCTGGTGCGGGCCTACCCAAATTGGCCAGTGGGATGCTTACCGACTTCCACGGCGGAATTTACAAGATGAACCGAATGCCCAAGCCTTTTGTGGCCGGCGTCAATGGAGCTGCAGGTGGAGCGGGACTTTCGATTGTCAGTGCGTTTGATCTTGTAGTTGCCGGTGAATCAGCAAAATTCACGATGGCCTACACTCGGGCGGGAGTTACTCCTGATGGCACATCGACGTATTTCCTGGCTCGACACATTGGTGTGAGACGAATGCTCGACCTCACGCTTACCAATAGAACCCTTTCGGCTGATGAAGCTGAATCTTGGGGATTAGTCAATCGGGTGGTACCTGATGACGAAGTCGACACCGCCACCGCAGAATTAGCGCAATCACTTGCCGATGGCCCTGCGTGGGCGTTAGGTCACGCTAAGCAGATTGTTTACGCCGGTTTTGATAGTCCCCTTGAACAGGCAGGGGAGGTTGAAGGAGTGATGATCGCCGCTGCGATGGGAACCCATGACGGCCAAGAAGGAATCGCTGCGTTCGTAGAGAAACGGAGCCCGAATTTCATTGGCGAATAGAAGAAGCTGATTGTGATTCGGTGCCAGCGCGTCGAATCCATTGCTCTACCAAGAAGCCTCCCAGAGGAATCGAACCTAGGGCCATAGCTACCACCGCTTTCTTAAATGACCACCGCAGTTGTTGGAATTGACGAAGTATCGCCGCGACGAAAACTAAATAAAGCACGCCATGAATTGGGCCGACGACTTTCACACCCCAATCGAAAGCGGCCCAGTACTTGAAGGCTGTGGCGACCAGGAGAACCAGATAACTGGCTGCTTCTAGCCTAGATATCAATCGCAAGATTCGATACATAGCCCTAGTTTTGCGTACGGTTCTGTTCGTGACACCACTTATCGGCATCACCGGCAGAACAGCCTTAGGCTCGGATATAACTTCAAAGGCACCTCATCTAGCTGATAGTCCGGTGGATTGGTTCTTCGGGGAATATGCATCTCGAGTCAGAAACGCTGGCGGGTTACCAGTCGAATTACCAGTTATCGATAACCCTTGGGAATATGTGCAACGTTTAGACGCAATCATTCTTACTGGAGGAGGAGATGTAGATCCAAAGCGATGGAATGGGCCTTCCGAAACCTCTTTCCTGGTTTCCGAAGAGCGCGACGCATTTGAGTTCGACCTACTTGAAGCAGCGATCGAGGCAGACATCCCGGTGTTGGGTATATGTCGCGGTCTTCAAGTTATCAACGTCCATCTTGATGGCAGCCTAATTCCGCACCTCGATCCTGTTGATGGAGACGGTCATTCAAACGCAACTGAAGACCGTCAAGAACTAGTTCATTCCGTCTCGTTTGAACCGGAAAGCATCTTGTTTGAACTGTATGGACCAACGACGATGGTTAATTCATTTCACCATCAAGCAGTCGATCGCATAGGCCTGGGCTTACGTGCTACCGGCCACTCGTCCGATGGAACAGTCGAAGGCATTGAGCATGCCGGAGGCCGGATCCTGGGTGTCCAATGGCATCCGGAAATGCTGAAAGAAATCCAGCCCGTCTTCGACTGGGTTACGCAAATTGCTAGATCTCGCTAGATAATGCCCTGTTCCCGGCGGTCCGCTACCTCTTGAGGGCTGAGCCCAAGTAACTCGCCGAATATGGCCTCGTTGTCCTCGCCAACTCCATGGAAAATCTCTAGCTCTCGAAGCGGAGAACCGTGGAACCGAATCGGGCTGTGGGGCAACGGAATTTCTCCCAAAGCGTCGTGGTCGATCCATTGAAGAAATTCGCGCTGAATCAGATGGGGATCTCTGACTACTTCGTCTAAGTCGCGCACTACCGCAACGGGAACGCCAGCCTCAGAAAGTTGGGAGGCGACTTGGTCGCGCTTTCGGGTACTGGTCCAGCTTTGAACGAGCTCGTCGACCTCGCTCATATTCATGGCCCGATCGGTGTTGTGCCGGAATCGAGACTCATCTAATAGGTCTGGTCGACCGATGACCTCGAGAACAGCGCGCCAATGACGGTTGGTAACTGAAATGAGGGCTACGTGACCGTCGGAGCATTGATAGACGTCGTAAGGGGCAACACCCAACGCAGCATGTTTGTTTCCAGTTCGGGGGGCCAACCCGGTCTTATGCCAGGAAAGCATGTTTGAACAAAGAGTGTGATATGTGGCCTCTGCCATTGAAGTTTCTACGACTCTGCCCACCCCAGTTTTCTGAGCCTCGAATAACGCTGTGACGATTCCCCCATAAAGATGCGTGCCACCAAGAAAATCTATAAATGCTACTCCTGCTTTGACTGGTGGTTGATCCGGATGTCCTGTGACGCTCATAGGACCCATGTGAGCTTGGACAGTTATATCCATGGCAGTTTGTGTGGAATCGGGGCCACTTAGTCCGAAACCCGAGGCGTGCGCAAACACCAGTTGTGGGTTGACCTTCCATAGAGACTCAGCATCTATACCTAAATTTTCGGGGACGCCTGGAGCGAAATTCACCAGCACCACATCTGCTTTTTCGACTAAGCCCAGAAACATTTCACGGCCCGTGTCTGACTTGAGATCGAGGGTGATCGTCTCCTTTGAGGAATTGAGGGCCGCATATGAGATCGAGTCGCCCCTCGCCCTCAACGGTTCACCGCGAGTTTGTTCCACCTTGATCACCCGAGCGCCGGCCATAGCAAGAAGAAAGCCGGCGTACGGGCCCTGATAGATCTGACCCAGGTCAAGCACCGTGATTCCACTTAGAGGAAGCGGCCTCGGTTCGGGGCTCATTTAAAGCTTCCTCCGAGGATGTCGCGAGCCATAATCAACCTTTGAACTTCGCTAGGCCCTTCCCCTACGCGTCTAATTCTCAACTCTCGGTACCACCTCTCCAGTGGTAGATCCTTGGTTACTCCGACCCCACCATGGATTTGGATGCACCTGTCAACGACGCGACTGCTGGCTTCCGTAGCCACCAGCTTCGCCATGGCGGCCTCAGTGCGGAACCGTTCTCCACTGTCTGCCTTTTGAGCGGCTTCCAGGACGCAATAGCGAGCATGCCGGATATCGATTTCGTTGTCCACGATCATCCATTGGATGGCCTGCTTTTCCGCAAGAGGGGAGCCGAAAGTCTCTCTGCTTTTGGCCCAATCGATAGCCATCTCTTGGGCCTGGATAGCTGGGCCAATACATCCGGCTGCGTAAGGAATGCGTTGTCGACTGAGGCGATCGTTAGCTATAGCGAAGCCCCCATTGACTTCTCCAAGAATATTTTCCTCAGGTACGCGCATTTCATCGAATTGAAGCTCCGTAGCGTAGTGGGTAGCCCTTAACGTATGAACTACGCGTCGAACATGAAACCCGGGTGTGTCGGTGTCAACGATGAACGCTGTCACTCCATTGCGACCGGGGTCATCAGATGTCCGAGCGAAGATCAGAGCGTAGTCAGCTTTATCAGCTCCAGAAATGTAGAGCTTTGAGCCGGTCAGCACCCATTCTGCGCCGTCTTTAAAGCCTCGGGTTTGAATAGCTCGAGCCGGGTCAGAACCTCCCGATGGTTCAGTAAGCGCAAAACAGCCCTTCTTCTCTCCCCGTAACGTCGGATAGAGCCACTGCTCTTTCTGGGTATCGGTCGCCTCATAAAGTTGCGCCAAGCCAGCGCCGCCGAACACTCCATAGCAAGGGTTGTATAAGCCCGCTCTGTGTTGAGACATCTCGATAGCCATCAGAGCGCGAGTTGTTGTGTCTAGGCCTGGGCCGCCGTATTCCTCCGGAATGTCTAAACCGTAGAAGCCCATAGTCTGTGTCTTCTCTACGAGGCGATCGTAGTCCTGGGGCTCCAACGCTCCAGCGTCAGGATCCAAATGATCCTCCAAGGGCACGATCTCGCTTTGAACAAAGCGACGGGTGGTTTCGACAATTAGTTGTTGTTCATCAGTAAGGCTGAAATCCATGTTGATCTCTCAGTCTGGGGATAGACGGCCGATTCTGTGTTCTTCGCCACGTTGGTGTTCTGGAAGCTGACCATGGTCACATAGGTGGAGCATCAAGAGCTCATCCCATCGACTGCGGTAATTGGACGTAAATTCGTAACGAAATTTAGTTGCTTGGTTACCGTGAAATTGGAGTTCATCGTCGAGAGCGCTCCGAATGCCAAATGGGTGACGTGCTCCGGCATAGCCAACCGACAATACGTTGCAGTCGTCGTCAGCCACCTGATACACCCCTAACTGGGCTGGGAGCGATGCAATGGTTTCTGGGTTAAGAGTTTCCCAGGATTTGTCGAGTCGTATGCCCATATCAATTCGAGGGATCCTCTAAGGCCGACATAGCGGTACCCATTAGATCTTCAAAATTTGTGCGAAAGAATCGATCCTGCGTCTCGCTAGGTAAATCAGCAACCTCGTTGTCGAAACGTCGAAGGGGATTGCGGCCGCCCTCGACATGAGGAAAGTCAGAACTGAACATACAGATTTCGTCAGAAGTGTTCTCGATTATCCAACGAGTTGGTTCGGTAGGAAACGGAGTCACCCGTACTTGGCGTCGAACATAATCCGATGGTCGCAAGTCCAAAATTTTGAGACGTTGCTCATGTCGCTCGAAAGCATCAAAGGCTGCTTCCAGTTGTCTCATAAATGATGGCAACCACGCAGCGCCAAGTTCTATGACCCCCATTTTCATTTTTGGGAACCTGTCGAAAACTCCATCGAAAATCATTGTGGATAGAGCTTGAATTGGGGGAGAAGAAATCGCCATATACGAGACCGACCTAAAATTCTCTCCCCCGCCGTGGAAATCTGGCTCCGGTGGAAGGCCGTTGTTCCTGTGTTGGGGCGGCATCACCAGTTCAGGCGTAGCTACATGCATCACTATGGGTATGCCCGCCTCTTGAGCCTGAGTCCAAATTGCGTCGAATGCGATGTGGCTGTGGGCATGGTTCTTTGGCATACGGTTGGGAATAAGCAATGCTGATGCCCCAGTTTCGATTGCCTCCGTTGCGCATGGTGCGGCAAGTTCCAAATCTTGAAGTGGGATGTAAGCGACTGGCAGTAGGCGTGGGTCATTGCTGCAAAAAGCGACTTGTGCGCGATTGGCGGCTGAAGCCGTGTCGTATGTGAGCTTGGGCGAGGATTCATGTTCCATTACTTCAAGCAACGTGTTGGGCATGGTTGGAAAGACCAACTGGCTTGCAAAGCCCATGTGGTCCAGAGCCTCGCTGCGATCAAGCGAGTCCCAGGCTCCGTGCGCCTGATAATTTTTTCGCTGCATTATTTCTTTCTCGGCTGACGCTCGAAACTCCGCGTCAGATTGAAGAACTCTGCATTGGTCTATTTCGTTGAAGATGGGGTTTCCCTCATTAGCAATGAACTTCGTTCGGGCATAGTCCTGAACCGCTTTAGACGCGAACTCGTCAAGCCACTCAGGAGGCTCCATGGTGTGGGCGTCGGCATCATGGATTACCCGATCCGTTACATATGTCATAACTTGCCCCTCCTGATAGATGAACTGAATGCTAGTTGCGGCAGTTCTATGCGTGTTGGCGACTAGTTGTCGTGAAGCGCTTGGTTGATGCCTTCCCATTTGTCGGGATCGAGCACTCGCATTTCGATAGCACCTGAGGTGCTGTTTCGGATGAGGAGCATTCCGGATCTGCCAGATAGCTCTTTACCCTTCGCGATGGAACCGTCGGGAAGGGTTACTCGGCTTCCCGCGGTCACATAACAACCTGCCTCAACCGTGCAGTTATCCCCTAAAGAAATACCAATTCCTGAGTTGGCGCCAAGCAGACAGTTTTCACCGATGGTGATGGTTTCCTTTCCCCCTCCCGAAAGTGTTCCCATTATTGAAGCGCTTCCGCCTACGTCGCTATTGGCACCAACAACGACTCCGGCACTGATCCTTCCCTCGATCATCGAGGGACCCAGGGTGCCCGCGTTGAAGTTGCAGAAGCCTTCGTGCATAACGGTTGTTCCCTCTGCTAGATGCGCTCCTAATCTGACCCTGTCGGCATCTGCGATGCGAACACCGGAGGGAATGACGTAGTCAGTCATTCTGGGGAACTTGTCAACCGATGTAACCGAAATCCCGGTGCCTTTGTCAGCAGCACTGCTCTGAAGTTGGTCTACACGATCAGGTAACACTGGGCCAGCGTTAGTCCATGCACAGTTGGTTAAAAGTCCGAACACCCCTTCAAGGTTGGCCTCGTGTGGTCGGATTTCTCTTCGACTGAGCATGTGAAGTCTTAGGTATGCGTCGGCCAGATCCAGAGCGGGTGTCTCGAGATCGTCGACGGTTGTTTCAATTGGCCGTCCTTCAATGAGACCCAACTGTTCGGCAAGACATGATCTTTTGGGATCGATAGAAGTTTCGGGATACCACGCATCAAGTTGGATACCGGTTTGAACGTCGAAATAACTGTGACCAACTGCTGTAAGACTCATAGGCATAGTTTTGCAGCGCAGAGGCGTTATACCGACGTCAGTTCGCATTTATCCCCAAAATTTGGCGAAAATTTGTGCTCAGAAATCTTCTGCTACCTGCCACTTACATAACGTTCTCTGTTTTTGAGTAGCCGAGAAGGCCCTGTTCGGCCTAGTTTCGGGTCTATGAAGACACCTGTATGCGAAATGCTTGGCGTCGATGTTCCCATCCTCGCATTCACTCATTGTCGAGATGTGGTAGCTGCTGTTACCAAAGCTGGAGGCTTTGGGGTGCTCGGTGCTGCCGGCCACACGCCGGAGCAACTCGACGTCGATTTGCAATGGATTCAAGATGAAGTTGGTGACAAGCCTTTCGGCGTCGACATCATCGTCCCCGCTAAATACGAGGGCTCATCGGAGGGCGGAAAGTCCCTAGGCGATTTGACTGAAATGATCCCGCAAACTCACCGGGATTTCGTCGAAGACATGATGGAACGTTACGCCGTTCCTCCGTTACCCAAAGAAGATCCAAAAGATAACGGCAGAGGCGTACCTGTGGACTCGGAGCCGCCCATGACATATGCACAAGCGGTGCCCCTGATGGACGTGGCGTTTTCTCACCCGATCAAATTGATTGTTAACGCTTTAGGTCCACCTCCGCCCGACATGATCGAGCGGGCCCACGCAAACGGAGTGCTGGTCGGAGCGCTTGCAGGTAAGAAAGCCCACGCAGTGCGGCACGTCGCATCGGGCGTCGACATCATTATTGCTCAAGGACATGAGGCTGGTGGTCATACTGGCGATATCGGAACGATGGTGCTGGTCCCCGAAATCGTTGACGCAGTAGCCCCAACGCCGGTGTTGGCTGCCGGCGGCATTGGCAGCGGACGACAAGTAGCTGCCTCGATAGCGCTGGGAGCACAAGGGGTTTGGTGCGGGTCGGTTTGGTTGACGACACTTGAAGCCGAAACACATCCGGTCGTCAAAGAAAAGTTCCTTGCTGCAACGTCTTCAGACACCTTGAGGTCTCGTTCGCGAACTGGAAAGCCTGCGCGTCAACTCCGTTCCGCTTGGACTGACGAATGGGAAGGAGATTCCTCGCCGGGCACGTTGCCGATGCCTTTGCAGCCGATGCTTATTGCTCATGCCAGCCGTCAGGTCGACAGGGCAGCGATGAACCCGGAAAACAAAGGCGCGATCGAATTGTCTAACTATTTTGTGGGCCAAATCGTGGGTTCGATGAATGAATCGATTTCGGCTACTCGAGTAGTTGAAGACATGATCACCGAATACCTCGACGTTATGGAACGCTTCGAAGGTCTCAACAACTGAGCTAGCTTCACCGAAACGCTGTTGTTTTGCAGTTACGAGAAACGGGGATGATATGGAGACTATCGATGGACGCGTAGCTGTGGTTACAGGCGCAGCGTCAGGTATAGGGAAAGCTTTAGCCTTCGCTTTCGCCAACGAGGGAGCGAAGGTTGTATTAGCTGACGTTGAAGCAGAAGCGCTTGAAAATACCAAACAAGAAATTCAGGCCCTTGACGTCCCCGTGCTGGCGGTCCCAACGGATGTCACAGACGCGAATTCTGTTCAAGCACTATGCGAGGTAACGCTCGAACAATTCGGAGGAGTCAATATCCTCTGTAACAATGCGGGTGTTGGCGGGGGAGGTCTGGTTAAGAACCAACAATTAGTGGACTGGAAATGGGTGATTGATGTATCGCTATGGGGCGTGATCCATGGGCTGCATCATTTTCTGCCGCATCTGCTTGAAGCCGAAGAAAGCCATGTGATGAGCACAGCCTCAGTAGCGGGTCTCATGGCTGTTCCGGGCCTTGCTCCTTACAACGCCGCAAAGTTTGGCGTTGTGGCGATTATGGAAACCCTGCACCATGAAATGGCGAGCGATGGTGACGCGCAACTTGGAGTATCTGTTCTTTGCCCGGGCGTGGTTCGCACGAACATAGCGACCGCTCAAAGAAATCGGCCCGATCACCTGCGCCGCCAGCAAGGCGAGGCCAGAGGCGCTTCCTCTAAGGCTCCCGAAGAAGCCCGTTCAAGGAACGCTGCTATCGCCGCAGCACTAGAAAATGGCATGGACCCCGAAGAGGTCGCCAACAAAGTGGTCAGCGCTATGTATGAAGACCGATTCTGGATCTTGAGTCATCCCGAATTACTTGATGAGGTCAATCATCGCAACCAGCAACTAGCCAATTTAGAGAATCCGACATTGATCTCTAGTTTTACTGACTGAAGACTCTTACTTCTATCTCTCACATTGTGAATCGAAGGTTTCTAGCAGCGTAGGCTCCTAGTTCCTGGTCGCCGGACCAAGAAATTTTGCCTTCTTCGATCGGTATCTCGGGATCAACTCGACCACAGGCTTGATTCATAAAAGCCATTGAATCGCAGTGCAGGGTTACCGTTGGTTGATCGATGAAGTCCCGTTCGGTTGCTCGCTCATCGACCTCGACGTAAATGTTGCGCTCCACTGAACCCGTAATGTCAAAGTGAATCGACTGACCTTGCCCTAAACCTATCTTCTTGCCAGCGATGTATCCGATCGAAAGATGAACCTCGTTAAGAGCCATCTCTGCAGCTGGGCCGCCGTTATCGGTGTGTGCTTGGAGAGGAGTGCGGCAGTCACGTTCGTGCATCCAAAAATCAAACTCCCTTACTGCCATAAATCTCCCGTAGGTAGCCGGACCTACCGGGGTGACACTCGGACGCGCAAAGTCCTCATCGGAAGCTTCCGCAAGGTTTTGACGCCGCACATCGAAGGTTGCCTGCATATGTGCAACCAGTTCGTCCTCTGGCATGGTCATCGCATCTGCAAAATAGTCAGCGACTTTCTCAAACGGGGGAGGAGTGTCAGCACTGACTGGCATCCAACCAGATAAGACTTGCTCTACAGAGACCAAGTGGGCGGCAATCCCCTTAACCGTCCATTCAGGACACAACGATTGAATTTGCCAATCAGGGTTATCGACGCCGTGGAGAAATTCGACGACGCTGTTCCAACAAGCGTCAAGGTTGCTGACAATTAGATCTCGTTCGCTCATATCCCAAACGTAGCTTCGAAAGAGACACATGGGTCGGGTTCCGTGTAATGATTTGACAGCTCAACGGTGCAATCGGTCGGAAATGCAACATCTCGGGTGGTGAGGCCGGTGGAGGAAGCTTGTGAAGCCAGCTGACATGACACTGGTGGGAGCGTATGGTTCGCCCTACTCCATCAAAATGCGAGCGGTGCTGCGTTACCGACATATTCCCTATAGGTGGGTTGTGCGCAACTCATCTCAGGACCGAGATTTTCCTGATCCTCAGGTCCCAATCATCCCGATGTTGGTGTTTCATGATGATGAGGGTGGCTATTCAGAGTCGATGGTGGACTCATCCCCTCAGATCATGCGGCTGGAAGCCGAGTATGCCGAGCGCAGCTTGCTCCCAACGGACCCAGTTGTTTGGTTCCTGGACCAGCTCATTGAAGATTACGGCGATGAATGGCTGACCAAAGTTATGTATCACTATCGGTGGCACCATCTATATGGCAACGCCATTGCTAAGGCAAGCAACATGTTGCCCTTGATGTCGGATAATCAGATGGATGCCGAAAAGCATCGCTCGATGAAAGAATTCATCGCTGAAAGGCAAATGGGGCGCACTTCACTGGTGGGTTCGACTGACTCCAACCGTGACGTCATTGAAGAGAGCTTCGTTCGTTTGTTGAGACTTCTTGAAAGTCATTTCAGTCAGTTTCAGTTCTTATTGGGGGCTCGCCCATCTCGCGGAGACTTCGGTGTGTTCGGCCAGTTCAGTCAGTTATTTTTTTGGGAACCCGACTCCGCACTCCTGGCAGCGCGATACAGCCCTCGAAGCATGATTTGGGCCTACCAGATTGATGATCTCAGTTCGTTTGAGATCGATGACGCTCAGTCATGGTTCACCCGTGACAGCCTTCCGGACACACTGTCGAAATTACTGGTTGAGATAGGGGGAACCTACGTGCCTTTCCTGCTCGCCAACGAACGCGCGTTGGTAGGTGGGAACGCTGAATTGAGTTGCTCCATTCAAGGAAAGGAGTACAAGCAGAGCCCGTTCCCATACCAACTCAAGTGCCTTAAATGGATCCGAGAAGCATTCGAAACACTTCAGCAAGAAGATCAAAAGGCGGTTGCGCAAATACTAGAAGGGACAGGCTGCGAGTTGTTGCTGACAGGTTCCGATGGGTAGGGCTGTTATTTTCGACAAAGACGGGACACTTCTGGACTTCGAAGCCACCTGGAATGAGGCTGTGGGTGCAGCCTTTGATCAGATATCGGACCCAAAGGCAAAGATCCGAGCAGCCGAACTATTTAGCTACGACCTCAACCGCAGATGCGTCCTGCCGCACTCGCCTTTCGTTAGCGAAACAAGCGATGTTACTGACGAACTGGTCGCTGACTTGATCGACGTTGCTGAATTCAAACGAACACTCAACGAAGCATCACGTCGAACCGTTGTCGCGAACAAGGGCGCGACAGAGACCTTAGAGTCACTCCGGGAAAGAGGCTGGAAGTTAGCTATTGCGACTAATGACTCGGAACTTCTCGCAGTTGAACACGTCGAAGCCTTGGAATGGGAAAGGCTGTTCACGTCTATAAAGGGGTTCGACTCTGGCCACGGCGCCAAGCCGGGTCCCGGCATGGTGCTAGCAGCAGCTGACGACTGCGATGCGCTTAACGACCTTTATCTGATGGTCGGAGACTCCGTCCATGACATTTTGGCGGGCAAGGCGGCAGGTGCCATTACCGTGGCGATAGGGAGCCACCCCGCTGCTCTGCAGCTTGCCGATCACAACATAGACCAGCTCGGAGATCTACTTGAACTTGATGAAATCCTCTAATGGAGACTGGTCGGAGCCCTACCCGACCTCATCCCTTATTCGTGCGTGAATTAAGTCGAGCTGCTCCACCATCGCATCGACTGATCGAGCGCCAGCCTGAAAAATTGCGGTGGCGTTCACAGAAGTCCAATCGAAACCCATTGCCCGAACTACTGCTGCCCTTTCAGCGACAGAATCAAGATCCGAATAGAAGAGCTTGTCTTTGTCGCTCCTCGGAGGCGGCTGCAACATCAATTGAAATCCAAGCTGCGAAGGGTCGCGACCAATTTGTTCAGCTTGACTGCGAATTTCGGTGACGCAGAGAAGTGCTTGCTCATCGGTCACCCCCGAGGCCATCCATCCGTCTCCCCTCTGAGCGGTTCTCCGCAACGCTGCGGGGCTGTCGCCGCCTACCCAAATTGGGATATTGGCACCCTGAGGGGAGACTGGTTCCATGCCCATGTCATGAGAGTCGTAGTAGTCACCGCGGAATTCGATTCTCCCTCCTTGCCAATATCGGCGCAGCAAGTCGATCGCTTCATCCATGCGCTTTCCACGGTTAGCAAAGTTTTCTTCAAGAGCCTCATACTCGCTGTCCTGCCAACCGACGCCGATTCCTAGGCGAACACGGCCCTGCGAGAGGGTGTCCAAGGTGCTGACTTGCTTTGCTACCAAGACCGGCTGTCGTTGAGGTAGCACCAGGACCTCAGTTGACAGAGACACTCGAGATGTTACGGCTGCTACGTTCGCCAACAGCATCAAAGCCTCTAGTACAGGCATCTCCGCTGGATAAATCGTACGACGGTGCTCCTGCGGGTAGCCCATAACCACATGGTCAAATGCCGCGATCTCGTCATAGCCAATTTCCTCAATAGCTGAGGCGAGTGCCAATACTTGTTCCGGCCCTTCGCGGTAGGCCACGGAAGGAAAATCTACGGCTATCTTCACCTACGAACCGCTCAATCTCACTGTTGCTCTTGCCGGCATCAATAAACCGCCGTCTTTCTTGCGTTCCTCAATCTCAATTTCGATGGACCCATTCGCTTGATCTATTGAACTCACGACTCCAGAGAATTCAAGTTCTTCGCCCACAAAGGCGCTGGCTCGATTCTGCCACTCGACTGATACCAAGCGTGCCTGAGGTCCCGCCCAGTCGGTGACGAATTGAGTGAGCCAAGAGCCTTGGAGTGGTCCGTGAACAACGATGTCCTCATGTCCCTCGTATTCCGCATAGGAACGGTCATAGTGGATGCGGTGAGGATTAAAACTTGCAGCGCTGTAGAGAAAGAGTTCGGCCTCTGAGGCTGACTTGCGCATAACGGGTAGCTTGTCGCCGACTTGCACATTATTAATAGTTGGATATTTGCTCATCGTGCTATCCCTACCTGGCGTGACCGGGCCACAACTAGTTCATCCTGATTCGTAAAGGTAGTTTCCCGAACGAGCCGCACAAACGGCCCCTTCTTTCCTTCTTTTTGGTCTAAATCAGCTAAACGTGTAGTTCCAGTGATCTCATCGCCGACGTGCACGGGCTCGAGAAAGTCCCACTCTTCTCCTCCGAACATCATTCGAGAAACTTTTAAAGTTACGACGGCGGTGTCTTCGTAGAGCCCATCTAGTCGAAGCTCGTCCGCTGGTTTAGGGCTGACGAGCGCATGGGTTATGAAAAGAGGAGGCACCGTGATCGAGCTATATCCAGCTGCTCGAGCCGAATCGTCATCGAAGTAAATCGGATTTAGATCACCGACGGCGTAGGCGTATCGCTGGGCTTCTCGCCGATCGATGACAACAGTCACAGGCTCAGACAGAATCTCACCGACACGCGCCAAAGATTCAGAAGGTATAAGAGAGGTAGACATGCACTAAGGCTAGAACACGGGGGTGCTTCTATGCCGAGGCTGGTCTAACCTGAACTTGAGGTGTGAGTCATGTCGCTATGGAGCAGAAAGCTAGAAATGCCAACTCCTGAGACTGCCTTGCCGGGGCGTGATATGGAAATGCCGGTCCCTCCAGTCCACGAGGTTCTTGGCGGGTCCCTTACTCCACCGTTTGCTGCGCCAAGTGAGCGAATCGTCTTCGGAATGGGCTGTTTTTGGGGCGCCGAGAGAGTTTTTTGGCAAACCCCGGGGGTTCTTACCACTGCTGTGGGCTATTCGGCCGGCCTTACTAGGAACCCCACTTATGAAGAAGTCTGTAGTGGTCTGACTGGCCACAATGAAGTTGTACTAGTGATCTACAACCCCGAAGCTGTTGATTTTTCGAACATGCTGACGCTTTTTTGGGAAAATCACGACCCCACCCAGGGCATGCGTCAGGGAAATGACATTGGGACTCAGTATCGATCAGGTATTTATGTCTCTAACGAACAGCAGCGAAGTCTTTCCGAGTCAAGCCGAGCCGAGTTTCAAAAAGCTCTCAACGGTGCAGGTTATGGGGCGATAACCACCGAGATTCTTTCCGAGGATGATTTCTACTACGCGGAGCATTACCACCAGCAATATCTCTACAAGGTGCCCAACGGATACTGCGGATTGGGTGGAACGGGAGTTGTCTGTCCCACAGGGATCGCCCTTACAGACTAGGAAACGGAGCTATTGACGACCCTCATTAGCTCTCTGAATTGGGTCACGAGGTCTGTGCAATTTGTGTGCGCGTTGAGCCCACTTGGATTCGGCAAGACGTAGACAGTGCGACCGCCCAACTGAGTCGTCTGTTTCCCCAACCTGAGATTTCTGTTTTTCAACGCGGAACGCCAACCCGTAATTCCCAAAACGCAAACTATTTCGGGTGATAGCCAATCACAAAGCCTGTCTAGTCGAGCTACTCCTGCTTGGTACTCCACGTCTGAAATTGCTGAAGCTCTCGCGCTGGCTCGTTTTACTAGATCAGACATCCCGATCTGGTGGTGCCTCAATGCGTGCATGGGGTTGCGGCTTTTGCTAATCAGTCCAGCTTCGATCACAGCGGGCCAAAAGCGGTTGCCTGGACCTGCGAAGCCGTAGCCAGCTTCAACTGAATGAAGACTGGGGTTTAGTCCCACTAGCAGCATCCGCATATTCGAGCCGACAGTGTCGGGCAAGGTGGGGAGCACCTGACTTTCAATTTGGGTGCCTGATACATCGGAAGTTTTGTTCAGAGCTGCAAACCCTGCTCCTTCCAAGACATCGGTAATCCGCTGTGTGTCTATAGTCGCGCCGAAGAATAGCTCCACCACATCTCCAGGAGACCGAGTTGAGTGAAGATCATGCAGGGTCGTCGGTATCGATTTTTCAGCGATTTCGTGCAGGTCGATTCGAATTTCACTATTGGGTAGCAGCGGCCGCCTCCAGAGTTAGTGTGGCCACACGTTTGCGGTCTTCTCCCCAGGGCATGGGCATGATGATCGGGTATTCCACACCAGCATCCACATATTCGCGGACGAAATCAGCGACTTCGTCTCCAGATCCGATGAAGTTGATGGCTTGAATCATACGTTTGCTTATGGCGTTGAGAGCGCCCTCGCGGTCTCGTTGCTGCTGAAGCGAGCGAAGTTCGTCGACTTCACCGTCAAAGCCAGCTGAGCGGAACATATTTGCGTAACCGTCGGCCATCGCATAGTTGAATAGGTCTTTGCGCGCGGAACGTTGCGCTTCGTCAAAATCGGCGACCGCAACGTGCACGTTGCTCATGATGATCGCATCCCCGCCTTCCCGGACATGTCGAACCGTTTCAGCGACGTGAGCCGGTGGAATGTAATTGAGTAGCACGGCGTCCGCTATTTCCCCGGCGAGTTTCAACATCTGTGGGTTTAGAGCGGCCACCACGATTTTTGGTGTGCTTTCTTGTTGCCGTACCGCCAAACGGAATCGTCTTACCTCCCAAAAATCGCCCTGGAAAGTTACAGACTCGCCTGAAAGGCATTCCCTCATCAAAGCAACATATTCGCGCATCATCGCAATTGGTCGATCTGGCGCCGGTATTCCATGCTGACTCAATACGCCAGGCGCCGAAACACCCAATCCAACCCAGATTGTTCGATCTGGGTTAAGTGCTTGAAGCGTTGCTGCTGTCATGGCAGACAGCGACGGGCTCCGAAGTTGGACAGGCATTATTCCGGTCGCCAGGTCGAGGTCTGGGGCCGCTTGAGAAACGGCTCCTAACAGACTGACGGCGTCGGTGCCTGTGGCCTCAACGGTCCAGAAAGATTGATATCCCAATGAGGCTGCCGTCTGGGCTATTTCAGGTACCGCCGCCGGTCCGAAAACTCCCAAACTTCCGTAGGTAACTCCAAGGGGAATATTTGAATTGTTACTCATTCCCTTCAACCTACTCTCCATGCCCCAGACCTTTCTTGTGTCAAATATGCTCGTTATGAGGTGGCAGAGAGCGCTAGGGTGAAGGAAGCAGTTGGTAATTTGATTCCAGCGAATAGGAGCATCTGGTGAGCGAAACTCAGGACGTGCA
>DJZU01000051.1:0-5197 GCA_002448715.1 Candidatus Neomicrothrix sp. UBA6944 | reverse complement strand
GGTGAGCGAAACTCAGGACGTGCAGATAGTTGTCCCGGAAAACGTTAAAGAAGCTCTGTCAATAGTCGATAGTTCTTTGGGAAGCTTTATGCAACGAGAGTTGGTATCTGCAACTGAAGTCACCGATGTGCTGCTTGATATCCGTTCAGAGTTAATTCGGATCGAACAACCCTCGGCTGACTTAACGCTTGACATAGCTGATGTTGAATCAGAGATGGAAGTTTCTGCTCAGGCCTAGGAGCATCCTCAATTTGGCAGTTTCGCTGCCCTTAACCTTTGGGCACGAGTCTCCCGATCGTCTTTCCTAATAAGAACCCCAGACACGCGCCAGCCCCCACGTCAGAGGCGTGGTGCAGGCGCACGTGGATACGAGAGCAGGCAACGATACCCGCCACTAGGTGCCATAGCGAACCAAATTTAGATCGGTTAGCTAGAACAGTTGAAGCGCAAAATGCTGCAGACGCGTGACCAGAGGGAAAACTGGATGTGATCGGTTCACGTAGCTGGTGTTTCGTAGTGTTCTCATCGGCTGATGCGGGTCGATTGCGAACAAAAAATCTCTTGATCCCTTGATTAACCAGCAACGATTCGAGTCCCAAAAGGGCGCTGAATCTAATCGCAGATCCTGGCTTTCTCCCCGGAGGTAGAGCCCGAAGTCCGCCGACAATGTGCCATATAAGGCTGAAGTCGCCAAGGTTGGAAGCACTAAAAAATAAGCGATCAACTGCGGGCACGCCCCTCCAACGTTCCCACCACTCGTCAACTTGCTTATCGAGTTGGTCGATTGTTGATGCGAATTGACTTTGCTCAGTCACTCGTGTCTCCCTAATACCACCCAATCACAGTTACACGCTGAGTAGAACAAATCCAGGCAGCTCAGATCGCTGCGTCACTCTGGCGAGGTTGAAGTGGTTGGTTCCACGGTTGGCAAAAGAGGATCGGTAGGTGGAGGAATCGTGAGTAGGGGTCCATCGCCTTCATCAGGAGGGGGTGGAATCAGGAGCACTTGACCCACATAGATAAGGGTCGGATCAGCGATGTTGTTCTCCCGCACTAAGTCGTTCAAGTCAATACCGAAGCGGTCCGCGATAGCGATAAGTGTGTCGCCTCTAACAACCACGTATTTCTCGCGGAATTCTTCTACAGCGGATGCAGTGGTTTTGGACACAGATGATGGAGAAGTGTCGATGGGAGGAGTGGGATTTTTCTGGGCGGCGCAAGCAAGCGTGCCTGCCGTTAGCAAGACCACCCACCTCACACTGGATTTGATAGAGGTTGGTGTCATTCGGAAATGTCGTTTGACGGGGGAGGGATGAATAGGGTTTCTCCAATACCAAGAATCGTGTCTTCTTTGCCGTTTTCGCGCATAAGTTCGGACACAGACACATTGAAAGCTTTGGCGATCTTGCCGAGAGTGTCGCCCGGCTGGACCGTGTAGGCCATTCGCTGGATGACCTTTTCAGTTGTTGTAGTCGTGAGCTCGGGACGCAACGTTGTTAGGACGGGCGTCGTAGATGGAATCGGGCGAGCTTTGGGTTGACTCTCACAGCTGATCAACAGCACTAAGACCAGGGACAGACTTATCAGCATTTTCTTACCGTCCATGCTGTGCTTATTCCTGTGAATTTTTCGCGTCGGTAGAGATCGTTTGCGGCCAGTCCGCGGTATCCCCGGTGGCCATGAAAGGTTGGGGCTCGTCGTCTTCTAACGTCAGAATCTCAACCCCATCTTCTCTGACCAAGATCGTATGTTCGAACTGAGCTGTGCGACTCAAATCACTGGTTGCAGCGGTCCAACCGTCATCCCATAGATTGGCCGACGGTGATCCGATGGTGATCATGGGTTCGATAGTAAAAGTCATTCCAGGCACGAACTCGAAGCGGGCTGAGGGCTCGTAATAGTGCGGGATATTCGGCAGGTGATGAAAAACTTCACCGACTCCGTGACCGATAAATTCCCTTACGACACCGAACCCTGCTCTCTCAGCGTGGGTTTGAATAGCCTTGCCGATTTCGTTCACGACCCCGCCTGAGCGCACAGCGCCTATTCCCAGATAAAGGCACTCTCTGGTTGTTCGGATGAGATCAGTTGATGGTTGATCAATGTTGCCGACAGCAAAAGTTTCGCTGTGATCACCGTGGACACCATCTAGAAATATTGTTACGTCGCAGTTGATAATGTCACCCTCCCGAAGCGGTCGATCATCTGGGATTCCGTGACAAATAATCTCGTTAATAGAGGTGCAAAGCGATTTGGGGTATCCGTTGTAATTCAGTGGACTGGGATAACCGCCTTCGTCAATGCACGCTTGATGACATACCTGATCTAGATAATCGGTAGTTACGCCTGGGATTATTTCGTTAGCGACTTTACGAAGTACTCTTCTCGCTGCTGACCCGGCGAGACGCATTCGTTTGATGGTCGCTTCGTCCTTTTGTATTTCGTCGGGTGCCGTCACTTGTGGAACACCGCTTTCGGCGTAGTCCGGACGCGCTATATCTGCAGGCACAGATTTCATGGGTGAAACCGCGCCGGCTAGCACAGGCTGTGAACTGTGATGGGGGTGACGCATAGCTGGACGTCTCTTTTTGCGCTTCGCCATTACGGTGAAACTACCTGAGGACATCGTCAATGAGGAGACATAACTGCTCTTCACGTGACAATCTGGCAACTATGAGCGTCGAAATTCATGGAACAGTAAGTGAAGGATGGGAGCCCATTCACGAGAAGTTTGCTTCCAATTTCCATCATCTAGGCGAACTGGGAGCTTCCGTTTGCGTGACATTCGAAGGTGAAACTGTCGTGGACCTATGGGCTGGGGAAAGCGACACCGCAGGAAACCCGTGGAGTGAAGACACGATCGCTGTGATCAACTCATGCACTAAGGGAGCAGTAGCGCTCGCTTGCCATCTCCTTGCGGACAGAGGACTGCTTGACCTTGATGCACCAGTTTCAGAGGTTTGGCCAGAATTTGCGCGCGGAACGAAGGCCTCAATTACCACCCGTATGATGTTGAATCACACCACAGGCGTCGCCGCTTTCCGGGAAGACTTACCTCAAGGAGCTGCGTTTGATTGGGATTACATGTGCGACCGGGTGGCGGCTGAAGAACCCTGGTGGCCTCCGGGAACTCGCAATGGCTACCACTTAATGTCGTTTGGATGGGTCGCTGGCGAGTTAGTGCGTCGAGCGTCGGGTCGAAGCTTGGGAACTTTTTTCAAGGAAGAGGTTGCCGACCCGGTGGATGCCGATTTCTGGATCGGTTTACCCTCAGAAGAACATCATCGTGTTTCTGCCCTGCGGCCGTTCCGGCCGGAAGCTGATGAAACATTTTCTGCCTTCACGCAGGCTTTTCTTGCTGATGCCGACGGGTTACAGGGCAGGGCATGGCGTAACCGAGGTGGAGCAAAGGGAGATTCTCCAGAAGTGTGGTCTGCTGAACTAGGGGGCGGGGGTGGAATCACCAATGCACGTGGTCTGGCCCGGGTTTACAAACCATGTGCTGTAGGTGAGTTCGTGAGTGCAGCACAAGTTCGACGCATGGCGGACGTCTCGGTAGCGACCGAATGTGATGCAATGCTCCTACTACCCACCCGCTTTTCTGAGGGTTTCATGTTGAGAATGGATAATCGACGCTCAACAAACGGAGATCATGACTCGGTCAATATCCGTGAAGGGGCTTTCGGTCACGTCGGCGCGGGCGGATCGATCGGTTTCGCAGACCCTCAACTGGGTCTTTCTATGGGCTACGTCATGAATCAACTCGGCAAGTCTGTTCTGCTCGACGCGAGAGGTGAAGGACTTGTCGAGGTGGCTTATGACTGCGCAGATAAGCAACACAGTTGATGACCGGCTTTGTGAGTCGATGGACCTAGTCGAAACGGCCCCGAAGGTTATCGATCTCGCCTAGAACCTCATCGGTGTGCTCGCCAAGTCGAGGTGCGCGCCGGTGAATTCCCGTAGGCGTCTTCGTCATCTTGATTGGAGAAGCGACTTGAACAATTGGGCGGCCACTTGGCTGGTCTACGGCTACAAGCATTTCTCGGGCCTCAACGTGCGGATCTGAAAATAAATCGCCGGGTAAGTTGACGGGTCCACAAGGCACCTTTCCCCCGATTAGGTCAAGGATTTCTTGGTTGGTTCGGTTCTTGACCCACTCGGTCAACGCACTGTCTAGCGGTTCGCGGTTCAGTACTCGAGCCCGAATAGTTGCTTTGTCTTCGTCTGCCCCCCATTCGGGGTGCCCCATAGCGGTCGCCAATTCTTGCCAATGGTGATCGGTGGGAGCTGCGATAGCTATCGAGCCGTCTTTAGTCTCGAATACGTCAAATGGAACTGCAAAATCATTTCGATTGCCGCTTGGCGGAGTATCGGGTCTACCCAAGTAGGAGTAACGCATCACTCCCATTTCAGCTAGGGCCATTATTGAGTCGACCATTGCTACATCGACGAACTGCCCTTCGCCGGTTCTTTGTGCATGAAATAGGGCGGCCAAAACACCCATAGCCCCTATGGTTCCGGGATATATGTCCCCTATAAATGGACCAACCTGAATTCGATTCTCGGGTCCGTTTCCATTTTGTGCGACGAGTCCCCCCATCGCCTGCGCGATGACGTCATAGGCGGGCCAGTCGGCATGAGGGCTCGCTCCTGTTCGCGGATCACCGAACCCTCTAATTGCTCCGTAAACCAGGCGGGGATTGCGTTCTCGGAGGATTTCCCAACCTAAGCCGAGATTATCCATGACACCGGCGCGCATGTTCTCCACGACTGCATCGGCAGTTTCGACAAGATTGAGAAATCGTTCTTTGCCCTCGGCTTTATTGAAATCGAGAACTATTCCTCTCTTATTTCGGTTGTAAGTAGAAAAGGAACCTCCGTAAGAACGCTCCGCGTCCTCGCGTGTGTACGGCGCCATCGGTCGTTGTAGATCGCCTCGAGGCGCCTCGATTTTGATCACGTCGGCACCGAGGTCGCCAAGCATCATGGTCGACCATGGACCTGCTATGGCCTGTGTGCAGTCCAGAATGCGAATCCCCTGCAGCGGTCCAGTGGCCCCGTCTGCCATAGGTGTGACATGTTCGTGTGCGGTTAGATGTTCTTCCATTAGCCCGCAGATTATCCGCGCAAGGTCAGTCGCGTGCTGCGAAGATGGGAGACAGCCGGCTAAAACTCGAGGAGACTACGTCCATGGCAA
>DJZU01000011.1:5759-7581 GCA_002448715.1 Candidatus Neomicrothrix sp. UBA6944 | reverse complement strand
ACCTCTCGAACCCGGATTCGGACATACCATCGGCAATTCCCTGCGACGCACGCTGCTGTCGTCGGTACCCGGTGCAGCAATTACGCAGGTTAAGTTCGACGGAGAAGCAGCTCTTCACGAGTTTGCAACTATCGAAGGCGTGGTTGAGGACGTCACCGATCTGATCTTGAACCTAAAGGACATTGTCCTTACTTGCGAAAGTGACGAGCCCGTGGCTGTCCGCGTCGACGCCTCTGGACCCTGTGATCTCACCGCCGGAGACTTTGATTGGGGGGCGGATGTGGAATGCGTCAACCCTGAACTCCATATAGCGACGCTCAGCAAGAGCGGCCGACTCGGTGTTGATCTCACCGTCCAACAAGGACGAGGATATTTGTCATCGGAGCATCAGGACAGCAGCTCTACGATCGGGGTGATCCCCATCGACGCGCTGTTCAGCCCCGTCCGCCGCGTGTCAATAGAGGTCGAACCAACCCGAGTTGAACAATCAACAAATTTTGACCGTCTCATTCTGGATATCGACACCGATGGCGCCATGAGCCCAAGAGATGCACTTGCATCCGCGGGTGACACACTCCGGACCCTTGTCGGCCTCGTAGCCGATATGAGCGAGGAACCACTCGGACTAGAAATCCAAGAAATCGCAATTGTGGAGACCACCTCCCCAGAACTCGAACTTCCGATCGAAGATTTGGACCTGAGCGAGAGACCACGCAACTGCCTAAAACGAGGCCAAGTCAATAGCATCGGCGAGCTGCTTGAGAAGAGCATCGACGACTTAATGGCGATAACCAACTTCGGACAAAAATCTCTTGACGAGGTCATACAAAAGCTTGATGAGCGAGGTCTAGCTCTCAAAGGTATGGCCCCTACGATTCAATAGGAGCAACTTCATGCCCACCCCGAAGAAAGGTCGCCGACTCGGCGGCAGTTCAAGTCACCAACGCTCCATGATGGCCAACCTTGCCGCGTCGTTGTTTGCAGCTGAAGCCATAGAAACAACAGAAGCAAAAGCCAAGGCACTGCGCCCCTACGCAGAAAAGCTCATCACCAAAGCCAAAAAAGCCAGTGCCGGATCCAACAGTCTCCACCGCCACCGACAACTCGTCTCAAGCCTTAACGGAGATCAAGAAATGGCACAAAAACTCGTTGATGAAATTGGGCCGAGGTACGAGGATCGCCCAGGTGGATACACAAGGATTCTCAAATTAGGACCACGCCAAGGCGACAACGCCCCAATGGCACTCATCGAGTTGGTCTAACCCTCTGTGGACTCGGCAGTGCCGGACTCGTTCGCAATAGAGTCGCTCAGGGACTTTGACACCCCAACGATCTGCAACGCGATAGAAGTCATACTTCCTGAACGACGTACCCAGGGATTCACAACGAAGCCTTTCCTTTGCCATGACCCATCTCTGCCACCCATTGTTGGTTACGCGCGGACAGCGACAATCAGAGCAACTGCGCCCTCAGGTCGAAGCAAAGACAAAGATTTAGCCACACGAATCGGCTACTTCACACATATAGCGGAACCCCCGGGTCCCACCGTGACCGTTATCGAAGACATTGACGACCAGGTCGGCTTCGGTGCCCATTGGGGTGAAGTAAACAGCAACCTGCACAAAGGACTGGGATCAGTTGGAGTCATAACTAATGGCTCCATCCGAGACGCCGACATGTGGGCCGAAGGCTTTGGTGCCCTCGCAGGCTCTTACAGTCCGTCTCATGCTTGGGTCCACGTCGTTGACTACGCAATCCCCGTGACAGTCCACGGAATGCCGGTCTCCCCCGGCGACATCATTCACGCCGATCGCCATGGAGC
>DJZU01000011.1:0-5435 GCA_002448715.1 Candidatus Neomicrothrix sp. UBA6944 | reverse complement strand
GTTGTGGTACCACCCTCAGCGGTTACAGCTATCGCTGACACAGTGAAACGCTTAGAAACAGCAGAAGCAAAGCTGATCAAACCGTCACAGCAATCAGAATTCAACATTGAGGAACTGACCACGATTCTCGACCCCGATGGACGAGACCACTAACCCATATCATCCATTAGCAGATACAGGTTCGGTGTCCCTTCCCGAACGAAGAAGAGTTCCAGGCCGATTATCGGTAAAGCCGCCATCTCGAACTGCATGTTCACCGTTGATAAACACGTGATGCACTCCAACGGCCTCGCTATATAACCTCCAGGCGCCACCAGGCAGATCTTCGCGAACCTCTACCTCGGCTGGGGCGACTTCAGCAGCGTCAAAAACTACTAAGTCAGCCCACCAGCCTTCCTCAATCCGTCCGCGTTCTTTAAGTCCATATAGGCGTGCTGGAACGTCAGTGAGCTTGTTCACTGCGCTCTCCAAAGTCAGCAAGTTGCGATCTCGAGCGGCCGCCAACAGGTAGGTGGAATAGTTGAACGTCGCCAGAAAGTCTAAATGCGCCCCGGCATCAGAAGCTCCTATTAGACAGCGATCGTCGTTCCAGAGCGCTTGCCGCAAAGCCCAAGACTCGTCATTGTCCCCAGCAGCAGGCGGATACAATCCGGTTTTCAAATCATCTTCCACAACTATTTCACACAACGCATCCCAAGGGCTTTTGCCTGTTTCATCGGCGATCTCGGCAATAGTTCGACCTTCAAGGTGTTTCAAACTTCCCTTAGTTACTTCGCCGACCGTAAGGCGTTCCCAACGAGCGACCCCTCGAAAAGCGCTGGGTTTCTGAGCGTCCTCGTTCAGCGTTTTGCGACGCTCAGGATCTGACAACAGTGCCAGTTTTTCTTCAGGCGGTAACGTCATTGGTTCAGCCCAGCCATGGAGGGTGTCGAGCAAAAATCCACTTTCGAAACACAAACGACTTACAGCTGGCATTGGCGCTGTTAACGCGACCACTCGACCGCCTTGGCTCGCCGCATAGTTCGATGCCTGCAACTTCTCCTCTATGACATCCGCCTGACGCGCATTCACGAAAATTACATTCCAGTTCAGCGGTTTGTCCGCAGCCACCGACATGTCGGTAAGCAACTGATAAACCTCGTTGTCGAATCTTTCGATCGTTGGAATGAATTCGAGAGCGACCGCATCTGAGTCTCGAAGTACTGAACACAACTCAATGAGTTCTGTTTCGGATGCGTGGCGAGAGGGCACCGCCTCACCATCAGCATCATTGTGAGTCTTGGCCCACGAAGAACTGAACCCCAACCCGCCGGCAGAAATGCTCTCAGCCAATAGCTCTTTCATGGATTGGAGTTCACCTTCCGACGCGAACTCGCCCACGGATCGTTCACCCATAACCGTTCTTCGTAGAGCGCTATGACCGACCAGAAACCCTGCGTTTGGCATCAAGGTGCCGTCAATCGCGTCAAGGTACTCGCCGAATGTTCTCCAATTCCAAGGAACTCCCTCTTGCAGAGATGTCAACGGCATACCCTCCACTCTTGCCAACATTTCCATCATGTACTCACCGTGTTCGGCCTCCAAAGGCGCAATAGTGAAACCACAATTACCGCTAATAACAGTCGTCACGCCATGTAGTGGTGACGGAGACAAGGTCGTGTCCCAAAACACTTGAGCATCGAAATGGGTATGAACATCAACAAATCCCGGTGCAACTATTAGTCCTGCAGCGTCAATTTCGTGTTCACCCTGTTCGGCCACCTCGCCTACTGCCACAATGCGCCCTTCGCGGACAGCCACATCAGCCACCCGGCCAGGACTCCCAGTACCGTCAATTACCGTCCCGTTGCGAATAACTAGATCAAACATCTCTTCCCTCCCAAGCCAATATGAAACTACCTTCATAATGATGACCTCCGCCCGCACGCTACGAATTGACCTCTCCTACAAAGGCACTGAATTTCGTGGGTTCGCTGAAAATCCGGGAGTGCGCACAGTTGGAGCTGAACTGCGTAACGCGCTCGAAACCGTACTTGGAGAAGCAGTTGAACTCACCGTCGCCGGGCGAACCGATGCCGGAGTTCATGCCCTAGGTCAAGTGGTTTCCTTTCACACTACGAATGAAGGCATCAATCCTGACCTTCTTCGCGACTCGCTCAATGGGATATGCAGCTCTGATATCCGGGTACAAGCAGTGACGCCCGCAGAGACAGATTTCGACGCCCGATTTTCTGCAAGTAAACGCACTTACCACTACAACATTCTGAACTCGCCCACAGCTGACCCCCTTCACGCGGACATTGAATGGCACATCACGCCGCGTCTCGATCTCGACGCCATGAACGATGCAGCGAGCCGGTTCATCGGAGAACACGACTTCACGTCATTTTGCCGACGACCTAAAGATAAAGCCGACCAACCATTAACTCGACGAATTCACACGTCCGAATGGATTCGTCCAGCAGAACAAAGAGTTCGATTTGTTGTAGAGGCCAACGCGTTTTGTCACCAGATGGTTCGCTCCCTCACCGGATTTTGTGTAGCGACCGGTCTCGGAAACCGATCCGCTGATGAATTTGAAGCTGTAGTGCAGGCCAAAGACAGATCTGCTGCTCCGCCCATCGCCCCGCCACATGGTTTGACTCTGATGCATGTGAGCTATCAGAAACACACATGAAGCCCCACATAAACAAGAAATCACTCAACCCTCACGTTTGCCGTTTCACCGTGACACCCGTAGCCTTGTTCCTCGGCCACTTAACACCAGCGGCACCCTAAATATCGAACAAATTATCTATCCAGAGACACGAGAGGTTGACGCGTAATGCGTACCTATTCACCAAAAGCGAGCGAAATTGAACGTCAATGGTTCATCGTTGACGCGGAAAATCTGGTGCTTGGCCGCATGGCGACTGAAGTAGCACGAGTGCTACGCGGAAAACACAAGCCCACCTTTGCTCCGCACCTTGACTGCGGAGACCACGTCATCATCGTCAACGCGGCCAAAGTGGTGCTTACCAACGAAAAAGCTGAAAAGAAACTCGTTCACAGACACTCCGGGTATCCAGGCGGCCTCAAGACACAGACCTACGCTGATCTCTTAGACCGACAGCCTGAAGAAGCTATCCGCCGAACAATAAAAGGCATGCTGCCGCGGAACCGCCTTGGCGCTCAAATGCTGACCAAACTGAAGGTATACGCAGGCCCCGACCATCCCCACTCCGCTCAACAGCCGGAAACTCTCGTTCTCGATAACGCCATAGCAAAAACCTGAGATTGAAAGATAAATGACCACTCCACTCACCCAAACAACAGGTAGACGTAAAGAAGCCGTGGCTCGTGTCCGCCTTCGACCAGGCACTGGCGTAATCAGATGCAACAAACGTTCTTTTGAGGACTACTTCACCTCATCGGTTCACCGTCTTCTCGTCACAGAACCCCTCCGTCTGGTCGACCAAGCCGAGACCTATGACATTGACGCCACACTTGATGGCGGCGGCCCGGCCGGGCAGGCAGGTGCACTGAGGCTTGGAATTGCAAGAGCCCTTATCGACATCGATCCTGAACAACGAGCGACTCTCAAAGCAGCAGGGCTGCTAACGCGAGATGCTCGGAAGAAAGAAAGCAAGAAATACGGTCTCAAGAAAGCCCGTAAGGCACCGCAGTACTCCAAGCGGTAAATCTCAAAGGAGTCGACATGACATTGTCATTCGGCACCGACGGGGTCCGTGGCCCGGCGCCCGAGATCCTTAGCCCACTATTTGTAACATGCCTCGCGATCGCCGCCCGCGAAGTTCTGTCCGCTGACAAATGGATAATTGGGCGCGACACGCGCGAGTCAGGAAGTGTCCTGTCTGGCGCAATGCTCGGAGCTCTGCAGACCGAAGGACGCCATACTGCTACCGACATTGGGATAGTTCCCACCCCCGTCATCGCCCACCTAGCAAAAGTTGAACGTTGCGCAGGAGCGGTCGTGTCCGCCTCGCACAACCCATGGACAGACAACGGCGTCAAGATATTCGCTCCCGGCGGCAGGAAACTTCACGACCAAGAACAAACAAATATTGAGATTCGTCTCCAGGAACTACTCGAAGACAAGTCCGTTACTTCCAGCCCGGTTCCTTCAGTGCGTTCTCACCCCGACCCGATCACTTCGTGGCGCGAATCGATATACCAAGCTCTTGAAAGTCGAACGCTAGAAGGTATGCGAATGGTTGTCGACTGCGCGAACGGCGCCGCATCCGATCTCGCTGGCCCGCTTTTTACCGAGTTGGGAGCCCAGGTCGAAATAATCAACGCGAAACCCAATGGAAGAAACATCAATGAGAATTGCGGATCGACAAACCCAACACAGCTGAAAGAAGCAGTTCTCATGTCGCAAGCTGATCTTGGGCTCGCGTTTGACGGTGATGCCGATCGTCTCGTAGCAATTGGGTCAGATGGCGCAACCATCGACGGAGACAGGCAGATCTGCCTTTTCGCAAAAGACCTGGCTGAACGCGGCCAGCTTCGCGATAGGCGAGTTGTCATCACCGAAATGTCCAACCAAGGACTGCGTGAAGCGCTGCACCTAGCTGACATATCAACCATCGAAGTTCCCGTGGGAGATCGAAATATTCTCACCGAGCTTGATGCTGGACGGGCAACACTTGGAGGTGAACAGTCAGGACACATCATTTTTTGGGATCGCGCCACCACCGGCGACGGCATGCTCAGCGGAGCTCTTCTCGCCGATCTCATTGTCCGTGCTGGGCGATCGAGTGCAGAACTCGCCAGAGACGCGATGCACCAGTTTCCACAGGTGCTCGTAAACGTGCCGGTCCAAGAGCAAACTTCTGAGCTACCGGCCAAAATCCAAGAAGAGATACAAGTAACTGAGCGCCGCCTATCTGATAACGGGCGGGTGCTCGTAAGACAAAGCGGAACTGAAGCTGTCGTTCGAGTCATGGTTGAAGCGTCCGAAGAGCGTCTGGCGCAAACCGAAGCACAACGACTGGCGGACCTAATTCAAGCTGCTATCGGGTAACCGCGAATAACCAGACCTAACCCGCCGCTACCCTCAACGGTATGTGCGGCATTATCGCCGTCCTCCGAGGACCCGACCATACGGAATCTGTTTCCGCTGAAGATGTTCTTTCGCGCCTTGCGACGGCAGTTGAGACACTGCGGTCGGCCAGCGTTGGCGTCAACCAGATGTCGACGAAAACCCTTGAAGCAGCAGAACTTCTAGCGTCAATAGACCAAACATTGCGGACCGTACCAGGTGTACAGCTCCTCGTATTCGATCGTGCCACGGCGCTAGCGATCGAAGGCCAACTTCGTCAAGCCGTTGAGGCTCTTAAAGTAATTGATAACCAGCTCGACGAATTTACGGACGATTTAGAACAGGTAAATTCCTCACTAATCGCAGTTCGCGATTCGCTCTGGGCAATAGA
>DJZU01000044.1 GCA_002448715.1 Candidatus Neomicrothrix sp. UBA6944 | reverse complement strand
TTCGATCGAAGAAATTCAACGCCGCTATAAAGCCGACGCAGACGGTCCTGTTCGCCCGTTGTTAGCTGATTCAGACGAATCCCGTCTTCGGCGTCTCTATGAGGAACGGGCGAACGCGTACAGTCAGTTCGAACAGGTCGAAACTGATTGGAAATCGGTCGAGGAAGTCGTCGAAGATATCGAAATGATGCTGAGGCATGGCTAAACCAGCCCAAGGCGGTTCCACACCATCCCGATCTTCATATGACGTGATCGTCATTGGTGCCGGCATCATTGGATCTGCCGTTGCTTACCAGATTGCTCGGCGGAGCGACATGACGGTTCTTGTCATTGATAAAGCTGCAGGTCCAGCGACGGGTTCCACCGGGGCGTCCGTGGCGATATCGCGTTGCCGCTACACAGTTCCAGAAGTCGTACGTTTGGCGCAAAGCAGCCAAGTTGCATATCGCTCATGGACAGAGTTCACCGGACTTGCAAACCCGACGAATGACTACACACAGATGGGGGCGTTGTGGGTATTAGACAGAACAGATGAAGAACTACGAAGCGACTATGCCCGTCTGCATGACAACGGTGTCGCAACAGAAATTCTTTCTTCAAGCGACGTGTTAGGTCGGTGGCCTGAACTTGATTTATGTGTAGAACGGGTCGACTTTGCGGCGTTAGAAGATCACCAATGCAGAAGCGGTCATTCGTTCCTATACGAAAACGAAGCAGGCATAGCTGATCCTGCCGGAGCGAATTCAGATTTAGTGGCAGCAGCCAGGCAAGTTGGAGCAGAAATCTGTTTCGAGGTTGGCGTCGCAGATCTTCTGTTCAGCGACGATCGAGTAACCGGAGTGCGCACAGACAATGACGTCGCCGTGCATGCAGAAGTGGTCGTTAACGCAGCCGGTCCTTGGTGTAATTGGATTAACGAGATTGCAGGAGCGCAGCCTCGCTGGACCCTTACCCCGACGCGAATACAACTGATTTTGCGGGAATGGTCGGATGACGATCCTCGGCTACCTATAACGCTTGATGGAAGTACTGATGGTGCCTACCGAATTGAAAGAAGCGGCCGCCAAATTCTTTTGGTGTCTCCAGAAATCTCGGAGTTTATGGAACCCACATCTAATCCCGACCATTTCCGCGTGAATCCAGATCAAGCCTGCGTAGAAGCCACGCTGGCCGCTTTCCAACATCGAGTGCCAGGCATCAAACATGTTGGGACTACGACAGGTCTCTGCGGTTTGTATACCATCAACAAACAGGACGACCATCCGATAGTGGGCCCAAGTCACACCCAGGGATTATGGCTAGCAAACGGATTCAGCGGCCACGGATTTAAGCTAGCGCCGGGCATCGGAGCGATGATTGCGAGGGCTTTAACCGGCAAAACAGATTCATTTGATCCAGATATCGCCGATGACCTTTTCTCTATTGATCGCCGCGAGTTGTCAACGTCGGGTGGCGTGTTTGCCTAGTCCCACTGGCGATCGAGTTCGGACCATCTCTCGGGGTAGTCGCCTTGTAGCTCTGATAACCCCATAGCCCAAGAGGTCGGAACCCATCGGTAACGGGACTCCCACATGATCGCTAAAGAGTCAGGTCCTTTGCTGGGAACCAGTTCTGCTTCGGTTGCGGCTGCAAAGGCCTCGCTGTCTGGTCCATGAGGGATAAACGAATTGTGAATGGAGATCCCTCCTGGGACAAATCCTTGAGCTTTCGCATCGTAGATTCCCTCGATAAGCCCCATAAGTTCACTCATAACATTCGAATGGAACCACGGTGGTCGGAAAGTGTGTTCAGCGACGCGCCAATGTTCACGAAACAAAATGAAGTCGAGATTCGCGGTCCCCGGAGTATCCGACGAAGAAGACAGAACTGTCCAAATAGAGGGGTCGGGGTGATCGAAGACTACGGGACCTAAAGCACAGAAGCGACGGAGCTCATAACGATAGGGGGCTAAATTGCCGTGCCAGGCCACAACGTCGAACGGAGAGTGCTCAAGTTCGGTAGAAAATAACTGGCCGCTGATCTTCGCTACCAGTCTGGTTGAACGATCGTCACGGTCGTAGGCCGCAATCGGATACTCAAAGTCCCGGGGTAGGGCGTTCGCGTCGACTCCGACTAAGCCGTGTTCGGGAAGAGAGAAATTGGCCCCATAGTTTTCGCAGACATACCCGCGGGCGGTGTCTGTTGACAGATCGACTGAGAACTTAACCCCACGTGGGATCACAGCGATATGACCTGGGTTTACTTCGAGGTGACCCATTTCAGTTTTTATTGATAAGTGGCCGTCGTATGGAACCAGCATCAGCTCGCCGTCAGTATTGACAAATGCAGTGTCTCCCATTGATTGAGAGGCGACGAAATGATGGACGGCGCCCCCCGCCTGCATTTCGCCGTTTCCGTTCGTTGCTACCGTCGCGAGTCCGGTGAGCCAAGTTGTATCTGATGCGATCGACGGAAACGGATCCCAGCGCAGTTGAGCAGCAGTGGGTGATGTGTTCTGATCCGGACTGGTGCGAATGAGGCCCGAATCGATGGCCTCCAAATTGTTCAGGTGTCTCACCGAAGGTCGCATCCGATACATCCAGCTTCGCTGCATTGAAACCCGCGGTGCGGTGAA
>DJZU01000095.1 GCA_002448715.1 Candidatus Neomicrothrix sp. UBA6944 | reverse complement strand
ACGGGCTTGGAGCAGTTCTCCATAGCATCTTGGGCTTCTTGGAGCGATGGTGGTTGCGGTTTGCCTGAGAATTCGGTGATGTCGGCTCCGGCGATAAATGTGCGTCCTTCACAAATAAGGACTATGGCGTTAGCGTCACTTTGTTCCGCTTCAGTGACGCCATCCAAAAGGCCTTGTCGGACGTGAAAGCTGAGCGCGTTTACTGGCGGATTATCCACGCGGATAATCGCAATGTCGTCTTCAAAGTCAAGTCGTACAGACTGGGAAAGTTGAGTCATATGCACAACGTAGGGGACAGACGGCCCCAAAGTCTTATCGAGTGGCGATTCCAACTCAAATCTGATCTTGTCCTCTCAGTGGTGAGGTACAGTTTCAACCTTGAATGGAGATGTCATGAGTGAAAAGCCTGATCCGATGACTGTGCCGTTTGGCACAGTCTTTTGCGACTGGATGGCCACTGCGCCCACCGCTAATGGCGTCTATGGATACGCGGGTAGCGTCGAACCGTATGGTGACTTCACCTTGAGTCCAGCGGCCCACGCTTTGCACTATGGGAGCGCAATCTTCGAAGGTCTAAAAGCTCACTGGCAGGTCGACGGCTCTCTCGCGATCTTCCGCCTTGACGACCACGTCGCCCGAATGTGTCAGAGCGCTTCGTTGCTGAGACTCCCGATCCCGGACGCAAACGTTCTACGCCAAATGATTATTGACACAGTCGAGGCAAATGTCGAAGAGGTCCCTCCACCACCTGGATCCCTTTACATTCGACCGACCCTTATTGGCACAGAACCAAATATTGGAGCCGCTGCGACCCCGTCCTCTGAAGCACTGTTGTACGTGGTTAACTGCCCAGTTGGTGATTACTTTAAAGGCGGTGTTAGGCCTCTAACTTTGCTGATAGAGGAAGAGATTCCCCGCACCACGCCCCAGTTCGGGATGGTGAAGTCAGGTGCGAACTATGCGATGGCGTTGTCACCTACTTTGGACGCTATGGCAGAGAATGCTGCTGTTGATCAAATCCTCTTCGCCACTGGCGGTGACATTACCGAAACGGGTGCCGCCAACTTTTTCCTTGCCGACGATAATCGAGTGGTGACACGCCAGTTAGATAGCTCTTTCCTGCATGGGGTAACCCGCTCATCGGTGCTCGCCCTTGCAAACGACTTGGGTTACGAGGTGGAAGAACGTCCCATCGAGCTCGACGAACTTCAACAGTGGGCCGAGAACGGCGAAGCGTTTTTGTCGGGCACAGCAGCCGTGCTGTCACCGGTCGGAACTGTGTTACGAGGTGACGCACAAATTACCTTTGGGGATGGTGAACCCGGAAGTAACACCCTTCGTCTGCGAGAGAGCTTGGTCGCAATCCAAAATGGGAGCGGTGATGATCCCCATGGTTGGCGCACAGCCGTTCAAACTTGATGGGGTGACGTGTTGGGAAGGGTGCTGCAGTGGCTACTAGTGCGCAAGGGCTGAGTTTTGGGTGGCTGTCTCCAGTGATCGGGAACAAGTGGAGTGACTATCAGCCCATTGTCCAATATCAGTGTGACCACGTTTTGCCCGATGTAACTGCGCATTTCGACAGTTTGTGGATCGCTGATCATTTTTATGGTTTTGATCAAAAGACAGATCCCTTTCTTGAAGCCTGGACGACGTTAACTTGGTGTGCCGCGAAATTCCCGGACATCGATTTATGTCATCACGTATTGGGGGTGGGCTACCGGCCTCCTGCCTTGACGGCAAAAATGGCAAGCACGCTGCAGTTTCTGACTGGGAATCGCTTCATCTTGGGCATCGGTGCTGGATGGCGCGAGGAGGAGTACCACTCCTACGGCTATGAGTTTCCTAAGCCAAGCGTCCGATTCAAACAGTTGGAAGAAACCATAGAAATTTGCAGGCGGATGTGGTCCGAGGACGAACCTCGCTTTGAGGGGGATATGTTCCGTATTGAGGGCGCTGCAGCTCCGCCACGACCCGAGGTGATTCCGCAGGTCTGTGTAGGTACTTCCGGTGAGCAGATAGGGATACCTTTGGCGGCTCGTCAGGCAGATATATGGAACACGGTCTGGAGAGGTAGCCGAGAATCGCTTGAACGCAAATGCGACGTGATGCATAAGCAACTGCACTTGTTGGAACGTGATTTGAGCGAAATTCAGTTTTCGTTAACTATCGAGCGTGCCTTACCAGAGACGAAATCCGAAGCGAGCGAATTTGCTGACTTGTTAAGTGGTCTGATCGAAATTGGCTTCGAGCACTTTGTTCTGGATTTCGGTAATCCCTCCTCAGCTGCAGAAGCGGACATGTTCATCTCTGAGGTACTGGCACCTCTTCGTCGAGAGTTTGGGGGATCTTGATGGATTTACGGCTGCGTCAAGTGGCGATGGTCGGAGACGAATACGACTTCACGGAGCGAGCGTTGCGTGAAGTTTTCGGTCTTGACGTTGCCTATAGGGACCCAGGTACTCGCCCTGGCCGCGAAGCGGGTGTGAGCGTCTTCGGCCTCAAGAACTTCGTTATGCCAATTGGGAATCAGTTCTTGGAGTTGGTTACACCTTTAAGACCTGGTCCTGAATCAGCTGGCGGTCGCTACATAGCCCGCCGTCAAGGCGCTGGTGGTTACATGCTGCTCTTTCAAGTCAGCCGATCCGACTATGAGACGCACCGAGAACATTTAGAAAAACAAGGTGTGAGACTGGTAGCCGGCGGTGAAATTAGCGAATCTGACAGCGATGCTCTTCACATTCACCCCAAAGATCTGCCCGGCTGCTTGGTGGAGCTTCGTTGGTGCGAAAACGAGGATGCACCTGACGGTGATTGGTGGCCAGTGGAACGAGACTGGAAAGATCACCGCAACACCGAAATCATTGAGGCGATCGTCGGAGCTGAAATTCAGACACCTGAACCAGGACGTTTAGCTGCGCGGTGGGCTGATTTACTTCAGCAAGCCATTGAGCTGGAGTATGAGGACCCGACCATATTGACCGCAGATGGTCCCGTCCGATTCGTTGCTCCTTCAGATGGTCGACCAGAGGGTCTTGGAGGTATCGACATCAAGGCCTCAGACCCTGTGTCTTTACTTAAGAGTGCTCAAGACTTTGGGCTACCTTGTGAAGGTGACACGATTGAAGTCTGTGGCCTCAGATTCAACGTCGTTTCTTAAGGTCAGTTGATATACAACTCGGTGTGTTCACCTAAGAATGGGGCACGGCTTGTCGACCACCACTGTGCATTTGTTCTAAAGGGCGCACCAGGCACCGTTACCGTCTGACCATCGTAAAGATCGGTAGAGGACCAGTATTCTGCGGCTTCTAGGTGAGGATCATCGACTAATGCATCTACGGTGTTAACGGGTGTAATAGGTATCCCGCGCCGTTGACCCTCTCTGAACAACTCAAGGCGGGTTCCTTGGGTGGTGAGTTCCTCGACCCATTCGTCAATCAAATCTTTAGCTTCGATCCGAACCGCGTTGTCCTCGAAAACAGGCTCGGTGATGCTCTCGTTTCCGGTTACTTCGGCCACCCACTGCGCCATAGCAACCCAGTGCCTTGGCATCAGTACGATGATTGAAACGAAACCGTCGCTGCAGGGATAGAGTCCGAAGGGCCGACCCAAGTCACGACGGTTTCCGGTGCGCTCCCTGTGCACTCTGTCGTCAAGCAACATCGGAACCCCGGTTTCAGGCGCGATCGTCAACGCCGCCTCTTGCATGGAAATTTCGACGTTTTGCACTATGCCGCTGAGTCGCCTAGCACGAAGAGCGAGGAGCGTTCCGACAAGAGCGGAAGCCCCTGCCGCATGACATGCAAGCTGCACAGGGGCTGCAGGAGCAACAGGGGGACGATCGGTAAATCCTGTCGTGTACAGAATTCCTGAACCGGCCCAAGCCACGAGGTTGGAGCTCTTCCAACCCCGCTTCGGACCAGTAAGCCCGAACGGCAAAATTCTGGTTCGGATGGTGGAAGGACCAATCAATTCTGCTGGGATACCGGAACGTTCCGGAAGTTGATCCTCGAAGACCACATCTGCTTGTGAAATAAGTCGCTCTAAGGAGTCGGTGTCTCCGGGTTCGAGCACGACGCTGCGCTTGCCCATGGCCAAATAGTTCCACCACAAGCTGTTTTCAGGTGAGTCGACGCTTTCAACGAAGGGGGCCAATTGTCGCAGAGCAGACCCTTGAGGGGGCTCCAGATGCACGACTTCGGCGCCCAGACCCGCAAACAGTCGAGTTGCGTAGGCGCCTGTGAGGCCGGTGGTGTCAACCACTGTTACGCCTTGGTACGGGACCGCCATTAGAGGTCCCTCGCATCATCAACCCCGGGAATGAACATATGGATCCAGTCGTCCCAAGGTCGACTGGTCACCGTTTCAGGAGCGATGGCCTCGAAAGCGGCTTCAGCGTCAATGAGTTCATCAATCTGTGTGTCGCTCAGACCCACGAAACTCTGGAGCACTTCCCGAGTGTGCTGACCCATGGACGGTCCTGCGTGGGTCCAACGACCTGGGGTTTGGTCCAGGCGGACGGCGCAGTTGCTGAAGACATCGCGTCCTAAGCGCTTTGAATCTGCGACTTGGTACCAGCCGCGACTCATTACGTGGGTGTCGTGAAGAAGATCTTCGTTAGTGGACACTGTGTGAGCGGCGACACCAAGGGTCTGGAGACGATCGACCAGATCATCGACCTGAAAAGCGGCAGTCCAACTCGCCATTTCTTCGTCAAGTTGGTCTTGGTGCTCCATGCGTAGTGCAGCATCATCAAACATTTGATCGATGGCGTTGCCGGCCAAGGTTCTCACTGCGCGCCAATCATCTTCGTCTGTGGCGCTAATAGCGATCCAGTTTTCAGTGCCGGAACATGGGTAAACACCCTGTGGGGCGCCCCACATTGAGCGATTACCCATACGGCTGGGGATGGCGCCAGTTAGGTCGTAGTCCATTACGAATGGGCCAAGAAGCGCAAGGGTTGTCTCAAACTGGCTGATATCTACGTGCACTCCCTCACCGGTAAGATCCCGTTGCTCCAGGCCGGTTAGCGTCGCTATAGCGGCGTGCAGGGCTGACATGTAGTCGGGTGGGGCAACGGTTGCGATACCAGCGGGAGGATCATCGCTGTGACCAGTGAAGTCGTCCATTCCCACGAGCGGCGCTTGGTTGGGGCCCCAGGCAACAAACGGGTAATACGGCGTACCAGGATTGCTGCCAAAACCCGGCAACTGAACGTAAACAATGTCGGGTTTGACTGCCTTAACTGATTCGTAGTCAAAGCCAAGATCAGCCAGGGCTCGGGCGCCAAAATTGGCTAAGAAAACGTCGCATTCTGCAAGAACTTGCATAGCCGTCGCTCTGCCTTGGTCGGTTTTGAGTTCTAGGCCGACGCTGCGTTTCGAGGCATTCATTTCCGATACGTAGGGACTGGTATCGGAAGCGATTGACGCGAGCTCCTCGCGATCTTTGAGCCAGGCCGAGCCAAGTAGACGAACGATATCGGGGCTAGTGCGGGATTCGATTTTGATTACATCCGCCCCGAAATACGCCATCAACTTGCCGCAAAATGGTGAGGCTATGGCGATGCCCAACTCGAATACTTTGATGCCGCTGAGCGGCAGTTGCTCTTCGGACTCTGTCACGCCGAACCCCCCGGCTTAAGACGTTACGTACCCTAATCTCCGGTCGCGGAGCCGCGCCTCTTCCATTCGCTGTTCTGGCTTACCTAGGCCACCGCCACCTGGAAATTCGACAATTAGGTGTCTGCCGCCCGGCACCAAAGTGTTACCTTTAGCGGGAACAGGAGTCCCGTCGTCGAGAGAAAGTCGCCCGGGTAAGCCATCGCTTCCTCCGTGACGACCTCGCGCCGGGTGTTGGACTCTTTCGTAGGTAGCGCTGAAGAGGAACTCCCCGTCGTTTCGATGGCCGAGTTCGACAACTTGCCCTAACCCTCCTCGAAATTCTCCATCGCCTCCTGAGTCCGGGCGAAATTCTTTACGCCAAAAGATGAGCGGTGACACAACTTCGTTTATTTCGACGGGCATATTACGCACCCCGCTAGGAAAGGCGGTCGCCGATAGCCCGTCTTGACCTGGGCGCGCTCCCGCTCCGCCGGAGTTAAAGCTCATCATCATGAAGTTTGCAGTCCTGTCGTCGTCCCACATACCACTTGCCAACAAATTCCATAGAGAGCTGGTGCCTTCCGCTGGAACTTTGTCTGGAATGACCTGAGCAAGGCAGCCATACACAGCGTCGGGCAGCATTTGACCCATAACGTGCCGAATATTGACGGCTGCAGGATGAGGTGCGTTGAGAATGCAGCCTGATGGGGCTGAAACAGCTACGACTTCGAGAGATCCGGCGTTGTTTGGGATGTTTGGGCCGACGATACAACGCACCCCAAATGAGGTGTAGGCATCCGTGTAGGACATAGGGACGTTGATTCCGTGCGGTTGGACAGGACTCGTGCCGTCGAAACGGACCTTGATGCCCTCGTATGTAATTTCTAACTCGGTAACGATATCTAGAGGCTCGTCAACACCGTCCACCCGCATGGAAGCCCTCCAGGTGCCTTCGGGCAGGGCCTGGATCTCTTTGAGCATCGCGAGGCGAGAAGTTTCGATGATGTACTGTCCGAGATCGTCAAGATCTGTGAGTTGGTATTCGTCCATCATCTCAGTCAGACGAAGAGCGCCCACTCGATTGCAAGCAGCTAGCGAATAGATATCCCCCATGACTTGAACGCCATCTCGAACGTTTCCTTCAATGATCTTTACGACGTTAGGATCGAACACTTCATTGGTAGCGAATCGCATAATCGGCAGCTGTAATCCTTCATGGAATATCTCGCTGGAGGCGGAGCTAAATCCAACTCCGCCGATATCAACCACATGACTGGTACATGCGAAAAGTGCTATCACGTGGCTTTGCCGGAACACCGGCGTAACCACGACGACGTCGAAGAGGTGTCCTGTGCCTTTCCACGGATCGTTGGTGAGGTAAATGTCACCAGGACGCATCGTCTGAACCGGAAATTCGTCTAAGAAATGGCTAACCGAAGCGGCCATGGAGTTGACGTGTCCCGGTGTTCCAGTAATCGACTGGGCCAACATTCTGCCCTGGGGATCGAAGACGCCAGCTGAAAGGTCACCAGCCTCGCGGGTCGAAGTTGAGAAGGCTGAGCGAACCAGGGTGGTCGCCTGCTCTTGGACAACAGCGATTAGCCGGTTCCACATGATGTCTCGATGGAGTGATTTTAATGCCGTTGAGGTTTCAGATGGAGATTCGCTGAAACCTGCCTGCTGCCCTCGCATTCGAAGGTGGCCACTGGCAGTTAGCCAAGCGCTGTACGACGCGGGAACAAAGGTCGTGGTTTGACTTTCAGTTACGAGTGCAGGGCCGACTACGTAAGCGTTGCTTAACTCGGTTCGAGCTACGACACTTGTTGCCGTCATTTCTCCTGTAGAGGTATCGGCGGCCAGGGTGGTGACCTGCGTTTCGAGCTTATGTTTTGGAATTTCAGAATTCTCGAAATTCGATGTCTTCGTCGGAGAGCTCACTGTCGCTACCCAGCTGAGGGTCTCCACCCCCAATCCGGTGATCTCTCGCCCGTAAAGGCGTCGATACTCTTCGACAAAGGCTTCCTCTAAGATTTTTTGCAGATGCGCGGCGTCAGGGCTGGGGTTGCAGAGGATTTCGTCAAGATCGAGGTGGACTGTTATTTCGTGTCCTTGACCCGCGTAACGCATGAACGCTTTTGCGCTTCGCAGTAGGTCCTCATGAGGCGCCGCCCGTCGAACTATCCCCTCGGATTCCGCAAGCATTTCCTCAAGCATCGTTATGAGCTCGTCAACATTAAGAGAGTCGAGATGAAGGTATCGGGTACGGACATTTTCGTGTGACGCCGGGGCATGCAAAAAACCAATCGCGGAACCAACGCCCGCGCCATTTGGGACTATGACATCGGAAATTCCCAACTTCTCTGCGACACGGGCTGCATGTAGGGGAGCTGCCCCACCGAAAGCAATTAACGTGCCATCGGTGATGTCGCAGCCCTGCTCGATGGCGTGCACTCGACCAGCGCTAGCCATATTCTCATCGACTGTTTCAACAACTCCGAGAGCCGCCAGAGTTGGATCTTGCGTCTCGGCGTCGAGCATCGTGTCGTTAATGGCGCTAAATGCAGCTTTCTTCGAGAATTTCAACTCGGTTTTCCCGAACCCGTCGGGAAGAATGCGACCTAAAGCAACATCCGCGTCGGTCACTGTTGGAGCTTCGCCGCCCCGGCCATAGCAGGCGGGACCGGGTTCGCTGCCAGCACTCGTGGGGCCGACTGCGATACGGCCAAGCTCATCGAGCCTTGCAATTGAGGATCCTCCGGCCCCTATTTCCACCATTTCAATGACCGGCAAACGCAGAGGCAACCCGCTGCCCGCGAGAAATCGGTATTCGCGCCCAACTTCAAACTCGCGGGACGTTCTCGGGTAACCATCGTTAATAATGCAAAGTTTTGCAGTGGTACCGCCCATGTCAAAGCTGAGAGCTTTCTCTAACTGAAAAGAGCGAGCTAACTCTGCAGACAAAAGGGCACCGCCGGCGGGACCGCTCTCCACCAATCGAACAGGGAATCGCAGAGCGTCTTCTAGGGTGCCGAGGCCCCCACCGGACTGCATCAGCAACATGGGACATGACATTTCGAGAGCGTGCCGTCGGGATTCTAAATCCCGGAGGTAACGAGTCACCAGCGGTTGGATGTAAGCGTTTGCGCATGCAGTCGATAAGCGTTCGTATTCTCGGATCTCTGGACAGACTTCGCTAGAGAGGGTTATCGATACCTCTGGCCACAAATCTTGAACAATCTCTGCTGCTCGTTGCTCATGGCTGCTGTTGGCGTAACTGTGTAGGAAGCCGATGGCGACACTCTCGACGTCCTTTTGTTTCATTGTGTGGACGGCAGTTCGTAATGCTGCGGTGTCTAGGTCTTTGAGCGCGCGGCCAGTTGAATCGAGTCTCTCAGGTATGCCGAAGCGCAGGTCGCGGGGAACCAGCGGTTCGGGTCGCGTCATGGCAAGGTCATACTGCTCAAACCTGTTCTCGTGAGCCATTTCGACTGAGTCGCGTAAGCCTTCTGTGGTCAGCAGGGCTGTTACCGCGCCGCGGCGCTCTATCAATGCGTTCGTTGCCAAGGTGGTGCCATGAACAAAAACATCAATATCGCTCGCCTTTAGTCCTGCTTCGTTGAGTACTTCCTCGATTCCACGAAGGACACCGATAGCGGGTTCTTGTGCCGTTGTTAGAACCTTGCTGGTGTAGAGGCCAGATGGGGTGTCAAGCGCAATATCGGTAAATGTGCCACCAATGTCTGCCGCAACACGAATCAGTGTCATGTGAAGAGCCTAGAACAGTGCCAGGCCGTCACAGTTCGAGTGAATCTAGATTACGGGAGATAACGATTTTCTGAACTTCGGAGGTTCCTTCGTATATCTGGTAGACCCGCACGTCGCGATAGATTTTCTCTACGAGGTGGTCTTCGAGAAATCCGGCACCTCCGTGTATTTGGATTGCTTTCGATGCGACGCGTTCAGCCATTTCCGAAGCAAATAGTTTCGCCATTGACGCTGCGGTAGCGGAGTCTTCACCAGCATCATGAAGAGAAGCAGCATGCAGGTACATTTGGCGCGCCACCTCAACCTCGGTTGCCATCTCTGCAAGGGTGAAAGCAACGCTCTGATGTCCCATGATGGGTTTTCCAAAAGTCTCCCGTTGAGAGGCGTAATCCTTCGAAAGTTGCAGGGCTTGACGGGCGCCGCCAACTGCCTGAGCCGCTGTAGCTATTCGACCCAAGGAGAGGCTACCCAGAGCAATCGCGAGGCCACGCCCTTCTTCGCCTAACAAATCTGTAGCGGGAATGCGCATTTCATCAAATCGCACCTGACACAAATCGTTGGTTCTGTGGCCTAGTTTTCGTTCGGTATTGATGACTTGGTAGCCGGGATTATCGGTCGGAGTGAGGAAGACGCTGATTCCGGGGTTGTCTTGTTGTGGGTCCGTAACGGCGACAATCATCGCTATGTCTGAGGTCGATCCTGCTGTGATGAAGGCTTTGTGTCCGTTGAGGATGTATTGGTTTCCATCTCGAACAGCGCGAGTTGTAATTGATGATGCATCAGAGCCAGTATGGGGCTCGGTCAAGTGAAACGAGCCGAGCCACTCTCCTGCACACAGACGTGGCAAGAAGCGATCCTTTTGTTCCGTTGTGCCATGAGTAGCTATTCCTATGGCAACGGGGGAGTTGTTGGCGGACATCATGTTGCTGATTCCGCCGTCAACTGCTGCTATTTCTTCCATGGCGAGTGCGTAGGACACGAAGTCCAAGCCCGACCCGCCGTAGACAGGATCGATAGTCATGCCAAGTAGGCCGATGTTCGCCATAGCTTGGTACAAAGCCTTTGGCGCGCCACCTTGCGCTTCCCACTCTCGGACATTGGGAGCAATTTCACTACGAGCGAAACTGCGAGCGACTTCTCTAATTTTATTGTGTTCGGAGGTGAGGATCACACAAAGACGATAGGTCGTTGATAGCAAGCCGTGTCGTCGTTCTCTAGAGTTTGATATATGGCTACCGGCGAAAACCGTGCATCAGCGTCTGTTGGTTTAAATGGCGCTGGGCTTCAAATAGCGATTGTTCATGCGCGATGGAATACGTCGATCGTTGACCGGTTATTGGAAGGGGCTCTTCGGGGCCTAGAGGCCTTCGGAGCTAAGGCTGTGGGCCCGGTTGCGGTTCCTGGATGTTTTGAATTGCCGATGGCGTGTCGAGTGGTGGCCTCTTCGGGAAAGGTAGACGCGGTGATTGCTATTGGGGCAGTGATTCGCGGAGAGACAACGCACTATGAGATAGTTTCGGAAGGCTGCGCTTCAGGCATTCAACAGGCGCAACTTGAAGTTGGAGTTCCGATTACCTTTGGAGTTTTGACCGTCGAGTCAACTGAGCAGGCAATTGAACGCTCCCAAGGTCCGGGATCACACAACGTTGGGGAAGAAGCTGCTGTCGCGGCGATTGAGATGGCGCGGCTCGTTAATGACTGGGCTTGACGTATCACGGTGAGACTTGACCACAAGAGATCGAACAGCTCTCGGAAGTCAGCCGTGCGGTCCTGCTACGGTTTCAGATAACAAGAGCTGAGAGCTAGCCGGTTACAAAGGGGAACTTATGCGCTACTTTTCTTGCGACTCCCACGTCGTTGAAGCCGCGGAGATCTATGACGGCTTGACTGACAAATTTGGTGATCGGGCGCCGTTCATCGAAAAGGACTACCAGGGCAAGCCGGGTACGTGGTTGGTGCTTCCTGGAGGAATGCAAACCCTGCCAGTTGGACGTTTAGGTATCGCCGGTGCACGTCTCGACGATCCGGCAACCCACGAACGGATCGCTATGGGATACGACGGCTTCAACCCTGGTGTCATGGATCCAGTGGCTCGCTTAGAGGAACAGACCACAGACGGAATTGTGGGCGAAGTTATGTACCCGAGCCTCAGTATGTTTACCTTCGCTATTCCCGATCCCGAGGTGCGTGACATGGCTTTCCGTCAGCACAACGACTGGGTTCTCGACTATTGCTCCGTGGATCGGAATCGCTTGATTGGAGTCGGATGCCTGCCGTTACCTGACGTCGAACGAGCATTGGTTGAAATTGATCGCTCTGCCGAACGTGGCGTCAGAGGCTTTGCTATTCCAGCCCACGTTGATCCTTCGCTTCCCTACAGCGACCCCGCATTCGATCCGTTTTGGGCCAGAGCACAGGAGTACGGTGTTCCGCTCACCATGCACATTTTCACCGGGCAAACCTTAGATGGAGGTCTTCCCAAACACTGGGGGACGCCAGGCGGGAACCTTAAGGGTTACACCCTCGCTCACACAACAGCGGTTAACACCATGATTGACATCATTTGCGGTGGCGTGGTGGAACGGTTTCCTGAGCTGAAATTTGTAATCAGTGAATATGAGACCGGGTGGGTTGCACACACCTTGCAACGTTTGGATCACGCTGCATATCGAACCCCGTGGGAATTAGCGGATGGTTTGACCATGAAGCCATCAGAGTATTTTGACCGAAACTTCTGGGTGACTTTTGAAGATGATCAAGAAGGAATAGCAACACGGCATGCAATTGGAGTGAGCAATCTTCTATGGGGTAACGACTATCCGCACCATGATTCGATATGGCCCAACTCTCGCCCAATTCTCGACGATATTTTGGCTGAGGTTCCAGATGACGAAAGAGAGGCGATGGTTTGGGGCAATGTCGTCGATCTCTACGAGATAGACCCGGACTCTCTCCCAGCGGTGGCCTAACGGTTATAACAAGTGTTGCAATATGGCCTGACTGACGGTTGCCCCGTCCTCCATTGGGCCAAAGTGAGTCAGGCCTTCCATGGGCAAGAGGCGGCCATCTTTGAGGTGTGACGCTATGGGAGATGCCATCTCTGGGGGCAGTTCGTTTCCTATCGCTACAGCTTCGCCTCTGGCTATAACAGTTGGGGTGTTGATCGATTTGAGTTTTGTGAAATCTGTGGTGGTTCCCGATCCAAATATTCGGGCCTCTGTGTCTCCTGAACAGCTGAGGCACACACCCGTGCTGGTTGGATAAGTGCCAAGTTCGGCGTAGGCCCGCACGGCTTGTTCCTCGCAGTCCGCGAATGGAGGTTTACTTAAGAGACGTTCAGTGAAGGCCTGAAGTGAGGGAAAATTTGTACGGCGTCGTCGGGCAGCGACGACCAGTGGGTGATCGCCATCGGGCCGAGCATGGCCGTCTGGCACCATGACTGGCTCAAACAGCCAGAGCCTTCGAAACGTCCCAGGGTTCTCGAGTTCGGTGCGGAGGAGGGTCGCTCCACCTAGGGAGTGACCCACAGCGTCGATTTGGCCGTTGTCGATAGCATCTACGGCGTTGAGCACTTCCTCTACTAGACGTCCTCTATCAACGTCTAAAGGGGACTTGGTGATCCGTGATGCGCCATGTCCACGAAAGTCAAGGCCAAAACATTGACGGTGTGGGCGCAGATTGGGGACAACGGTTGCCCACATACCTGCGTTAAGACCATTTCCGTGTGTTAGGAGCACCGGCGGGCCATCACCACCGAAATCATGAAGTGCACACGCTTCGTTATCGGTTCCAGGTAAGAGCAACATCACCGATGAGAATACCGACGTGCCACAATATGCGTATGCCTAGTTTTGTTTCTGATGATGCTGAAATCCATTTCGATGAATACGGCAGCGGTTTTCCGCTGCTTCTGATTGCACCAGGCGGTATGAAATCAGAAGCATCTTTCTGGGAGTCGACTCCTTGGAATCCGATACCTCAGTTAAGTGATCGTTTCCGTGTGATCGCTATGGATCAACGCAACGCGGGTCGATCGAAAGGGTCCATTTCTGGTGATCATGGGTGGGGGACCTACACCGCAGATCAACTCTCGCTCCTCGATCACCTTGGGGTTGAACGTTTTCATGTGGCGGGAATGTGTATCGGCGGACCTTATGTGATGGGTTTGATAGAGCAGGCACCAGACCGCGTCGCATCGGGCGTCCTGTTCCAGACCATTGGTCTTAGTGACAACAGGTCCGCTTTTTTTGATATGTACGACGCGTGGGCCGACGAGCTTCGGCCCCGACGCCCGGAGGTCTCTGACGATGATTGGGCGCGGTTCAGAGCCAATATGTACGAGTCAGACAAATTTCTGTTCAACGTTGATGAAGACTTTGTGCAATCAGTGACGACGCCGTTACTGATCCTGGAAGGTAATGATTTGTATCATCCATCAGAATCGTCGCTAGCTATCAATGAGTTGGCACAGAATACGACGCTGATTCATGAATGGAAGAGTGGGGCCGCAATGGAGTCGGCGGCGCAACAGTTCTCTGAGTTTCTAGATCTTCACAAGGATTGAGACCAATGAGCGAGATGAATATAGGAGTTGTGGATGTTTGATTTATCAGGCAGGGTTGCGGTCGTTACTGGTGCCAGTAGAGGGATCGGTGAATCGAGTGCTCGGGTGTTGGATTCTGCTGGTGCTCAGGTGGTTCTGAGCGGTCGGACAGTTTCCGATTTGGAACGAGTGGCAGCTGACCTCACGAATTCGCCGGTGGTGATTCCCTGCGACCTTTCTCAACAAGGTGCAGGTACCCAGCTAGCAGGGGAGATTCTTGATCAAGTCCAGGGTGTTGATGTTCTGGTAAATAATGCAGGCATCCCTATGCGTCGCATGCCGGAGAAACTCACAGAAGAAGAGATTGACTTGGTTTTCGCCATAAATGTGCGTTCGCTTCTCACGTTGTCGATTGGGTTAGCTGATTCGATGAAAGCAAGAGGTGGCGGTTCGATTATTAACGTCAGCTCGGTGGCAGGTATTCGGGGACCCGGAGCCAGGGTCGCATATGCAGGCACCAAAGGTGCCGTGGACGCGATGACTCGTGCGTTGGCGTCAGACTGGGGTCCGGACGGGATCCGGGTTAACTCGATTGCCCCGGGCTTAATAGCGACCGCGATCTGGGAGGAAAGTCGCAATACGGTGCCAGGCCTAATTGAGGACTTAGAGGGACAGATTGCTCTCAAACGGTGGGGTTTTGGTGACGATATAGCCGACGTTGTGATGTTCTTTGCGTCGGATGCTTCCCGATATGTGACAGGTGAAACCCTGGCAGTTGATGGAGGTCTCGCTCGAGTTACGGCTTCAGCACAACCACAGGTTCTGCCGGAACTTCTGGAATGACTTCGTCTTTAAACTTTGGAATTTTCGATCAACTCGAAAACGACGGAACTGCCGACATAGCGTCTCAATACCAATCGCATCTTGACCTGGCGCGCCTGGCCGATGAGGGCGGATTCAGTCATTGGTTCAAGTCGGAGCACCATAACGTTCCGTTGGATATTGCGCCCAGCATCAACGTGTTTCTGAGCGCAGTGATTCAGGTAACTAAGCGGATGCGTATTGCTTCGCTCGTGCACTTGTTGCCCTTTTATGAGCCCCTTCGTTTATATGAAGAGTTGTGCATGTTGGACCACCTCAGCCAGGGCCGTTTAGATATTGGTTTTGGGAAAGGTGTAAGTCCACCAGAGCAACTCCTGTGGGGTGTCCCACCCGACGAGGCGCTAGCTCGCACCGACGAGGCATTGACATTTGTTCTGGGTGCTATGGAACTGGTTACGGACGAAGGACTTGGCTGTCTTTTCTCATTCGACGGGCAGTTTTGGTCGGCGAGTGATCACCCTTTGGAAATTGATCCTTTCCAAAGACCGCACCCTCCGTTGTGGCGACCTGGTAATCCGACAACGGCTGCCGAAATGGGAGTAAGTACCATCATCCCTGGTCCGATCTCGACACTTCCCGAAAAGGTTGCCGCATTTCACGACGAGCAGAAGAGCGATGGTGCGGGCGGTTACGTTCCGACGGTTTCAACACTTCGCCGGGTCGTGATAGCACCCACCAGTGAGGAGGCTAAGAAGGTTGCGGAACGGGCGTGGGGTCATTTTGATGCGAACCTGACAAAGTTGTTCAGAAAATATGATCTTTGGCCTCCGACGATGGTGCCGAGTTTTTTGGGCGATGTTGAGATGGCGGTGGCGACTGAGTCTCTGATTGCTGGATCGCCAGTGCAGGTAAGGGAATACTTTCTGCGCCTGGAAGAAGAATCCACACTGGGGCACGTCACTATTTGTCCTGCCTTCGGTAACGTCTCAGCTAGAGAAGCTCATGTGACGTTGGAAGCATTCGTAGAACACGTGATCGCCACCTAAGCGTTCATCCGTAACGCTGGATGTTCGTGCGGTGCGGGTCTTGTTGGGTCTCGTCGCGTTGCATTGGAGGAATGTTGGCGCAACGTAGTCGTGGCCAAATAGTTATGTGGAACGCACAGAGGGCGGGGCTTCAGCCCCGCCCTCTCTAAGCGTGTTTCCATCCCCGTGGGGGGTGGATATATCTAAATATCAGCTAGCAGCGCGAGCGGCGTCAAGCCAACCGTCTACTAATCCGCGGTTTGCTGCAATCCAGTCAGCTGCAAGATCTTTAGGATCTGCGCCTTCACCCTGGGCCACGTTGGCTACTGATACGTCCATTACCGACAGCTTGATGTCTGTCAGAAGCTGCTTGGCTGCTGGGTTTTCGTCCAAGAAATCGTTGTTGGCGGCTGCTTTAATGTCAGCTGCTACCCAACCGATTTTGCAAAGGCCGTCAGCGTTTTGAGCGGGGCACATGTCCGCGCCGATGGCTGCGGTACCTGGGCGCTGGTCCCAAGCTTCACCACCCTCTTGCTGATTTGGGTTGGAGTCGTCAAGGACGTAGTCCATGCCGATCCAATAAGCGTTGTCACCTGGACGGATCTGTGTGATGTACGCCGATGGCGTCCATGTGTACGCCACAACTGGGAGGCCTTCGTTGACCATGTCGACAGCTTGTGCCCACATTGCGTCATAGCCAGCCTTTACCTGCTGAAGGTTCTTGTAACCGCCGCCTGCGAGCTGTGAGTTAATGATGTTGTCACAGGTCCAGTCTTCTGGGCAGCCAAAGATATCGACCATTCCGTTGCCAGGGTTGGCGTCGGTGGCGTCATATGCAGCTATCGCGTCAGCGTTGCCGTCGAGGTCCTCAAGTGTCCAAACTTGGTACTCCTCGGCGAAGCCTTTGGTGATCAGCATGCCTTGAAGGCCGCCAGCAACCATTTCTTCACCAATGACCGATACGTGATCGCCAACTAGTGATCCGTCGGTCATTTCGCCATTGAGCCAGCTTTGGTGGCCTGGCATCCACGAGTTGGCCCAGAAGTCCATGTCTCCAGAAGCCATAGCCATGAAAGCGTTCTGTGGTCCGAGTTCCATATCGGCTGATTCGGACACTGTGTAGCCGAGTTCCCTGAGTAGGGCTGTGTAGATTTCAGCCTGTACATAACCGGTGCTCCAGTTAGCCCGACCAGCAGTAACAGGGACGCCCTCACCGGGGGTCATGTTCATTGCGGCCTCAGAAGCTGAAGCGGATGCCTCTGCCTCTGAAGCACTGCCGGAACTCGAATCGTCGTCGCTGCCGCAAGCAGCAAGTATCAGAAGCGCAGCTGTAGCTACTGCTAGCAAGCGCGTAGTTGATTTCTTGTTCATAAATGGGGCCCTCCCTAGAGTCCCTTGTTATTGCGGTCTATGGGTGGTGCCCAGACACGCCAAAAGGAGGTTAGTCGCTAAAGAGCGAAGAACCGTACATTGCGGCACTCTCACCAACCTTTTGTAGCGAAGCTGTTATGTGTATACCTGTTTTCGGTCGAATTCCGAAAGGGTGCCTCGGGCACTCGCAGCGGTCGTAACCCCCGCGAACAGCAAAAACACGGCACCGACGCCCGAGACGAGGTTGGTTTCCGCCACCCTCGATATGCTCCCGATCCAAGCGACGCTTATAAGCAGCAGCCCGAGGCCTAAGCCGCATACAACGGAACACCACTTGTATAGGAACAGCTCCTCTTGCGACAAAAAGCCGGAGGCCGGTATAGCCACGAGGAGTGCTAACAGTCCTAAGAAGAGAGCAAGCCAACCAAGTCCAGCTCCCTCGTCTGTGTAGCCGTCATAGATAACGTCCCCGGTCCTTTGCGCGTAAGAGATTAGGGCAGTGAACTCTGCAGCGAGAGATCCGGCCTTGGCCAGATCACCGGCCTCTTCGGCGATTTTGCTTTGCTCAGCAAGCGCGTCGAGTTCTATCTGGAGCTCTGGTCCTATTACCGAGTCAGCTCGGGTGTCGAAGGTCCATCCGGAGTAACCAGCCATCACTATTAATACCAGAGCAAAGGACGCCCCAAACATGCGACCCCAGTTAAAGCCCGAGGACAGCGGTCGTCGCGCTCCCATGGGGGCGTTCCATACCCAGGTTATTGAACCTGCTGCCATGATGAGGCATCCGACCAGTGCTAGGTAGACGCCTGACGAGCGTTGAAAGCCTGAAGCGCTGTCTGGAGCGTTGGCTAGTGTGGCAGATAGGGCCGTAACTGCGGCGGCGAGGCTAAAGATTGTCGCACCGTCTGGGCCAAGCCACCTATTTCGCTGGCCTGCGAACCACGCTGTCGAGTACAGAGCCCCGCCGACCGCTAGAACGCACAGCAAGATGATGATTCCGAACCATGAGCCACCCGATGCCGCCAAACCGTTAAAGCTCTGCCCGGCGAGCTCATTATCGGTGAAACGACCATACGCGGACACATGTCCTGTTCCGCTGTTCCAAGGTAGCAACAGCGCTATTGCAGCGATGAGGGCACCAGCACCTGCGCAGAGCATAGCGAGGCGCTCTTTGGCGCCAAGTGGTTCGTATTTAGCTTCTTCTGTTTCTTGGTCTACAGGTTCTTGAGCGCTTCCATCATCTTTGTTGTCGGGTAGCAGAGCTTCTGGAGTGCGCGTGTTCTTCCACGCGGCCGTAATCCGGCTAAAGAGACCAGCTTTGTCAGAGTCATCCGGTTGGGTGAGGCGATCGAGTACGACTGCAACGATAAAGAATGCAAGGCCACCGGAACCGGCGAGGGCGATGTCTTGGTTGGCTATGGATCTATACAAAAGGCGACCCAAGCCTCCCGCGCCCATGATCGCTGCTATGCCAAGCATGGATATGGCGAGCAGCAAGGTTTGGTTGATGCCAGTCATCAGGGCAGCGCGAGCGAGGGGTAGTTGAACGTCTGTCAAGACTCTTCGTTCAGATGCTCCGTAGGCGCGTGCAGCTTCCACTACATCCTCGGGCACTTGTCTGATTCCTAAGTTGGTTAATCGAATAAGAGGAGGTAGAGCGAAGACCATCGTTACCATCGTTGCTGAAACGAAACCAACCCCAAAGAAAAAGACAAACGGCAACATGTACACGAAGGAGTGCACGACTTGCATAGCGTCTAGGAGGGGTCGTACTACTCTCCACACACCGTCCATGCGCCCGCAGGCGACTCCAACTGGGATGCCGATGATGACGCATAGGATCACGGCGACGGCTATGAAGCCAATAGTCCTAGCGGTTTCCTTCCAATACTCGTCTCCTAGAAGCCCACAAATGGTGAGACCCAGGAACGACCCAACTCCAACTTGGAGCCCGCGAAAGGCCCAGCCAGCAACCAAGGTTGCCAGGCAAACGGTCATCCAGGAGAGTCCGAGAAGCCAGTCGTCCACTACGACCTCAAGCATCGTCTGGAACGGCCATTTTATGACCGCCAACGTTTCTTTCATATTGAGGTCCACCCAGACAGTAATTTGCTCAACCCAATCGCCAACGGGTATCTGCCACTTGTCCAGCACTGTATTTTTACGCTGATCCCAATCGCCGATGCTTCTGTACCAAAGAACCCCCAGAAGGGCTACAGCACCCCCAACAGCAGCCGATATTTGTCTTCTTCTTGCCGATCCAAGAAGAAACAGAAGAGGAATGGCGAAAACGCCAATTAGGGCGACGAATTCGACTGCAGAAGCGACGGCGTCGGCAACTCGATCACCTGTTTCAAGATCAGTCACTTTTCCGACTGCGCGATCGACAAAGTGGCCGGTGGATTCTGCGTAGAGATTCATCACATGTACACCTCTCGTTCGAATGCGTCGGCTAGGGCCTCAACGCGTCCAAGTTCTTCAAGTACCGCAGTTGGGTCCATGCGACCGACGAGCTGACCGTCCGCATCGCAGCAAGCAATGGGTAGCCCGCGGCCAGCATCTGCATAAAGCTCGTTGAGCGTTTGTGATGGAGCGGCGATGGGGACATCGGTTCTGAGCGCACTTGCGAGGGTTGGAACTCCCTGTGTAGCGACCCGTTCCACGTCCCCTCGGGTGACTAGGCCGATGCATTTCCCTGACGCGTCTACAACCAGCCGCTCTCTGACGTCGGCCAATGAGCTAACCACTTGGTCGAACTCCGTATCGATCCGGAGGGGATCGGGTGGCACCATAATTTCTTCGACTTTGATGACTCTTCCCTGGTCTACGTCTTGGACGAATTCAGCGACGTAGCCGGTGGCTGGTTGGGTGAGGATTTCTTCAGGTGTGCCGACCTGCACTACGACGCCATCTTTCATGATGCAGACTCGGTCGCCTATTCGGAGTGCCTCATTTAAGTCATGAGTGATGAAGAGGATTGTTTTGTGAACCTCGTCTTGAATGGTCATGAGTTCGTCTTGCATTTGGCGCCTGATTAGCGGATCGAGAGCGCTAAAAGCTTCGTCCATGAGCAAGATGTCGGGATCTGAGGCTAAGGCTCGGGCGAGGCCGACGCGTTGTTGCATGCCGCCTGACAGTTCGCTCGTCGCGTTATCTGCATACGGTTCGAGCCCGACGAGCCTTAGGGCGTTTAAAGCTGCTGCTTCTCTTTCCTTCCGGTCAACTTTTTGGACTTTGAGGCCGTAGGCCACGTTGTCGATCACGTTTCGGTGAGGAAAGAGAGCAAAGTGTTGAAACACCATGCCCATTTTTTCTCGCCTGAAGGCCTGAAGTTCCTTGCCCTCAAGTTGTTGGACGTCGACTCCGTCTACGATGACCTGCCCATGGGTGACGTCGTGGAGTTTGTTGACGGTTCGGATTGCCGTTGACTTTCCCGAGCCGGAGAGACCCATTACGACGAAAATTTCGCCCTTCTTCACCGAAAAAGAAACATCGCTGAGCCCAACGACGTGGCCTGACTGTTTCTGGACATCGTTTTTGTGAACACCGGCCTTGGCGAGATCGAAAGCGCGGCCACGAGGTTGTGGCCCGAAGATCTTGAAGACCTCTTCGAGTTGAATTATTGAATTTTCGTCCGGCATTGGGGTCCCGTGGCCTTTCTGTCGGGTTGCCCAGACGCGAATGGATGTGCCATCGGGCAGGGCCAACATAACAGTGGTAGGCGCTCAGGGTTGACATTCCAGCAAAGTGAGGCGAATGAGTGCTCCTAGTTGCTGTGTCGGCAAAGACGGTTTAGCGAATCCTGAACTAACGCGTGGTTGCCCTGATCGAAGCACACCAGTGTCACAGCGTTAATCGAGGCGGTGGCAGCATTGCCTTGCAGCCACTCAAGCACAGAGCTCACCGCGATGGGCGCAGCGAGCTCTCGCGGAAAGCCGTACACCCCGGTGCTGATTGAGGCAAAAGCAACACTTTTAGCCCCTACTGTTGATGCAACATCAAGGGATGAGCTGTAGCAACTAGCAAGAAGTGTGCTGCTGTCGATTGGATCGTGGTTGCCCCAAATTGGGCCCACGGTGTGAATCACCCATGATGCCCAAAGATTACCTGCGGCTGTAATGACAGCGTCGCCGGTGAGACATGGCCCTTGTGATTCCACAATCGCCCGACACTCTTCAAGGACAGTCGGCCCGGCTGCTAAGTGGATTGCTCCATCGACGCCGCCGCCGCCAGCCAACTGAGTATTTGCGGCATTGACTATCGCATCCACCTTCATGGTAGTGAGGTCGCCCAACGTCACGGAGAGCATCTGACAATGATGGTTGTCAGGCAAGCGCGAACCCCTCGTAGCTGTTCGCAGCGACCTGTTCACAGCGCTCCGCGTAGGCAGGGAAGCCGATCAGTGGCATGAAAACCCTGGTCTTGCCCGGAATATTCGCACCCAGGTACCAGGAGTTACAGCTCGGGTAGAGGGTTTGATCTGCTATCGCGTTGACGTGTTGCACCCACGAGTCAGCCGCGTCGGATGAGGCTTCAATGGTGGCGATCTGGTCTTCTCTCATTGAGACTAAGCAATCTCGAATCCATTCGACGTGCTGCTCGATAGCCATGATCATGTTGGTCAGCACGGAAGGGCTTCCCGGACCGGTCACGGTAAAAAGGTTTGGGAACTTTGGAACGCTGAGCCCGAGGTAGGTTCGTGGCCCTTCAGCCCACGCCTCGTCAAGGGTGTAACCATCGATCCCGGTGATGTTCATGCCAAGTAGAGCGCCAGTCATGGCATCGAACCCTGTCGCAAAGACCAGGGAGTCGAACTCAAACTCCTGGTCGTTTACGCGTAATCCGGTTGGAGTAATGGCTTGTATCTCGGTTTCGGAGATGTCGACTAGGTGCACGTGTTGGGAATTGAAGGTCTCGTAGTACTCCGTGTCCAAACAGGGACGCTTACAAGCAATCGTATTGGATGGGGATAAAAGAGCGGCGGTCGCGGGGTCGTCGACTTTCGATGCGATATGCCAGCGCACATAGTCAGCTACTCGTTCATTTGATTGAGGGTCGACCACGATGTCTATGTAAGACCGATAGAAACCAAATCCGCCGTAATCCCAGCGTTCGTTCATTCGAGCTTTGAATTCGGCATCTGTAGCTTCCCTGGCTAGATCCTCGTTTGGTGGAAATATGGAAAGAATTCCGGATCGCTCGGCTCGAGCAGCACTTCTCAGCTCCTCGTACCGGCTCTTCACGTCACTCTGTTCTGAGGGATCCAGCGGTTTGTTATGGGCGGGAATCGAATAGTTGGGAGTTCTTTGGAACACGGTGAGTTCGGCAGCTTCGGCGGCGATAACGGGAATCGCTTGAACAGCAGATGAGCCTGTACCGATGATGCCGACCCGTTGACCACTGAAGTCAACTTTTTGGTGGGGCCAACGTCCGGTGTGGTAGGTATCGCCCTGAAACAGCTCCAATCCAGGAAACTCGGGCAGATTTGTACTTGATAAGCAACCCGTAGCAGCGATCACGAACTGCGCTTGGTAGGTGAGGGAGTTGGTGCTTACAGTCCACTGTTGTTCGTCAGCGTCGTAACTCATCGACTCTACGTTGGTGTTGAAGTCAATCAGCTCGGTCAAATTGAATCTAGTTGACACGTGTTGGGCATACTTCAGGATCTCAGGCTGACCGGCGTATCTTTCGGTCCATTCCCACTCTTGTTGCAGGTCATCGTCAAAAGAATATGAATATTGAAGACTTTCAACATCGCATCGCGCACCGGGATAACGATTCCAATACCAAGTCCCACCGACACCCGTTCCGCGCTCGACGGCAGTCACATGAAAACCCGCTTCCCTCAGAACGTACAGGGAATAGAGGCCCCCAAAGCCGGCGCCGACGACCAGCACATCTCTCGTTTCAACGGCAGTCACAGATCAACCTCCTCGATATCACAAATTAGCTGTTTCGTGGTGGTGACGCGCGAAGAGAGGTGAAACAAGTCATGAGGCAGCTAATGAGGCAGCTTGGACCTACCATCGGTGCAGACCAGTTGGAGCGAACCTTGACTTACGAACGAATTCGATATGAAACGCCTGCAGAGGGAGTAGCCAGAATCACCCTCGCCCGGCCTGAGGCCGCCAACGCCCAGGACTATTTGATGTTGTCAGAACTCAATGCAGCGTTCGATGTAGCGGCTGCTGACGACACCATCCGAGTCATTGTTCTCGCAGCAGACGGAAAGCACTTTTCCTCAGGTCATGATCTTTCGGCTGGGGAAGTTGATATGGATGACTTTCCGACCGTTGGAACTCAATGTCATTTCGATGCTGCCGGAACAGAGGGTTACATGGCTCGAGAGGCAGAAATGTATTTGGGGCTGTGCTGGCGTTGGCGAAATCTTGCCAAACCGACCATCGCTCAGGTACAAGGCAAGGTGATAGCCGGAGGGCTCATGCTGGTCTGGCCAATGGACCTGATAGTGGCTTCAGACGACGCCAGTTTTAGCGATCCGGTGGTTGCGTTCAACGTCAACGGCGTTGAGTACTTCGCACACCCATTCGAGGCAGGTGCTCGTTTGGCGAAAGAAATGCTTTTCACCGGCCGATCCTTGAATGCTCGTGAGCTGATGGAGCGTGGGATGGTCAACAAAGTGGTACCGAGATCAGACCTTGAGGCCGAAACGCTCAAATTGGCATCGCATATAGCTAAACGACCCAGCTTCGGGTTGACCCTGGCAAAACAGAGCGTGAATCAAGCCGTCGACGCGACAGGAATGTACAGCGCCTTGCAAGCAGCGTTCTCTCTGCACCACGTGGGACACAGCAACAATATGGAAGTTCACGGGAGACGCATCGATCCAAGTGGCATTGACGTCATAAGGTCTGAAGCGTGAATCAGCCCTGCGACCTCGGTGCTCACGAGGCTCGGACGGCAATTCTCAATGGCGAGCTATCGCCTGTGGAGTTAACGCAATCCTGCCTAGAACGAATCGACGAGTTGAATCCCACGCTGAACGCAGTGGTGGGACGATGTGATGAAGATGCCCTTGATAAGGCCCGAGCTGCAGAAGCACAAATCCAAGCAGGTGCCGCCACGGGTGTGCTTCACGGGCTACCGGTAGCGATCAAAGACCTTCAGGCCACTCAAGGTTTAGTCACCACCTACGGCACAGAGTTTTATAAAGACCATGTCCCGACCGAAGACTCGGGCATCGTCGCTCGAGTCAAGGCAGCCGGTGGCATCGTCATTGGCAAAACGAACATCCCGGAGATGAGCATTGGCGCAAATACAATCAATCGAATCTTTGGTGCAACCGGAAACCCCTACGCACCCTCGTTGACATGTGGCGGCTCTTCTGGAGGATCAGCTGTAGCAGTAGCCGCCCATATGGCGCCACTGGCGACGGGTTCTGACCACGGCGGGAGCCTCAGAATTCCCGCAAGTTTTTGTGGTGTCGTAGGTCATCGAGCCACACCGGGCACAGTGCCCAACGAAGCCCGCACCATCACCCAAACCAACTACAGCCTTCAAGGGCCCATGGCTCGAAGCGTGGACGATGTGGGTTTGTTACTCGCAGCGATCGCAATGCGGGACCGCTCCAGTCGACAGGATCCGATGAGCTTCCCCTTGGACGCAAGTCAGTTCCTCGCGATCGATACGCCTGCCCTGAATAGCCTTGACATCGGTTTTACGGACGATTTTGGCGGATTGCCAGTTTCAGATGACGTGCGGAAGGCTTTCGCACAACGCATCGAATACCTAGAAGGGCGCGGAGCCAGGATACGTCAAGTACCGCTGGACCTAACCGATGCGATCGACGTTGATTGGCAGCTACGGTCTGACATCTTCGCGACCCAATATCACCGTGAGATCGAGTCCTTTGATGACACGTTTAATCCGAATGTGTTCCGCAGCTATGAGACGGCCTTGTCGACGTCAGTACTTGCGATTGCTCAAGCGCGCCGACGCCAAAAAGAACTATTCGAAACCGTTGATCGTGTATTCGATGAAGTCGACGTCGTACTCTGTCCCACGGTCAGCGTTCCACCGTTTCCGTGGGTGTCGTTGCATCCCAGAGAGATTGACGATTCCCCCGTTGAGAACTACATGGCATGGTTGGGCCTGACAAGTTGCCTAACGGTAGTAGGGCACCCCGTGACCGCGTTGCCCGCCGGGTTAGATCGCAATGGCCTTCCGTTTGGGGTCCAATGCGTTGGGCCCATGTATGAAGATTTGAATCTTCTTGGGATCGCTAAGTCCCTTGAGGGTCATTTCGGGGAGTCAGCGCTCTGTGCCACACCGACCCCAGATCGCAGCCAAATTCTCCAATCCGATCCGCAGTGCCAAACTCTTGGACGCAATGCGGCAATCGCAGCAGCTAAGTAGAGTTCGCTTACGGGGAACCTAAAGCCCTGCTTTTGAGGGTTGCTTCTACAAAGAGTTCCCGCTCTTCGACTATTGCTTGCTCGAGATCCCAATTGTGTGTGATGTTGCAGGACTGGCCGCCAGCGAAACGCATTTCATTGCGCAAGTGGGCCTCGGCCTTCTCCTCAGCGAACTGTTGTGCTGCTTTCAGATCATAAAAAGTGATGGGTTCGTCAATGTGGACCCGGTAAAGACCGCGGCGCGGAGCGCTTACAGTGATCTGATGCGCAAGGCGAATATCGCCGATAGCTGACCCAAAAGCATTAGCGATCTCGAAATGGTCGGGTATCGCAGAATGAATTCTCCACTCCTCGGTGTTGGCAGGCCCAAGACAATGAGCTGGGGCGCCTACCAGCGCAACGGAACCGGCCACGCCGAGCTCCATCCTGAGAAGGGGGGAGCGATCAGTGGCGCTGACACGACTGCGTTGCGCCTTCAACACCAAAGAGAGCTCTGTGGCTGAAAGGGCATCGTGGTCCGCTGCGGCTATAAGTACCGCTTCTGCTGTTCGTTCTCTAACCCGCTGGATCACCAAACCAGCCATGTCTGCTTCACTCACTGCAAGAGGCACTCCGAATCTGTCGAGTTGCCGCGCCAGTAAAATCCCGCCAACTACTGCCGCATCGACCGAATATCGGTTGTCAATCTCGAGTATGTGCGCTGCGTCCGTTGGCGTGAAAGCGCTAACCCCGACAGCGCCGGAACTAATGAGCCTGTTGATGGCGTTGTGCGCTAGTTGTGTCCGGGCGACTGATTCGAGGCTCGCGCCCTCAGAAAAGTTCGCCAATTCAGCCAGAACATCTCTCTCGGCTCGAGAGGCGCCTCGATCCGACCCGGCGATCTCCCGAAGCCATAGAAATACACCGTCGGTTTCCTGGGCGCGGCCTCGTTCAAGTTGTTGAGAGAGCGCGCTAAGAATTGACGGCCGCTCAATTGCAGCCACAACCAACGGGGTTGCTCGCGAAGGTCCGATTGTGAAGTCATCGTCACTGAGCGGGTTGTGCTGAATGCGGCTGTCTCCACCAATGCCAAACGTGTGGGCTCGAACAGCGCTCACCATGGTCTCGTGGCCTCCTACGACTGCGCCCGAAGGCGCAGCGACAGGTCGTCCCTCGTTAATTATGACTACATCGGTTGTAGTCCCACCTATATCTACCACCACTCCGTCGTCGATTCCGGCGAGTGCTGCCGCGCCAATAGCACTTGCCGCAGGACCTGAGAGAATTGTCTCGATTGGTCGGTCCCGAACAAAGTCAGAAGAAACCAACGAGCCGTCACCACGCATCACCATTAACCGGGAGGTCAAACCAGCTCGCAGCATTGAGCCTTCAACGCCGGTTACCAATTCGTTGACGATTGGCACCAGTCTGGCATTGAGTAGAGCAGTAGTCGCGCGCTTGGGGGCGTTTAAGTTCGAGGAAAGCTCATGGCTGACAGTCACTGGCTTGCCTGTCCGACTTTGAATGAAGCTACCTGCGAGTTGTTCGTGTTCGGGGTTCCGCACGCTAAAGGAACCAGCCACCGCGTATGCCTCGAGTCTGGAGTCGTGTTCGGTTAGCCACTCGTCCAACGGCCTGAGATCGAGATCCTGGAGGGCACTCCCATGCGAAGAATGTCCGCCAGCCAGCTTCAGGTGGGGTGAGCGCTCGCTGATGCGCGAAAGCCCCGCACGACTAAGGGCATCCTCCTTGAAGCCGATTGTTACGAGGCCCGCGGCTCGTCCGCCATCCTCTACTAAGGCGTTGGTAGCCAACGTTGTGGAAACTGACACGACGGAGATCTGGGATGGGGCGACAGCCACCTTTCCCATGACAGTTTCTAAAGCCGCAGCGAGGCACAGGCTGAGATTGTCGTGGGTGGTAGGCGTTTTAGCTCGCGCTAGAACCGAGTTCTCTTCTTTGCAGTAAAGGAGCGCGTCGGTGAACGTCCCTCCAGCATCGATGCCAAGCACAAGATCCGCCATCCTCAAATTCTGACATTCCTAATAGCCCTGAGCCAACACGGGTGCGGAATCTGGGTCACCGACATAAGGTCTTTAGATGCTTCTCGAGAATGTCCGAGTCCTTGACTTTACGCAGTATCTGTCCGGACCCAGCGCTACTCGGATGTTGGCGGAATTGGGCGCCGACGTTATAAAGGTCGAGTACGGGCCGCACGGTGACCCGAGCCGCACCTTGCCGTTCGTGTCTGGTACGGGGTCCTCTTCGTACTACACCCAGCAGAACAGAGGAAAACGATCGCTGTGTTTAGATCTAAGTACCGAGGAAGGTTGCCAAGTCGCTAGGGAACTCGCCATTAATTGCGACTTAGTCGTCGAAAATTTTGGTCCTGGAGTTCTCGAGCGGAGAGCGCTTGATTGGGAAACTCTTAAAAAGCTCAACCCCGAACTGATCATGGCCTCCATCTCGGCATTTGGTAAATCGGGCCCACTTTCACATCTGCAGGGCTTCGACCTGATGGGCCAGGCGCTGTCGGGAATGATGCATCTGACTGGAGAAGCAGACGGCGCGCCGCAATTCACTGGATCTCCCATATCGGATTGCGCTGCTGGCTTAACGCTCTTTGGGGCTATCGGTCACGCCTTGTTCCATAGAGAACGTACTGGCGAGGGCCAATATGTCGAGGTCACCTTGGTCGATCCGCTATTTGCGATGCACTCCATTGCTGTTCAGGGCCACAGCGCCACGAAGGGAGAGTGGAGCCAACAACGATCAGGTAGGCAGTTCAGTATCGTAGTTCCATCAGGTACCTACAAAGGTCCCGATGGTTGGATCGTATTGCAGGTCTTAGAACCGCAGTGGCCGAGGTTGTGTGAAGCCATGGGCCGGGAGAACTTAGCGACAGACGAGCGCTTCGCTACATCTGACTCCAGGGTAGAAAATGCCAAGGCGTTACTCGCCTTGGTGGAGAACTGGATGCAGGAGTTTGGGTCTGACCAGGAACTCCTCCAGTACCTAGAACAATGGCGCCTACCGGCAGCGCCTGTCTTGAGTCCTGAAGAAGCAATGCGGCATCCTCACTTCACAGAGCGCGGCATGGTCCGCAAGGTGGAGGACCCACACTTCGGATCCATAGAAGTTACGGGCCTTCCAATTCGATTTGGTGCGTATGACCCACCGGACCAAGAACCGCCAGCGCCCCTCCTTGGCCAACACAACGACGAGGTATTGCGAGAAGTGCTGTCACTTTCAGATGACAAAATCCAAACGCTGGAAGAGAACGCGATTCTGCTGGCTGAAAGTTCACGAAGTGACACTCAGAGCTAGATCGGTAATGATTATCTAACCGACGAACATTTCGTCGATTCAAAACTGTTTGGGAGAGGCAAAAATGGCGATCGAATCAGTAAAGAAAATGGTCGAGGCGGCAAAAGCCGAAATTGACAATATTTCTCCCGAAGAGGCATCTCGTCGAGCTGGCGACGAAGGCGCCCTGATCGTTGACATTCGAGATGTCCGTGAAATGCAGCGAGATGGCGCTATTCCAGGGGCGATGCACGCACCCCGCGGCATGCTGGAATTTTGGGTGTCGCCAGACTCGCCTTACACCAAAGAAGTGTTTGGAGAAGATCGAGAGTTCATCTTGTGCTGTGCCGGTGGAATGAGGTCAGCTCTATCTGCAAAGACACTTAAAGATATGGGAATGGAACGCATCAGTCATATTGAAACCGGGTTCGGCGGTTGGCAGGCTGACGAAATGCCAATCGAGTCATACGAGGATTGGAAAGCCAACCGAGCGAAGTGACCCGCGAGTTACTGAACCAGCTTTTTGAATTGCATCAAATGCCTGTTAGTGACCACGAACCAGCCCCCAAGCTCATAACAGGTTATTGCGAGCCGTGGTCCCTACGCGCAGGTGAAACCATCGAGTGGTTTGGTTCAAGCCTGCAGGCGACCACAGGGGATCTCGATGTAGTCAAGCTCAACTGCGGCGATCCAACGCGAAGCGGCCCGGGGTTCTCGGAAGACGAGTGCGAGATAGTTCCTACCATTTCGATTGACCTAATCAATCAACCGATAGTGCCAGGGTCATATGCTGAAGCGCTTGTACTCACCGGCAAACCAGAGTCTTTCTTAACACTAAGCCTTTGGTTTCAACCTACGTTGCTCAAACGTGATGCTGTGATTATCTCGCTGGAGAGCGAAGGGTCAGACATCGAGGTCTATAACGCTGGAACCTCACTTTTGGGGCGATTTGGCGGTGTCGAGCATCCGTTGCGTAAGACTCCGCTGGAGCGCAGACGCTGGTACCTCCTGACGATCGATATTGACGGCGAAGGTGGAGTGGCTACGGTCAGCGTCAGTTCCCCTGGATCGGCGTCACCGGCTCGCGACTTACTCCAACAAGGAGAAGAAGCTTCGACATTGGATGTACCTGAACTGACATTCAAGGATCCGGTTTTGCGTTTAGCGGCCGGATTGAACGGCGAGCGATGGGATGGGCGCGTAGCAGACCCCAAGCTAAGAGTTGGGCCGGTTGTCAACGAATGGCGGTTGGAAGTTGCTATGGAGGAGGCGATCGTGCCCGCCGCGATCGGAGAGTCGAACCTCCATTTGCTGCAGTTGCCGACGAGGGGAGTGACGGGCCCACAGTGGACAGGTGACCATCAGAGATGGAGCGATGGGCCCAATGAGTGGAATGCAATTCATTTCCACCATGACGATTTATATGACGCCGGATGGCAACCAAATCACCGCATAGACCTCCCGCCGGAATTGCCGAGCGGTATCTACTGCTTTCGATTTCGATCGGAGCTAGGAGTTGATCGCGTACCGTTCTTTGTGCGCCCAGCAGTTAACGCACATCACTCAGAAGTCGCCTTACTAGTGCCGTCAGCGACTTACATGGCGTATGCAAACCACCGCATGCTAATTGAAGGCGCTGATTTTGTCGGCGCTAGGACAAACCTCCGCCCAGAACATCAATACCTAGTTGATCACGGCGATCTCGGGCTGAGTCATTACGAAAAGCATCCCGACGGTAGTGGCGTAATGTTCAGCTCCAGACGCAGACCGGTTCTCCAGGTACGCCCGGGTGCTGATGGTTGGAATTTTACGCCTGATACCGATATCAATGCTTTTTTGCTGCATGCCGAGGTAGGCCACGACATCGTCGCTGACGAAGATCTTCATACCGACGGCTATGCCGCCTTAGCCCCGTACCGAGTCATCGTTACTGGCAGTCACCCTGAATACTGGTCCACGGCAATGCTTGACGCCCTTGATGAGTGGCAAAGGCAAGGGGGCCGCCTGATGTACTTAGGAGGCAACGGTTTTTATTGGAGAGTCGCGTTTAGCGAACATTGGCCGGGCGCGATCGAACTGAGGCGCGCCGAGGATGGGGTTCGCAATTGGCAGACTGGTGACGGTGAGAACTACCACGCTTGGGGCGCTGAGTATGGAGGCCTGTGGCGAAGAAACGGTAGGGCGCCGAATGAGCTCGTCGGCATCGGATTCGCTGCACAAGGGTTTGAGAAAGCGACTTTCTATCAAAGAAGCCCAGAGGCGAAGGCTTCTCGCGCCGCGTGGATCCTAGAGGGTGTTGACGACGAGCAGATAGGGACATCGGGCTTGGGGGGCGGAGCAGCTGGCCAAGAGGTTGATCGCTACGATCAACGTCTCGGATCACCAGGCCATGCCGTGATCTTGGCTTCGGCTACCGAATTTGGGTCAGACATGCTCCGCACTAAGGAGGAATTTGAAGGCACAGTGGCTTTTCCGATCCCAGACCCGTTTGTGAGGGCGGACATGGTGTTTTATGAAACCCCGGGCGGCGGCGCTGTGTTTAGTGTGGGTTCGATTTCGTGGTTTGGGGCACTAGCCCGCAATGGATATGAAAACGACGTCGCACGTATCACGGGCAACGTATTGGAACGGTTCCTGGATCCAACGCCCTTTCCAATTCCACGAGCGCAGGCTAACTAACCCTGTTTGACAGAAGCGAGTAGGTCAGCAATTCGGTTATCGGATGGATAGTAGCCGTCTGGCAGATCAGGCAGTGAGGGCCCCGAGTCTGACTCCACCTCTGAAGCGTTAGCGGTCACGGTCTCCGGCTCGTCGACCTCGTCTTCCGACGCATCTGCTTGCGCATCCGTTTGAGTGTCAGGTGCAGCACTGTCTTCGGCGTCGACGTCAATACCTGCCGCCTTGCGAGCGCCTCGCGATTTGGCAGTCAGAGCGGCGAGGCGAGGATCCTCGCTTGTGTCTCCGGAGTCAGTAGCAGCCTGAGCTTCGGGCTCTTTTGCGGTGGGTGGGTCAGGGGGAGTTGTCTCAGGTGGTGTTTGAGCCGGTTGAGGTGTCGCAGGTGGTGGAGCCTGAGCCGGGGCGGCTCCGACGGGAACCGCGGCGGGAACCGCTCCTTGGCTTATCTTGGGACCGTCACCGATTTGACCTTGTTTAAGGAATTCCCAGGCCGCTGTTGAGACGAGTTTTCCTTCAGCAACGGACAAGACATCAACGCCATTGTCAAACTTGACCCGGTAGCGGGTTGTTTTGACACCGATTGATCGACCGACTCTGCCAGTGGTGCCGGCAGAAACGCCAGGCAGATCAGTGATGACTACAACACGAGACCCTTTCTTTAGGGTCGAGCTCTCAGGTGCCATGATTTGATCGTAGACCCTTCCGAGGTGGTAATCGAACTCATCGCACGGTAATTCCGCGACTGGGCTGGAGCCTCGCGATTGAGGATCGGGTGCTCACATTGTTGCCTACTCGTAATCCGAAGAGTCTCGTGACGATGAGATCTATGCTCAAGTGGCGAATGTTCTGGAGGTATTGAAATGGCTACTGCTTTGGTCGTAGGGGGAACCGGTCCAACCGGTCCTCACATTGTCAATGGCCTTCTTGATCGTGGCTACGAGGTTGCGATTCTGCATACAGGTGCACATGAGTCCGACCAAATTCCGGATTCGGTGGAGCACATCCATACCAATCCGTTTGACGTAGATGAGACCGCCAGTGCGTTGGGCGAACGAAAGTTTGATCTCGCCATTGTTATGTATGGGCGCCTTCGAGAACTTGCGGAGCTCCTTCAAGGCCGAGTGGATCGTTTCATCAGCGTCGGTGGGGTTCCGGCCTATACGGGTTGGGGCGACGCTGATGCGCTTTGGCCTGCTGGGATGCGCGTGCCTACGCGCGAGTGGTCGCGCCTCGTGATCAACGAGGAGCCTGGTTTCGCGGTTAATCGTAAAGTAGCCAATATTGCCCGAACTGAAGTGGCGGTATTCGATTTCCACCCGACAGCCTCGCACCTTCGCTACCCGTGGATTTACGGGCCTGGGCAGGTAGCGAGTTTGGAATGGTCGATCGTGCGTCGAGTTATGGACAAGAGAAAGTATCTGATTCTTCCAGATGGTGGAATGACGCTTCAATCCCGCGCTTACGCCATCAACGCGGCCCACCTATTACTGACTGTCGTAGACAGCCCAGAAGTCGCATCTGGCGAGGTCTACAACGCCTCAGACGAATGGACTCCGACGCTGCTGCAATGGGTTGAGATAATCGCGGATGCACTTGATCACGAATTCGAAATAGTCAGCCTCCCCTGGGAGTATGCGACCCTTGCGCAACGTTTGACTGTTCGAGGCACGCCCCATCATCGAGTGACCTCGTGCGAGAAGGCAATGTTTGACCTCGGCTATCGCGACTTAATCGACCCTATCGAAGCGTTGTCAGTGACAGCGAAGCACCTGGTCGAACACCCCTTAGAAGCTGGAGGCTCGGCGGAACGTTCGCTGTCGGATCTATTCGACTATGAAGGCGAAGAACAGCTCATATCGGTATGGAAGGACGCCATGGTGAAGGTGTCAGAGATCGCGTTCCAGGTAGATTCAGGGCTGACAGACAGGTACTCATCCAGTTTCGATGACAGCCAACGGACGGAATGGACGACTATCAAGAAATAGGAACGAAAGGCGCCTACGGGGCGACTCTTAGAGTGATGTCTGGCTTGTCGCGTAGAGGGTGAACGATTTCATCCACTTGTCAAGCGCACGGGTGGCATCTTCAGGAAGTACGCCATCGTTTAACTCTGTAACTCCACCGATACCTAACGTGGTTCCGTATGTTCGATCGGTCAATATTTGACAGGTGCGAAGCAGCTGCTCGCGAACGTTCTCACCGCCGCGAGAACTTGGGGAAACACACACTATGCCTACAGCCCGGCCTATGAGACTTCCGGCTTGAAATGGCCGAGACAGCCAGTCAATAGCGTTTTTGAGAAGGCCTGGAATTCCGTAGTTGTATTCAGGACTAAAGATGACGACCATGTCGCTTCGTGCCACCTCGTTCTTCAAGTCGGTGACTACAGCGGGAGTGCCGCTTGCTTCGAGGTCCTGGTTGAACGCTGGAATTTCAGCAAGATCGGGGGTTGTCACGGCGGTGTCATCGCGAAAAAACCCGTGGGCATGAAGCGCTGCGGCTCTATTGAGGGAAGCCGATCGCAGGCTCCCCACTAAAAACGCGACTTTACGAGTGTCAGCCATGCGTCGAGATTCCGCCGTCAACTGGGAGAGTGATGCCGGTAAGCCAAGAGCCCGCTCGGCTGGCCAGAAAAATAGTGGCGCCAACGATGTCTTCTGGCGTCCCGATTCGACCGAGTGGAGTCGACGCTATTACGCCGGCCCGTCTCGTGGGGTCGTCGAGCACGTAACTCATCATCTTTGACTCAAAGGGTCCGGGGGCAATGGTGTTGACGTTTATGTGTTCTTTGGTCAAGTGATGAGCCAGGTGTCGGGTCATCATGTGCAAGCCGGCTTTCGATGCTGAATATGAGTAATTGTCGCCAAAAGGAACGCGTACACCATCGATAGATCCGATCATGATCACACGTGAAGGCATTTCTGGTGATGCTGAAGCACTCAACTCTGGAAGTAGAGCTTGCGTCAACATGAAGGGTGCTTTGACGTTGACGTTGAGGACTTTGTCGAAACCACTTGCCGGAAAATCTCCCAAAGGTGCCCCCCAGGCTGCGCCAGCGTTATTCACGAGCAGGTCAAGGTGACTTTCGTGGGTCCGGAATTCCGCAACAAATTTGGCCAAACTTTCCTCGTCACTCAGGTCGGCGGGAATTGCGGTGCAAGAGCCATAGTCACTTAACTGTGAGGCCGCTTCGATGCAATCATTTTCTTTCCGAGAAGTGATGTAGACCGTAACTCCGTTGCGAACAAGCCCCTCACTGATCATGTAACCAATGCCTCGACTTCCACCACTAACGATGGCGATTTTTCCATCAACGTCAAATAGCTCATCAATCTTCATGCCTGAGACCGTAGTAAAACCTGGATTCATCAGTCGGGTAACTAGGGTCGACGGCGCGAAAGTCAGCTTGGGCGACTGGATCCTTGAACGAGTACCTCGGTGGCCTTTACGGACGCCCAGAGCTCAAGCCCTTGATGAAGTCCTAACTCTGCTGCGGCAGCCTTTGTGATGTCGGCGTGGATTTGCATGACCCCTGAGAGTGTTACCCGCGCCACCTGTCCTACAAACTGAACATTGGATACTTCGCAGCGCCAGTTGTTGCGTGGACTACCGCCTGGTGACTCGAGAAACAGCGACACCGACCCTGGGTTGATCGCCACTGTCATTTCGCCGCTTAGTCCAGAGTGTGACGTAGCGATTTCGATTCCGTCAGGTAGGACAACAATGCTGTCTCTCGCGGAGCCTGTGAAAAAGTTCCAGCCAATCAAACTCGCTATCCAAGGCGTTGATGGCTGCGTGCTGAGCGCCGTTAGAGAATCAAACTGGGAGACTTTGCCATTCTCTAATACCATGACCCGATCGGCCAGTGTGAACGCGTCCGCAGGATCATGGGTGACCAATAATGCGCCTGAAAGTTGAGAATCAAACGCTGATTTGATGAGGTCCCTAGCCTGACCTCGCGCACTGGGGTCAAGTGAGGAAAGAGGCTCATCTAGTAGCACCATCTTGGGTTTAGCTAAAAGAGTTCGAGCTAAGGCGACCCTCTGGCGCTGGCCGGCTGACAGATGGTGGATCTGCTTCGCGACTAGAGGCGCTAATTCAAGAAGTTCAACCAAATCGGGGTCGACGAGTTTAGTGTCAGATCCAAAAGCCAGATTTTGTCCTACGGTCATGTGGGGGAAGAGGAGTCCATCGTCGAACACCATCCCTAGGTTCCTAAGATGCGGTGGCACTGAGCGATCTTCCCCTGGTGCGTCAAGCGTTTGGCCGTCGAGGAGGATCCATCCTGATCGAAGCGGTAACCAACCGAACAATGAATACAGAAGGCTTGTCTTGCCCGCTCCATTGGGGCCCATTAGTGCAATGGTCTCGCCCGGAGCGACCCGTAGTGCCACGTCAAGTAGGAGATCGCCGCGTTCGACGACAACGTGGGCGTCCAGAAGAGGCCGGTTGATTTCATTCATCGCGAAGGCCACCACCTATCGCGCATGGTAAGCAGAACTACCAGCGAGACCAAAATTAAGACCACGCTCATCACCAGTGCTGCCTCCTGGTCGGTTTCCATTGCCACGAAAACCGCCAGGGGTAGGGTTTGGGTCTTGCCAGGAACATTGCCAGCGAAGGTAATTGTCGCTCCAAACTCGCCAAGGGCGCGAGCCCAAGCAAGAAAACCAGCGGCTATTAGGGAACTCCTCACCATTGGAAGGACAACTTTTACTGTCGTGTGAAATTGATTCGCGCCGAGAGATGCTGCCGCGAGTTCGAAGCGCGGATCCAAAGTGCGAAGGGATCCTTCAATCGTCAACACCACGAAAGGCAAGGCGACGAACGCGTTAGCCAGGACAACACCAGCAAGTGAATATGGAAGCACCAGTCCGCTAACTTCTTCAAGGGCCGCTCCGAGCGTTCCTCTTCGCCCAAAGGCAAATAAGAGTGCGGCGCCACCGACAACCGGAGGAAGCACCATTGGAAGCATCATCAACGCTCTCGTGATTGACGCAAGTACACCTTCCATTCGAGAAAGAAGCAGTGCCACCGGTACGCCCAGTGTCAATGCGACGACTGCCGCCAGGACACTTGAGATTAGCGATAACGAGATGGCATCTGTAACTACTTCTTCCGTCAGTAGAGAGCTCATTCGCGACCAAGGAACCCGCCACAAAAGTGAAATAACAGGCGCTGCGACGAGCGCCACCACCAAAAGTGCAACTACGCGAATACGCAAGGGCAGTTGACTCCTCATCGACTTAGAAACCCGAGTTCCTCTAGGACCCTTGACACTTTCGATTGGGTGACAACCTCAAGGAATGAAACGGAGACCTCGTCGGAATTTTTCAACGCAAGGGAGTATGACGTGGTGAACGAATCTAACCCCTCAGCCTCAATTGCCTTCACCTCGTTGGCGGCCATTAGTGCATCGGAACGATAAACGAACCCGTAGTCGACCTCTCCTCTAACCACCTTAGATAGCACTGCCTTGACGTTCGGCTCCCTAGTTGCATTGGACAAATCAAGATTAACTGCTCTGGCAAATGCAACCGCCAACTCGCCACAGGGCGCGCCTGGCACACACACAGCGCCCTGTAACCCAGCATCTCGCAGATCTGAAATAGTTGTCACGCTTTCGGCAAGGTTTGAACTGACGACAACCGTAAGGCTGTTGCGGGCGATGGGCACTGGGGGAAGAAACGCGTTCTCAGCCTGAAGTCGCGCCATGTGGTTGGCTCCGGCCAATAAGACGACATCGGCATCAGCGCCCTCAACGATTTGGTTCACCAAAGTGCCGCTGCCAGCGATGTTGATCTGCACCTGAAGTCCCGGATATCGATCGGTCAACTCTGGAAGCAAGATGTCAACGAATTCAGTCATTGAGGAAGCAACAAATATCTTAAAATCCTTCTCGGAATGTCGACACCCGCCCATTAGAAGACAGCAACACAGCAAGAAGGTAACCCCAAAGCGACGCAAAGTAGGCTTCCATCTCTTATGTGTTGAGGGCATCGTCTCGTTCACTCCCGCGAAACAATTGGTCTAGGTTGCACACATGGCTACAACTTTGGATTGGTATGGCTGCGCAACATTCTCACTTCGTACGGCGGGATTAACAATTTTTTTGGATGCCTATGTAGACAGACCCGTCGGAGCGCAAGGAACGGGGCTTACGGCATCAGACATCACAGAGGCGGATTACATACTGGTCGGGCATAGTCACTTTGACCATTTGTGGGGTGCCGAACGTATCATCGCTAACACAGACGCGACGCTCGTTGCGTCCTATGAGTCGGTCCGTGTGATGGAGCAGGCGGGTGTTCCGCTGGACCGCATGATTTGTGTTGCTGGAGGGGAAACAATTCAGTTGTCTCCCGAGGTAACGGTCTCGGTTTACCCGAGTCAACACTCCTGTGTGTGGTCCCACGCTCAGATGGACGAACCGGACGTTGTGTGCATAGGGGATCTCGGCGTGAGTTGGCAAGAACAGCAAGCGCGGATGGCTGACTTAATGTCCTATCTGATGTCCGAGACCACCACCGCTGTGCAAACACATCTCGAAGACTCCGCACCGGGCCATAGCGATCGCGGTGACGGCGGCGCCTTGCTGTACCTAATCGAAAGTCCCGATGGGTCGGTTCTGTTTCAAGACACTTCGGGCCGATACGACGGCATTCTGGGTCGAATTCGCCCAGATGTCGCGATCCTGGCTGCGGCTGGACGCGGAAACATCGATGGTGAACCGATACAAGGCTCTCTGGCGGAATTCGTTGCCCAGCAAGTAGAGCTCCTTAATCCCCAAAAAGTGGTGTTTGGGCATCACGATGATTGGCTTCCCGGATTTTCGATTCCGGTCAACACTGGCCCCATCGTCGAAGAAATTCGTAAGGCAAACCAAACGGTAGAGATTCTTGAGCCCGGCTATTTGGAAGCTACGGAGATCCTGCCCTAACTGTCACCTACTAATGTCTTAGTGTGCCGACGCTTCACCCAGACCAAATCCGTAACTTCATTGTCCAAACTTGCCAAGCCCTAGGAAGCGAAGCTCGAGAAGCGGAGTTGGTTGCTGATCAACTCGTCGAGGCCAATCTCGCGGGTCATGACTCCCATGGAGTCGGTATGTTGCCGTCGTACGTTGATGGTGTAGTAAATGGTCGTCTTACCGTAAACAGTCACCCAACAGTGGTGGTCGACAGTGGTGCCCTGTTGACATTGGATGGCAACGCTGGTTACGGGCAAGTCAATGGTTATGAGGCTATGTCGATGGGAATGGAGCGCGCCGCAGAACATGGTGTAGCTGTGGTGGGACTTCGTAATAGCTACCACATTGGCCGAATCGGCCACTGGGCGGAACAGTGTGCGGCTGGCGGTTACGCTTCGCTTCATTTAGTCAACGTGATTGGTCACCCGCCACTTGTTGCTGCATATGGTGGTGCTGAAGCCCGATTTGGCACGAATCCGTTCTGCGCGGCAGTGCCAGGCAGGGATGGCCGGCCCGGATTTTTGCTGGATATGGCTACGAGTATCATTGCTGGGGGAAAAGCACGAGTCGCAGCAAATAAGGGCGTCAAGGTCCCGCCTAACACCATTATCGATGTAGACGGCAATTTGACTGACGACCCAAATGCGTTTTGGTACACCGATCCGACTGGAAAGCGAGGTGGAGCATTAGTGGCTTTTGGAGATCACAAAGGGTCGGGGTTAGCAATCATGTGCGAACTGCTCAGCGCAGCATTGCTCGGTGGTGAAACCGCCCACCCGAAGAACGCTCGTGACGGACGCATCATTAACAGCATGCTTTCAATCATCATCAATCCGGCCGCGACTGGCGAAGCCGAAAGGTTCTTTGACGAAATTGAGCTTTTCAGGGAGTTTGTATTGGACTCACGACTACGCAGCGATTGCGATCAGATTCTGGTGCCCGGTCAGCCAGAGCAAATTGCTCGCACGGAGCGTGTTGAGGGTTTCGACGTAGATCCGGTAACGATGGATCAGCTCCGGTCAAGTGCCTCACGAGCTGGTCTGGCAGAGGGTGATATCGCTGCTCTAATCGGCGAAGCGTAAGCGTGCTTCTGTTTTAGAACGTAACCACTGTTCGAGCGACCGTGCCCTCCTTCATCCAGGCGTACCCTTCGTTAACTTCCTCTAACGGGATGGTGGCTGACACCATTTCGTCAAGAAGTAAGCGACCACCCAAATAGAGGTCGATCATTTGGGGGATATCAGTTCGAAACTGATTGGATCCCATCATTGACCCTTGAAGCTTTTTCTCACTTAACAGTTCTATTCCTCTGATTTCCAGTTTGGTGCTTGAAGGGACCATGCCAATCACAGTTGCGGTCCCTCCAACATCAAGCATCTCGAAGGCTTGCTCTGCTGTGGCCTTCAATCCAATTGCTTCGAAGCTGTATTCGACGCCACCTTTAGTGAGGTCGCGCACAGCGCCGACCACATCCTCAACTTCCCCAGCGTTTATCGTGTCCGTCGCCCCCATTAAACGGGCTGTTTCGAGCTTCGGCCCGCTCATGTCTACGGCGATAATGCGACCGGCTCCGGCTACTCGAGCACCTTGAATCGCGGATAATCCAATGCCGCCACATCCGATAACACAGACCGTGGCGCCAACCGGAACTGCGGCAGTCCTCACTGCGGCGCCAAATCCGGTAGTAACGCCGCAACCTATAAGACATGCTTTTTCTAATGGAATATCCGGGGTTACTTTAACGACGCCGTTTTGGTGGACCAGCATCTCCTCAGCGAAGCCGCCCAGACGCGCCATCTGGTCGACGGGTGTGCCATCTGAGCGTTGCAGCCTGGGGGAGTCGTCTCGGTTACGGGATGTGGCCCGTCCGTTGCTGCAGCGATGCGGATTACCTGAGAGGCATTGCCTGCACTGACCGCAGAATATGGACAAGCAAGCAACTACATGATCACCAGGCTCGACGTACCTAACGTCTGTGCCCACCGCCTGGACGATTCCAGCGGATTCATGTCCCATGACAGCCGGAACCTTCGTTCGAAAGAGCCCCTCCATAAAGTGCAAATCTGAGTGACATAGGCCGGCGCCGACGGTCTGAATCAAGACCTCTTGGGGCCCGGGCGAGTCAATATTGAGATCTTCAATCACCAATTCGCCAGGCTGTTCACATAAAACTGCGGCTTTCATCTGCATTCCTTAAGGAGACGTTGTCGCAAGATTAGAGCGCTCGCGCATCACGTGCCTGCCCAGTACGTTCTAAGATGCAGTTAGGCGGGTGATCGGGGACGCTTCTGGGCGAACTGCGAGGCCGGATAAGTAGCTATTGCGCCTTCGGAGACAGAATTGGCTAATCAACTAGGGCACCTACCCAAACTTGACAATTTAAGCGACGACCAGCGAGCGCGGCTTGAGACCTGGTATGCGAAGGCCTACAAAGACGACAACCTCTTTCGTACGCTGGCTAATGATGACCTGACCTTAGAAATGTTCCTTGGTTGGGTCGGCCTTATGTACGGCGGCGAGTCAGGGCTTGATCGCCAAATGATTGAACTCTGTCGAATTCGAATGGCAAATGTGAACGAATGTTTCCATTGAAGCATGGTTAAAAGCGCATCGTTGGTGCGCTCTGGTCTCACAGATGAGGTAGTCGCTCAGCTCTCAGATTATGAAAATTCTGACTTACCTGAAGCTTGGAAGGCCGCTGTGCAGTTCAGTGAGCACCTATCGGGTTCCCCTAAGGGCCCAATACCCGCCGAACTTCACGCACGTTTACGTGAACATTTTTCGGAAGTTGAGATTCTTCGCCTTGGGGCGCTTCTTGCGGTCGGGAGCGGTTGGCAACGGATGATTGAAGCATTCGGTATACGACCTGACCACTACGAAAGTGGACAAAGCGGTCCGTGGGTGAAGTAAGTGTCGAGATGTTTATCGCACTACTAACTGTGAGACTTGAAACCCACCCCGGCATCTAGTGAGTTCGACTGCGCAAGAAGGCGCCGAAGTGAACCAAATTGCTCCCTTGGATCAAGGGGTCGAGCCGGGCGCCTGGAAGCTCAAGGTAACTGATGAAGTCGCTGGCGCTACCGGCACGCTCCATGGCGGTTGCGGTCTCGCTGCTGCCGCGGGTGCTCTCGAGAGAACTACAGGACGACGACTGGCATATATATCCGGGCAGTTTCTGGCCAGAGCGTCGGTTGGTGCTGAAGTTGATATTGAAGTAAGGGAACTCGCAGTAGGGAACAGAATCACACAAGCGGCAGTCACCTGCCGCCATGGCGAGCTCACAGTGTTTCGTGCTGCAGCTGCTTTAGGCGGTCACGATCTTGAGGTCGACCGACAGTGGTCGACTCCACCCGAGGTGCCTGAACCGGAGCAGTGCAGTAGCCGTGGCGCTACTTCGGAGAGTGGTAGATCGTTCAATGACTTTGCCGACATTCGTTTAGCTTGGCAAAAGCCTGGGGAGAAGGACGTCTACTACTGGGCTCGACTTGATGACACTCTGGCGTCCTCAACACAAGGATTGATTGCTCTCGCCGACCTACTGCCCAGCGGTATGAGGGTAAGCCTTGACAAGGGCTTTCGCGGCTCGAGTCTGGACCACTCAGTGCGACTACTAAGCCAGGAACAAAGCAGCTGGGTGCTTCTCTGTATTCGATCAGCTGCTATTGAAAACAGCATCGGGCATGGAAGCGTAGAAATTTTCTCTCGAACTGGAACCTTATTGGCGGTAGCGACCCAATCTTTTGCAATATCGTCGATCACTGGTTCCCTCGACCGCTAAGCCGTTGACCGAGGAGGTTCACATGACTGCATATGTAGTGTTCCAAGGGGAGGTTGCTGACGCACACCTATACGAGCAGTACAAGCCTCTTGCCGCAGACTCGGTAGAGCGGCACGGGGGATCCTATCTGGTTAGAGGCGGAGACTGGATCACCATGGAAGGCAAAGAGCCGCCGACGCGAAACGTCATTATTCGTTTTCCCTCAATGGAAGCGGCGAAGGCTTGGTACAACAGTGTCGAATACTCGGCTGCTCGCCCCTTACGTCAAGAGGCCAGCACAGGGTCGCTATACATAATCGAAGGGTGAGCGCCGGGCACTCTAGCCCCGACCAACCAGAGGCATCCCGTTCGCCATTATCGTCATTTGCAAAATATTGGCATCTGCAGGCAGCTCGGCCATGAGGGCAACGGCTTCTCCTACGTCTTCGACTTTCATAGTTGCCTCGGCAGTAGTTTCTCCATTGGCTTGTAGTACGCCCGAACTCATCCGCGCTGTGAGTGGTGTCGCAGCGTTGCCTATATCGATCTGTCCGACGGTTATGCCTAAATCACGGCCCTCCAGAGAAAGAGCTTTGGTTAACCCTGTGACGGCGTGCTTAGTGGCGGTGTACGGCGTGGAGAATGGGCGAGGAGTCTGAGCTGACACTGACCCGTTATTGATTATCCTGCCGCCGTGCGGCGTCTGGGCCTTCATCTGCTTAAAGGCCGCACGTGCACACAACCAAGACCCAGTCAGGTTGATGTCAACGACAGAGCGCCATTGCTCTACAGATTGTTCCTCGATGGGAACCGGAGGCGCACCAATCCCAGCGTTGTTGAACAGAAGATCAACTCGCCCGTAGGCCTCGACGGCGGAACCAAATAAGTGTTCGACGTCGTGTGGATCCGACACGTCCGCCACAACAGGTTGAACTCCCTCGCCGATACTTTGCGAAACCTCTTCCAGTGGCTCCGTTCGTCTCCCACACAGGACAATCAACCAACCGCGCTTATTCAGTGCGGATGCCGTGGCGGCCCCCACACCGGTTCCACCACCAGTAATGATCGCCACGTTTTCATGGCTGTCAGTGGCCACAATGCTCCCCTTACTTTTGTTTCTGGAGTCGGGCCCACTCGTCGCGTAGTCCGACTGTACGATGAAAATGGCCATGTGCCTCGGAGTCCGCGGCGAAGTAGCCAAGACGCTCGAACTGAACAACTTCGCTGGGGGCCACACCCGATAATGATTGTTCGAACTTGCATCCCTGAAGTATCTCGAGCGAATTTGGGTCAAGATCATCTAGTGGGTCGCCTGTTGTTTCGCCGGGAACCTTTTCTTTAAATAGACGCTCATAAAGCGCTACTGAGCCATCTACCGCGTTGCTTGCGTCCACCCAATGGATCGTCGATTTGACTTTGCGTCCATCTGGCGCTGAGCCTCCTGCGGTCGCAGGGTCGTATGTGCAGTGAACTTCAAGAGGGTTTCCTGCTTCGTCGCATATGGCTTCAGTGCAGGTCACTAGATAGCCGCCTCGAAGTCGCACTTCGGTACCCGGCGAGAGCCTGAAGTATTTAGGTGGCGGCTCCATGCGAAAGTCGTCCTGTTCTATCCACAAGTCGCGGCTAAACGGTACTTTCCGCGTTCCGTCGTCATGGTTTTCGGGATTGTTGGCCAGAGTCCGGTGTTCGACCACTGGTTTGCCGTTCTCATCGTCGGGCCAGTTGGTTATGACTAGTTTCAGAGGACGCAAGACGGCCATTCGGCGTTGAGCCGTCCGGTTGAGTTCAGTGCGCACGAATGACTCAAGCAGTTCGATGTCGTGGCGTGAATTAGTTCGAGATACACCAACAAACGCGCAGAATTCACGGATTGCGCTCGCCGGGTATCCGCGGCGCCTAAGAGCTCGCAACGTTGGGAGGCGAGGGTCGTCCCACCCAGCGACGTGTCCGTCATCGACAAGCTCTTTCAATCGTCGTTTGGATGTAACGGTGTAAGTGAGTTCTAGCCGGGCAAACTCCGTCTGGTATGGCGCTTCGCCCTCCAACGGAAGTTGCCGTAAGTACCACTCGTATAGTGCCCGGTTGTCGGAAAATTCAAGACTGCACAGCGAATGGGTGACCCCCTCGAGGGCGTCACCCTGACCATGTGCCCAGTCGTAGCTTGGGTAAATCTTCCATGTGTCTCGGGTCCGATAGTGATGTTGGTCTCGAATCCTGTACATCACCGGGTCCCTGAGCTGCATATTTTCGTGCTGCATGTCGATCTTTGCGCGAAGAACACATGATCCTTCGGGGTGTACCCCGTCCTTCATTTCCCGAAACAATTTGAGATTTTCGCCGGGTTTTCTGTCTCTATAAGGGCTTTCAATGCCCGGTCGCCCAAATCCTCCGCGTTGTTCTGCTATTTCTTCAGCGGATTGATCATCGACGTAGGCGAGGCCTTTTGAGATCAGCATCTCGGCCCATTCGTAAAGCTGCGGGAAGTAATCCGAAGAGTAATTAATCGAATTTGGGGTGTAACCCAGCCATTCGATATCTTCGACGATTGCATCCACGTAACGCTGGTCTTCGGTGGCGGGGTTGGTATCGTCGAATCGCAACACGCATACGCCGCCGTTCTCACGCGCGATCGAGAAGTTGAGGACGATCGCCTTTGCATGGCCAATGTGTAGATAACCGTTGGGTTCAGGGGGAAATCTTGTTTGGATGCCTCGACTGAAGCGGCCGTTGTCAAGATCCTCTGACACTAGTTCCCGCACGAAATCGGAGCGCTCTGGATCTCCTGCCTCACTTGGGGTGAGTGAATTTTGGGTCAAGTCGGTCACCGCTCGTCTCGAAAACTGAACCTAATTTACCGTCAATCTTGGTTCGTGGAGGGATCTAACTTACCTAAATGCGCTGGCGGCCAGCGGCCCGGCACCACGTCGAATTCGATCAGATATTGTGCGATCGCTTCGAGGACGCTGAGTGCGTTTGTCAGCGTTGATTTATCCAATGCCGAGCAAAGTTCCAGACACCCGTTGTCTGTTTCACTTTCTATTAGCTTGCGTTCGGTGCGTCCAAGCTCGGTATAACCCATCGTTGAGTCCAGCCACCCTCGCTCATGTAGTAGAGAGGCTTCACTGTCCCATTCCTGTTGTGTCCAGCCTCGGATCTTTTGGATTACTTGAGGGGTTCCTCTTCCATCTGCAGCCATAAGCAGATGGCTCCCTAATCCTGAAATACCGGCGTTTCGCAGTGCCAGATTGTGTGCGTCGAAGCGGTACTCCCTTAATAGTGTGCTCGCATGCCACAACCCTAATAAGGAGCTCTGAGGCCATGATTCGTCTGCCCATGCACCGAAGAGAGGTCTATCTTCTGAGTTGAGTCCGGTGAGTCCGGTTCTCAAAGAATCCACGAGTGGATCTAAAGGTGCGATGAAATTGTATTCATTGAAGATTCGGGAGAGTGCTGCCTCAACGAGTTCAAGATGCATAGTTCTTGTCTGCCGGGGGTTAAGAATGTCCCAACAGCCAGGTACCGCTCGCGCCACCATTCTGGGAGCGAAGTTGTAGAACACCTCTGTTACTTCCGCGGATGAGGCCGGGCCCAGTGGCGCGGATCGATAGGCAAAGTATGCGTGCCACCAGCCGCTGTAGCCGACCCGGTCGAACTGAGTGATTTCGTCTGCGTAGTAGCTGCAAGAATGAAGCGGTTCGGCAGCCCGCGCGAAGCGTCGCACCAAAACTCGATCAGCAGTCGTCATCTATATTGAATCCTTAGCTGACTGTTTTCGTAGACCGCGTCTGAAATCGTCAGGTACAGATACCCGCTCGACTTTCAGCTCGGTGTCGTACGTCTCCCAGATTTGGCCGTTCTTTGCTTCCATAGACAGCAAAACAACGGCTCCATCATCGCCGCCTCCCTCAATGTGGGCTTCGTCGCCGTTGTGGGAGGAATAGGTACCGGCGGCGCGGCGATCGATGAGTTTTGCGGGGTCGTCCACTTCAAAAATCAGGTGCTCCCCTTCCAGGACTAATGTCTGGACGGGACCGATATGGCGATGTGGGACGCACTGAACTCCGGGTTCAAACTTCATGAGAAGTTGAACAAAGTGATCCTCCGGATCAACGTCTAAAACGTTGTAATACAAACCGGCGAAACCCGGGAACTGGATCCAGTTCACGTTGGATGAGAGCGATTGCGAAGCCATAGCGGTCCTGTCAGTCCTCGATTTAATCTGGCGTGCTCTTATCTTATTCTTTGTCCCCAGGGCGAGGTTCTTTGGGTAGACCTAGCACCCTTTCAGCGAGGATGTTCTTCTGAATTTCGTCGGTACCGCCCGCGATCGATTGAGCAGGTGTTGAGATTAGGACCTCAGCGAGGACCTCATGGGGCGAAACGCTACTCCCGCTTAGGACCCCGGTCGTTTCCAAAATCGCGGCATGTGCAGCGGCACTCTTCATGGCTGTCATGCTCATGTTTAGCTTCGCAACAGATCCTTCTGGGCCTGGTGCTCGCCCAGCCGATCGGGCTGCGCCAGCACGTTGTGTAGTCCACCGGGAAGTTCGTTGCAGCGTTTCTACTTCCGCGACGAGCTGGCGCACACGGGGAATCTGTGATTTACCGAGAAGCCGCGCCTGCGGCTCCACTAGGCGCGGTCGGCCAGCACGTTGCGGATACCAGCTATAGGTGGCGAAGTACTCGTCGGCTTCCGTCTTCGCTGCCATGACTAAAGGGCTAGTGCTCAAAGGGAACTTTGGGCGGGGCGTAGCCACAGCACTGCGTTCGTGAGCGAGAGTGGTGAGCGCTACTCTCCATCCATCTCCCTGCGATGCAATCAGGTTTTCATGCGGAAGGCGCGCTTCGTCAAAAAACACTTCGTTAAAAGAGGAGTGGCCATTCATCTGGTGAAGGGGACGCACTTCGACGGCAGCCTGCTTCATTGGGAGGAGAAAGAACGATATTCCCTGGTGTTTCGTGGCGGTGAAGTCAGTGCGCGCAAGCAAAATGCCGTAGTCAGCTTTTTGAGCACCCGAATTCCAGACCTTTTGTCCAGAGATCACCCATTCGTCCCCGTCTCGCTCCGCTCGTGTCGCGAGGCTCGCTAAATCAGAACCGGCTCCAGGTTCGCTAAATAGCTGACACCATTTGTGGCTCCCCGTCAGAATGGGAAGGAGAAAGCGTTGGAGTTGCGGCTCTGTCGCCCACTCCAACAAGGTCGGCGCAACCAGATACATGCTCACACCGGAGGCCATACCGACCGCGCCCGAGTCGTAGAGGATCTGGCGACTTACCTTGTCGCTCCCCGCAGTAAGGCCGCGACCGAACCACTGCTCCGGCCAAGAAGGTGCACCCCAGCCGCTTTCAGCCAACTGTGTCCGCCAAGACACAAGATCGCCCGAAGGGTCCCAGTGCTCCTTCACCCACTGCCGCATTTCGTCCGCATCTTTACTAGAGAGATCCATCTCACCAACCGTTGAAGTGGACGAAATCTGCGGAAGGCTTTCTCCGACCGGCCTTGAAGTCCGTTCCTAATGTGTAGGCAACTGGGCTCAGAGCAACTTGTTGGATACTCGCAAAGGGAATTCCGAGAATGTCGGCTACTTCCTTCTCTCGTTGAAGATGCACGGTCGTCCAGCAAGTCCCGAGCCCACGGTTTCGGGCGGCAAGCATAAAACTCCATGCTGCCTGGATCACTGAACCCCACTTAACGGCCTGCGTCATGGCATCGGTTCCTTCAAGTCTGCCGGTAATACACGGAACGAATATCGCTGGCACGTCGGGAAAGGTCTCCGCTAGGTGACGAGCTGAGCCCATCATGTTGAGCCACGATGCTCGATCACCCTCCTCTCCTTGCTTCGAAGCAGAGGCATCGAGATACTCCTCCGTAACCATGGCCGTCCAGACTTCTTTATAAATAGTGCCTACCTCCCGACATTGCTCTCTGTCGGTGGAAACCACGAAATGCCAGTCTTGCCTTAAGGAACCAGTTGGAGCTTGGAGAGCGATATCCAAGCAGTCCTTGAGCACCTCTTGGCTGACTTCTTTCTCTAAATTGAGACGTCGCCTCACCGAACGGGTTGTGGTCAATACCTCCTCAGCGCTTAAATCGAGGGCCATTGCTCTAACTCTTCCTCTCTTATCGTTCGAATTGCACTCGTGCTGTGCCGATTACCCCGGTGCGTCCGTCTTCGGCGATGATTGCCAGATCGAGTTCTACTATTAGTGCTTCCTCATCGGTGTCTGTAACTGCTCCGGTCATAGTGATCTTGGAATCGACGAGAAGTGAACCTCGAAAGACGGTGTCGATTTCCAAAATCTTGCATCCTGGTGCCCAGCGGTGAATCATCGACGCCAGGAAACCCTGACTCATAATCCCAGGAACGATCGCTGCGGGAAATCCTTCTTTTCGAGCAGCTTCATGGTCAACGAAGCGCTCAAAGACGTGTTTCGCGGCCTGACAAAACGCCATGACCTTTGGCATAGAAACGTCCGGCGACTCTTCAGGCAGGTCGTCTCCGATTTCTAGGTCTTCAAATTTCGCTATCTGCGTCACACTCATTCAGCCTTTTTGATCATTTTCCAGTCAACTGTGGAGACTAGATCGTCGGCCTCATTACGAAACTCCATCCGCTGCACTATGAAGATCATCGTTCCGCTTCGGCCAGTCTTCTCGAAGATATCGGCGATGGTGGTGGTCGCCGTTAACGTTTCACCCGAACGAATCGGGGCATGGACCTCTACACGTTTGCCACCGTCAATACCGAATCCGCCTCCAATTTGAGGGAACTCCTTGGGAAACACCCTCCCCGACATGCAATGGGTTGTAAATCCCGGGTGCGCTTGAAAATCGTGATGATTTGGATCAGTGAAACGTGGATCCGTCTCTCCGCACGCTTCAGCCCAAGCCACCATGCTCGGTGCCGACATCTCAAATGTTGTCCAGTCAAATTCGATACCAACCCATTGTTCGCGCACTGTTGCTAGGTCGGCTTTCGAGTTCTCGTCATCCATCGGTTGAGTCATCTCCGCTTCAGGTCCGTAGGGCATGTACCCAGCCGAAAGGTAACACTCAACGACAAATTTCGTTGAATCAGGTAATGATTAACCCCATGGGTGTCCCACTAGTCAACGATCATGAGCAACGTATCGCACAGGCCTGGGCCGGCAGGGTTACTGGCTGCATGCTGGGCAAGCCAATCGAACAGATGTCGATGCGAAAGGGTCCAGCGAACCTCGAGAATTACCTCGATCGGGTCAAGGCTTGGCCGGTGCGAGAGTACATACCGTTTGCGCCTGACGTCGATGACCACGTAGAACACCCCGCTGCATGTCGAGACATGATGTCGGCGGCCATACCGGACGATGACATCAACTACACGGTGATTTCACTTCTTCTCCTCGAAGAATACGGTCCTGACTTCACCACCGCGGATGTTGGGCGGATCTGGCTTCGTTATTTGCCAGGGGCGATGGTCTTTACAGCTGAACGTGAGGCTTACGCAAAGCTTCTAGCGTTCGCTGGTATGCGTTTTCCATATGGTGCCGAGCCTAAAATGGAGCTGGGGGAGTGCAGCGACAATCCCTTCAACGATTGGATTGGAGCCCAAATCCGTACAGATCTTTACGGGTGGGTGAACCCAGGGGACCCAGAGCGCGCTGCGAACATGGCCGAACGAGATGCATCTTTGAGTCACCGAGGAGAAGGTGTTTATGGTGCGGTCGCGATAGCAGTTGTTGGAGCCTTGATAGGCGGCGGCATGGAGATTAAGGAGGCGCTTGAGAGCGCGGCCGACTTTCTCCCAGCCGGGTCTGAGTGTTCGCAAGCCATAGCCCTTGGCCTCGCGGAAGCATCAAGTCCAAATGCGACTCGCATCCACGCCGCTTACGAGGGATTGTCACCAGTGCATACGGTAAACAACCTGGCTCTGGTCGCGTGGGGCTTGGCTCGAGGGGCTGAGAATTTCAGTATCGCCATAGGGGACACTGTCTCTGCCGGTTGGGACACCGACTGTAACGGCGCAACGGTGGGCGGACTTTGGGGCCTGACAGGTAGAGAAGTACCGGAGGAGTGGACGGGGCCTTGGGGTGGTCGCGTGCAGACCAGCTTGAGTGGGGTAGCCGAACTGCGGTTGTCTGACCTCGTGAGGCGGACGGTGGCTCATGTCGCCTAATCGCCGCTCCTAGGGCGCATCGAAATGGCGCTGAAGTTACCACCGTATAGAGCATCGACCAGGGTTCCCATATCGGTAATTTGTTGGTTTGGGAAATCGGTGGCGCAGAATCCAATGCGGCTCACCACGTGACTATCACTCCCTCCAAATCCCCGATAACCGAGGCGTTCCGCCATTTCTATTGATAGTTCGTCCTCACCTGGTATTGACCCTCCGTTGAGAACCTCAACGGTGTCAACACCTTCTACGATCCCGCGATCTTCGTAGTGAGCAAATAAGCCAACTCGTTTACGGCCGGGGTGACAGGGTGCTGCAAATGCGCCGGCCTTGCGACTCTCATCAAGGACCGTCTCAATGGGTAACCGAATGTCAGTGAAATCCATTGCGGCTAACAGGTCGTCGTTAACTCCGAAGACGAGCACGTGTCCAAAGTCAGTTTCTACTTCACTAGCTTTCATAATGACAAGGCCATACTCGTCTTCCAAGTGGCGATAGTCAGAGTCGGCATCAAATTGCCTGTGCTCTGTAAGTACGAATCCGTCAAGAGCTAGCTGCTTCTTTTGAATCCACTTGCAGTAATTTTCAACTTTTGCTCGTCCGTCATCAGACTTTATTGAGTGGGTGTGTAGATCTAGACGCATCTTGTTTAGGTCAATCGAGACGAAATACCGGTACAGCGAACGGTTCGCCGTCATCGCGTTCTTGGTCAACGAAGTGAGCTTTGACTCTGATTCCGACAGCGACATCGTCTGCTGCGCAGTCTGTAATTACTGTCAAAATTCGGGGCCCCTCGTCAAGAGTGACGTAGGCCATCACGTATGGGCATGCTTCCGCAAAACCCCGAGCTTGGTTTTGTTCGGTCACGGTGAAGGTGTATACCTCGCCGTTGCCGCTAGCAACAAAGTGCTCCAAACCGCCGCTTTCTAGGCAGTGCACACAGATGCCGCGGGGTCGGTGTTGAACAAGGCCACACTGCAGGCACCGCTGAAGAACAAGTTCGCCGCGCCCAGCGCCCTCCCAATAGCCGCGTGTTTCCCAACTCGCGTAGGGCAGTGGATGCTTTATCTCGTTCATTTACCGACTCCGAGGATCAAGGTCGCACCGCTGTGCTTGTCGCCAATAGTGCCGCCTGTACCGTGAGCGAGCGCTAGTTCCGGACTTTTTACCTGACGATCGCCACATTCTTGACGGAGTTGTTTAACAGCTTCAATAACTAAGAAAATACCGCGCATCCCAGGATGGTTGGAGGAAAGGCCACCACCATCTGGGTTCACGGGGAGTACGCCGTCAAGGCTGATTCCTCCCCCTGAGACGAAGTCCCCTCCCGCGCCCCGCTCACAAAACCCGAGGTTTTCCAGGGTGGCGAGAACTGTGATGGTGAATGAGTCGTAGATCATTGCCAGGTCGATGTCGGAACGTTCAACCCCTGCCATATTGAACGCTGTATCACCGGACTGTTTGGCCGCGATGGTCAGGAGGTCGGTCCGGCCCACTCCTTGATGTTGCGCCGCTTCGCCACACCCAAGAATACGAACCGGAGGTTTTGGAAGATCTTTAGCCCGTTCCAGAGACGTAACAACCACAGCGCCGCCGCCGTCGCTGATGATGCAACAGTCCAGCAGATGCAGTGGTCGGGAGATCATGCGACTTCCCAAAACATCGTCGACAGTGATTGGGGAGCGCATTTTGGCGTGTGGATTCAGACCAGCGTGCCTCCTCATTGTTATGGCAATTTCAGCAAGTTGTTCGCTAGTTGTTCCATAGGTGCTCATATGCAGATTTGCGTACATGGCATAACTGCCGACAGTCGTCATGCCGTACGGACTGGAGAATGCAGTGTCGGGATTACGCGAACCGCCAGACCCGCCTGTGCCGATCGCCATTGCATTTGATGCAGCTGTTGAGCCATAAAGAACTAAGGCGACATTGCAGAGGCCAGCGTGAATTGCTGCTGCGGCATGGGTTACGTGGGCGACAAAGGACGAGCCCCCAATATTGGTGCCATCCAAATAGTCTGGGCGTAGATCAAGATATTCGGCCAAGTCGACAATTCCCATAAGACCCATAGACATAGAGGCGCCAAATAGTCCGTCGACCTCCGAGCGTGTCACACCTGCGTCCTCAAGGGCGCCCTTGGCGCATTCCGCCATGATCTGGAACTCGGTTTTGTTGGGTGAGAAGCGACTGGGGTGTTCGTAGACGCCAGCGATCGCCGCCGTTTCCGGAAATGGGATTTCGCTCATGATGAGTGCCCCACCTCCTCCACGGTTCGGTTAATTAAAGAAGCGAACGCCTTCGGTTGCTCTATGGGCCCATGATTGCCTGCAGCGGCAAGAGTTTCCACGGTCGCATTTGGAAGCGATTGGGCAAGCTGCAGGCTTGCTTCACGTGACGTGCTACTAGCGTGTTCTCCGATCACGACAACCGTTGGCGTAGAAACTCCCTCGAGGTCAATGCTTTCGTTCCACTTGTGCTGTGCTTTACGGGCTCCAAGAGTCGCGCGTGGATCGGTCTTTACCCACTGGGAGAATGCCTCTTTGAGAACTGATTCATCTGGCTCTGGGCCGTAGCCGCTGGTATCGAAATTACGACGCGCCTTCCCCGCAGTGATCGATTCGAGTTCGGCGATTTCATCGCCCAGTTTCACCGCCACCCCCACCGCGCCAACGCATATGAGGCCCGATATGTCGAGGTGCGAGCGCCGAGAAAGTTCCAGACCGACCGCTGCGCCGAGCCCTTCACCCACGACCAACAAAGCGCCCGCGTCCCAGCTGAGTATGAGGCTTTCAGCGTATTCGGCGAAGGCAGATATCGAGGTCAGACTGTCAAGGGAGCCGCTTCGACCGTGTCCCGGAAAGTCTAGGCTTATGGGAGAATGGGACCCTTCCAAGTGGTCCATCACTACGCTGAACGAGTTCCCATTGGCACCGGCATCGTGGAGGAACAGCACGGCCTGTCCGTCGGTTAGCAGTGGAGGGCATCCGGGAAGTGTCGTGACTCCCCGGTGATGCACCAATATCGCTGTATCGCCGATTTCGAAATACTTGTCGGGCACGTAGCGAACCGTATCGGACTCAAGGCAAGCCAGGGAGTTGAATCAGAAAAGTTCTCCAATCCGGTCCTAGCGCTGTCCGTTAATCACCTCTCGAAATGAGAGAGCCTTATCGACTTCGGGCTCCTTGGGGAGCCCCAGGATTCTTTCACCAATGATATTGCGTTGTATCTGGTCTGTGCCCCCGCCTATGGATGTGAAGTAGGCGTTCAACATTGAATACGTAGCATCACCAGCGGCAGGGGATGCTGACGCACCGAGAGTGGCTTCCGGCCCGAGGATTTCAGCCTGAAGGCGTCCGGCATAGTGCAGCATCCGTGACATAGCCAGCTTCCCGAGGGACACGACAGGCGTCATCGTTCCTTGTTCTATCGCAGCCTTGGCGCGACGGTTGTTCCACTCATTGAGCACTCGCCACGAGTGGAGGATCATGAGGTTCTGTCGAAGGCGCTGGTCTGTGTTCTTGCCACGTTCTTGAGCAAGGGCTTGTAACGATAGGTCGGGTACAGGTGCAGGGGCCTCGCTCGCAGCCGATCGATTTTGGTCCTGGGCTTGCGAGGAAGTTCGCTCTTGGGTTGCACCCATCGCGGATCGTTCGTAAGCCAAGGCCGACGTCAAAACCCACCAACCCGCGTTAAGTTCGCCAAGCATATTTGCCTTTGATACCCGTGCATCAGTAAGGAATACTTCATTGAATCGGGAGTCGCCGGTTGCCTGGCGAAGAGGGCGGACTTCGACGCCCTCCTGCTTCATGGGGATAAGAAAAAACGACAAGCCACGATGTTTGGGTTGATCGAGGTCTGTTCGAGCTATGAGAAATGCGTAGTCCGCGTGGCGCCCGCCCGACGTCCAGACCTTCTGACCGTTGATAATCCACTCATCACCGTCGCGTACAGCACTAGTCCTTACGCTTGCGAGGTCGGACCCTGCTCCAGGCTCGCTGTACAAGAGACACATCGATATCTCCCCGAGCATGAGCCCCCGGAGAACCTCTGATTTGAGTTCATCGCTCGCGTGAGACGCGATGGTCGCGGCCCATAAGTTCACTACGTCTTGGCCCCATCCTTGGAGGCCCCGACCCAAAACGGAATCGGCTGAGCTGCTCTCCTCGGGGGACTCGTTGTTGAATTCCGCGGCGCGAAACACGGCGTCTGTAGACCGGGCATCTTCTGCTGATAAGCCCCTCCCGTACCATTCGGCGGGCCAGCTTGGTGCTGCCCAGCCAGAATCTACAAGCGATTCAAGCCAGGCCTTTCTGTTGCCCTGCGGGGGGTGAGTTTGAAGCCAGTCTTGGGCTTCGGCTACCGCGCTAGCGCCTTTGCCGGTCATTGCTCTGCGCTTACCCTTATTCCTTCGAGGGTTGCTTCAATCGTTCCTTGAACTGCAACCTTGCGGGCCGCTAGACCTTCCGCGTCGAACTTTGCTAGCGAAGGCGGCAACGCCATTACGTCCCAGATCTCGGTTAGCTCGGTACCTGACTGTACTTCGGCCATACGAAAGGTCCAGCGAACAAAGGGCCCATCATCGGGTGCGGCGACGAACTCAAAACACTCCCCAGGATTGGCTATCGTAATCTCAACGGGCACTGACCACTCGAAAGTTTTGATTCGGTTGTTCCCCAAAAAACGTGAACCTACCTGGCCGGGGTTCCCACTCACCCATTCGCCACCGATATTTTCCGTGCTCCACTCACCCATTCGAGCTAAGTCGCTGACTAGCGAATAGACGTCGTGTGGCGAAGCCTTGATGTTTGTTGAGATCTCTAGGTGCATGTCGTGAACAGTCATGGCAAAACGCTAGCGCTGTTCGGCGGTCTTTGCCGCGAAACGGAAGCCCGAATATTTGGGTTGGTCGATCGAGACCTGATTAACCACCGACTCGCGCAAATATTGCTGAAGGTCATCGTTGTCGAGTGGCATCGATCCATCGCGTAAAGCCTCAACTAGCCACCAGCGAAGATCGTCAAGGCATCCCGAGCGCTGCAGCAACTTAGTCAAGCGGTCTTCCTCTCGCCGACGCAACTCTGGTCCAATAGCAAGTTCGCGATCCACGATGTCGAGACTGTTGCCTGCAACCCGAGCCAGAAAGTTAGTTCGGCCTGTGGTGGACGACATCACGTCACCGTGAAGAAAGTCCCTAACGCTGGCTAGCAGCTCGTCAACGCGCGGCATGTCTGATGGGCGGCTCGGGGCGGCCGGTGCGATCAGATCTACAGGTCCCGGAATGAGCAAGTTAATGCAATCAACTTGGCACTCCGAAGACCGTCTCCCTATACCTGGCCGTTCAACGGTTGCATCGGGTCCATTGCGGTATTGGTCAGTCATACCAAGGCAACCGATGGCCCACCAAAAGCTGCCGAATACCTCCCAAAACTTGAGGGTGTCACGATCGATGGACTTGCCGCTCTCGTCCTCGTAGCCGAATATCAGTTCATCAACAGCGCCAAACCCGCCTACTTCCAAATCGCGCTGACCGAAACGCCAAGAGTTCGTGCAAATCCAGCCCAGATCGCGTATCGGGTCGCCGATATGGGATGTCTCCCAGTCAAGAACCGCAATGAGTCCTTCGTCTCCATCAATCATCAGGTTTCCGTTACGAAAGTCGTTATGCACCAATGCTTCATCGTGTTGCTTGGGGAGATGCTCCCTCAGCCACGCGCCAGTGAAATCAATCATCGGCTGTGCCGTGTCCCATTCTTTGTAACGATCCCAGGTTTGCTCTAAGTACTGACCTGGAGACAGGGTCGGTAGGCGATTTCTCAGGCCTGTTTGATCCAGGTCAATGGCATGAATTTTTGCCAATTCGCGTCCACATTGCTCCGCCAAGAAGGGACGTACTTTTTCGAGTTCGGGGGAGCGGACGATACGCGAGCCTAATGTTTCCCCCTCAAGCCACTCCATGAGGAAACCCACCCCAACGCCGTCTTCCTCCTTGAGGTCGTAATAGACCTCAGGCTCAACGACCCCATGAGCGCGTGCAGTTCGCATCAGCAACGATTCTGCCGCGAGGCCAACAGCACTGGTGTTATCGCGATCAACACCGCCAGCACCGCGCCTCATGCAAAGTTGCAGATCTCCGGCGTCCGTTCGGACCACCACTCGGTAGGTCTCCATGCTCGCGCCCCCCGACAGGCGCTCGACGGCCACAAGCCCTTGGCACTTAGCTATTTCTCGGGCTACGACTCGGTCTAGAGCCTCAAAAAAATCTGGTTGAGGCATCGATGTTTCACTCTTCTTCTTGTTGTGATCCGAAGATGGTTGGTGCACCTGCGCGAGACCAATCAGGTGCACCGACAATTTGCCGACCGCCCACAATGACACGTTGATCTGAAGCGCCGCCAATTACGGTCCCGCTCAGTTGTCCCGTGACGCCATTTGCACCGATATGCGCAATTGGGTACGAGTTGGCCGCTGAGTAAGTTTGAAGAAGAAGCGGCCGAGGATTTGGTGAGTTGTTGGGAACTGAACCATGGATCATGCAGCAGTTATGGACAGTTACCGATCCGGAGGGGCCTGTAAGCCACTCCATATCGCTAAAATTGATTTTTGCGACGTCGTCGGGGTTCATCGCCCCACCCCATTCGCCAGACTCAAGGTACTGGTCATAGAGTCGGCCCTTATGACTGCCTGGGAGCACTCCCATCGGGCCCATGACGTCGTCTACATCAGCCAAATAGACACCAATGGTTAAAGGAGTGAAGTCGGTGTGGGGCCAAAACTGGATGTCTTGATGCCACTTAATTTCCTCGCCCCCGTCAGACCATTTGAAATTGAGTTTGGAATGGTGGTAGCGAACTGGCCCGCCCAGCACCGCACACGCCAATTCAGCTGCCGGTCCCTCAAGTGCAAACTTGCGAAAGGCTTCATGGTTCTCGACCGGTGAGTTAAGGCGGCGAATCCTGGGATTCGTAGCTGTATGAGACGGTTCGAGATCAAGCATCCGGTTCGACGTTTGAAGACCTCGGCTAAGTTCTATGAATTCGGCGGCCGCTTGTTGGAGGCCCGATAGGGTTTCATCATCAATAAAGCCTTCAAAATGTAGGTACCCACGCTGCTCGTAGCGGTTCAGGTCACTGTCTGTAGGTAAATTGAGATTCGCAGAAGCTAGTGCCACGGGTAAAGGTTATCTCGGTCGTCGATGATCTGTCCGAATCTGCGTTTCTCCGTTTATGGTTAGAGCATGTCCGAAGAGTTAGTTGTCAGTGGTGGTTCGTTGTTGGATCTTTTGGGCGAGCGACCTGCCGATCTGCTTATAAGCGATGGGAGAATCACAGACATTGACGAGCACGGGGCCTTCGCTGGCCGCGGTTTAGAAGTCGATGCCTCTGATGCCTTAGTGATGCCTGGTTTCGTGGACATCCAGGTCCATTTCAGAACTCCCGGTGGCGAAGAGAGCGAAGATATCTCATCAGGTGCAGCAGGTGCGGCCTTGGGCGGTGTTACTGCGTGCCTCATGATGCCTAACACGGTCCCTACAATCGACAATCCGGTCCTTGTAGCAGAGGTGCTTGCGCTCGGTCGCCAAACACCTTGCGATGTTTATACGTCTGCTGCAGTTACCGTGGACCGCGCCGGAGAGCGTCTTGTCGATTTTGCTTCACTCTACGAAGCTGGCGTGCGCGTCTTCACGGACGACGGCACCGTCGTTGACAGCGCCGATTTGATGAGGGGGGCCCTGGAGGCCAGTTCCTTGTTCCCAGATGTCGTGATAAGCCAACATGCAGAGCATTCCGAGATGGTCGAGGGAGGCATCATTAACGAAGGCGAGGTGGCAGAGCGATTAGGGCTCAAAGGGCGACCTCCTGAAGCTGAGACGGTGATCGTTGAGCGCGACATTGATCTCGCGAGAGAAACCGGCGGTCGGTACCACGTACTTCATATATCGACTGCATCCGCTAGCAGCTTGGTCCGCGATGCAAAGACAGCGGGCCTTCGTGTCACAGCGGAGGTAACCCCACAACACCTGATCCTCACGGAGGAGGATGTAGAGAGGTTGGGTACATCTGGCAAAATGAATCCACCGCTGCGGACTATCAATGATGTACGGGGTCTGAGGACAGCCTTGTTCGATGGCACGATCGACGCGATAGCGACGGACCACGCACCCCATTCGCCCTTGAGTAAGTCGGTGGGTTTAGCTGAAGCGCCTCCTGGGATGTTGGGTGTCGAGACAATGGCATCGGTCGTCTGGGATGAGTTCGTCGCCCGGGGGCTTATGACCCCGCAGCGATTTATCACCCTTCTCTCGGTCGCACCTGCCGCTATAGCGGGAATCGCAACGCATGGCACTTCGCTATCCGTTGGCAAACCGGCAAATATCGTTGTGTTTGATCCAAGGGAACGGTGGGTGATTGAAGCGGACGGCTTGCAAAGTAAGAGCACCAACACGCCTTGGCCCCAAAAAGAGGTTCATGGACGTGTCAGGCACACAATTTGCAACGGTGCGCTTGTCGTCCACGATGCCACGCTTGTCTAGGTGATTCATAAGCGGAAGGCATCAGGTCCGCGCCCATTGGGCCTAGGTTATGTAGGTGTAGCCCAAGAGAAGGTTGTGCCGTGCCATTTAGCTTTGCAAATGTTGACGGGCGAGCATGTCTCGTCGAAAACGATGCCTATTTTGATCTTGAACGAATTTCGGAGGGTTCCATAAGTGCTGATCCGATGGAGGCCCTAGGCAGGAATGATGAATTTCACGCAATCGCCGCGTCGTTGGAATCGCACGAAAGTGACGGTGTCATCTCCGAGGCCACTGTGGATGCACCTGCACCCAGGCCGCGGAACAGCTTTGGTGTAGGGCTGAACTACAAGGACCACGCTGAAGAATCAAAGATGGACCTTCCATCGGTGCCGGTTGTCTTTACCAAGTACCCATCTTGTATCTCTGGCCCGTTCGACGATGTCTTGTTGCGCGGTGACAGTAATGACTACGAAGCTGAGCTTGTTGTTGTGATAGGTCGAACCACGCGCGATATCACAGCTGACCAAGCGTGGTCATACGTTGCGGGTTTGACCGTTGGGCAGGATATCTCTGATCGAGCACTGCAATTGGCAGCCAGGCCAGCTCACTTTGGGCTGGGAAAGTCTCGAGATAGCTATGGGCCGACTGGCCCAATGCTCCTCTCTCCGGACAGCTTCGCGGACCCGAATGACCTTCACATAACGTGCGACATTAATGGCGATCGCCGGCAGGACGCGCAGACGAGCAGTTTGATCTTCGACGTCCCGTTCCTAGTTAGCTATCTCTCGGAAATTATGACGTTGGAGCCCGGTGACACCATTTTTACGGGCACTCCCGCCGGTGTGGGAATGCCAGACAAACGCTTTCTTAAGCCCGGAGACGTCATTCGAACCACCGTTGAGGGAATCGGTGTAATGGAAAACACCTGTCGCTAGCCAGAACCCAAGTGCTACCAAGCACCTCGTTCTCTGAGTGACTCCAGTTCATCCCAGTCGTAGCCAGCCTCGACTAACACCATTTCCGTGTCTTGTCCTAATTGAGGCGCTTCGATGCCGTATCGGGTCGGAGTGTCGGACATTTGAATCGGGCAACCGACCAAATTGACGCTTCCGAATTGCGGATGATCAACCTCCACGATGTAGCCGTTAGCGAACGATTGGGGATCGGCTGCAACTTGGTCGTGGGAACGCACTGGTGAAAACCGCTGCGCCTCGGCAGTCAGGCGTTCCACCCATTCGTTGGTGGTCCTTTGGCTGAAGATTTCAATAAAATCCTTCCGCATTTCTCTTGCGATGTCTTTGGTCACGAAATAAGAGTTGTAAGTGGGGTGCTCCACCCAGTCTGGCCGTTCGATCGCCCTGCACATACCTTCCCATAAATGCTCAGGGCATCCCGCCATTGCAAGGGCACCATCCGCGGTCGGAAACACCCCGTAAAGAGCATGCACAAGCGGGTGGCCGCCATTGGATCGGCCGGCCAACTCACCGGTGAGGAAATAGTGCGTGTATTCGGGCGCCTGCATCCAAATTTGACCGCCAAGGAGACTTACATCCACCCGTTGGCCTCTACCCGTTCGTTCCCGGGCGTATAGAGCAGCGATAATGCCGGTTTGTAAGTTCTGCGATCCACAGTGGTCCGCAAGGAGCGATGCCACAGTCGTTGCGGGCTCCCCGTCATTGCCGATACCTGCTATCACGCCGCCAGCGGCCTCTCCGACTATGTCGGCTCCTTCTCGAAGAGCATCTGGTCCCGTAGGCCCGAGGAAGCTTCCCGCTGCCCAAATAATCCGAGGATTAACTGCCGCGAGGTCTTCGTACCCAAGGCCCCAGCCATCAAGGGTGCCAGGTTGGAAATTTGACAGCACAACATCGGACGACTCCGCCAGCTTCAGGAATGCTTCTCGCCCAGCATCGGTCCGCAGATCCAGAGTTACTGATCGCTTTCCGCGGTTACAGGCTTCCCAAAAGACGGATGTACCGAGATCGGCGATAACACCCACATGGCGGCCCATATCACCGATCTCTGGTAGTTCTATCTTCAATACTTCGGCGCCGAGATCATGCAACATGGCGGCGGCTTGGGGCCCCTGCACCAAAGTTGACAAATCTAAAACCCGTATACCGTCTAAGGCTCCCGACATTTCAACCCCTTATGAGCTAGAAGATACCTAATCAAACGCGACCGTTGTCAAAACGTTTAGGTCACCGTAGCAACCGAAAGTCTTCAGATGAGCCAACTGCGCCCAGAATGCGATTTGGATGTTCTTCTTATGACTAACGCTGTAGCGAATCGAGGGCGAGCAGAAGCGGCAGGGTACGAGGTTCAGACCTATCTGGAACGGGCCGGATATCGGGTACAACATGTAATGCCGCCTGACGTAGCATCCACTGATTCCCTGGTCCGTGAAGCGGTATCGACACAGAAGCGGATAGTCGCTGTAGGTGGCGACGGATTTATTCACTATGTCGCTCAAGGTTGCGCCGAAACCCAGGCCACTCTTGGAATCGTGCCTGCAGGAACCGGGAATGACTTTGCGTTGGGACTGAACCTGCCAACTAACACCGAAGAGGCAACACAAGCCGCCATGACCGCAGCTCAGCCCTGCGACATACTGAAATTTGAATCCGAAGCTGGCAAGACCCGGTACGGCGCTTCAATTGCTACGGCCGGCTTTTCGGCGGCCGTCAACATCAGAGCGGACGCTATGAAATGGCCACGCGGCCCACTCAAGTACACCGTGGCTACCTTGACGAAACTTCTCCGCCTTCAACGGTACGAGTTTCAGATAACTGTTGACGACGCCACCATCGCTGGCACGTGTCTCATGATTGCAATTGCCAATACCCGAGCATTTGGAGGAGGAATGCAGATAGCACCCGATGCCCACGCCTCAAGCGGGACAGCTGACTTAGTCATAATCCGTAACACTTCCGCACTCACGCTGCTTCGCATGCTTCCCAAGACCTTCAAGGGCGCTCACATCAACCACCCAGCGGTTGAGATCATCTCCGGTACTGAGTTTGAGGTCCAGATCATCGATGCAGACTCCTCCCAAACTTGCAGCCTCCGAGCCGATGGAGAGGATGTGGGTTCTTTACCACAAACAGTTACGGTTGTGTCTGGAGGACTGCGGGTAGCAGGCGCATCAGTTGGTCATGTGCCCGCGAGTGAGGCTAGAGATACCGACAAATGAGCAAAGCAGTTGTGGCCTCAATGTCAGAGGCTGAAACCAGAACCTTCAGCGTATCCATGGTCATCTCTGGAATTCGCTGCGGACTCACCTACGTGATTCTGCCTTTCCTAGCTCCTTTGGCAGGTGTGGGGACTGGTGTCGGGCCATGGCTTGGCCTTACTCTTGGTCTCGTGGCTATAGGAGCGAACCTTCTAAGCATCCACCGATTTTGGAGCGGTGATCGTAAATGGAAATGGCCAATGACCGTCATCAACGTTTCGGTTGTTGTACTCCTTCTGCTCCTAGTGGTGGGTGACGTCCGTGAGTTAGTGACATGACATACCACGCCGCTTTGCGCGACTGCACAGAGTCAGTAACTAGCCCCATAGGGTTGCTGTGCAGATAGTCCTTGTGGATTCGGCCGAAGACGGCTTCGTTGCAGAGCTTGAGGCACTGGGCCATAGCTGCACGTCCCTCTCATCGGTAGAGCGTGAAAACCTTGTCAGTAACGTCGAACGCGCTGACGTTATCGTTGTTAGAAGCTCCGTTGTCAACGCCGATGTGATCTCAGCGGCACCGCAACTCGGGCTGATCATTCGAGCAGGAGCAGGTACCGACACTATTGACGTCGACGCGGCAAGCGCGGCCGGAATCTACGTGTGTAACGTGCCCGGACAAAACGCCGTAGCTGTCGCCGAATTGACTATGGGGTTGATCATCGCGATCGATCGCCAGATCCCAGCAGCCAATGCTGATTTCGGTACCGGCGTTTGGAACAAGGAGCGGTACTCGCAGGCGCGCGGCCTGAAGGGTCAAGCGTTGGCGATATTTGGTCTCGGAAACATAGGGCTAGAGGTAGCCACTCGAGCAAAAGGATTCGGACTTTCCCTTCATGCCCTCGCAAGCACGCATCGGGACGCCACAACTGAACAAAAAATTGAGGATTTGGAAGTTCAGATGCACCAGACTCGGGAAGAGCTACTCGGCGCTGCCGATATTGTTACTCTTCACCTTCCTCTAACTGCGGACACGCAGAATCTAGTCAACGGCGACTTTCTCAGCGACATGCATCCGGGCGCCATGTTGATCAACACTTCTCGTGGGGGTCTTGTCAACGAACAGGACCTTCTAAAAGCTATGAACGAACGTGAAATTCGCGTTGGTTTGGACGTATATGTGTCGGAACCCAAAGCTGGTACCACAGATTGGAGGTCGCCTTTTAGTGGCCACCCAAACTTTGTGGGAACTCATCATATTGGCGCCTCAACCAGCCAGGCGCGGGAAGCGATCGCCAACGGTGTCTTAGACACCATTAGAGAATACGAACTCGGCCTTCCGCAAAATTGCGTCAATATCGCCAGCCGACCGCTAGGGGAGTGCGCAATAGCGGTTCGCCACCGCGACGAGGTTGGTGTCCTGGCAGGCGTTCTGTCTTGTCTCCGTAGTGCCGGCATAAATGTTCAACAGATGCGTAACGAGATCTTTCAGGGCGATGGGCCGACAGCGGCCATGGCTACGATCCGAGTGTCCCAAACACCGACGGCTTCGACCATAAACTCCTTACAAAACCTTGAGCACGTTCTACGCATAGACGTGTTGGGGGCCGAGTAACCCCCATCTGTTAGAAATTCAACTTCGGGCAAGTGCCTGCGCGCGCCAAGCGACCGTGCTTTGCACCTGATTAAACGTGAAAACGTGTAGCCCTTCGACTCCGAGTTGTTTGAGATCAGGATTTAGCGGCCCCAGGAGCTTGTCGGGGTTATATCCACCTGGAGCGAACATCCGCGTCAGGGTTGCACGATTTTTCTTGAGGAAACGTAGCGAGGCTCCGACCCCTAGCTTTGCGCCGACTGACAGCAACTTCGTGCGCTCAACGACTCCTGGGATGCCCAAATGCACTGGTAAAGCCAGCCCGCCCTTGCGCTCTTCGGAAAGCCAGCTACGAATGGTGCTTGGATCGAAGCACATTTGGGTCGCTGCATGCCCTTCGATGTCGCTGGCTTGCAGAAACGCCTCCTTTTTGTGGAGGCTCTCCGAAAGCACCCGTGAATCAATGAGGGAGTGGCCATCGGGATATGCACTGACCCCAATATGGGTCAGTCCATGGTTTAACTCGAGAATGGTTTCGAGCGCTTGCAGGGAATCGGTAAACGGCCCGAACGGCTCCGGCGCGTCGCCGGCAACCAGAAATATTTCTGAGGCCCCGATATCGGGTAACTGCTCAATCAACATCCGAAGCTGATTTCGACTCGTGATCATTCGGGCCGCCAAATGGGGAATCGGTTTCATCCCCATTTCGAACAAATCACGGCTCAGCGACCAAGTGTCCTCAAGTGTCTTTGCGGGAGACGCGGTGACCGATACCTCCGTGCCGGGCGGCAGAAAGGGGAGCTGGTTCGTAAGATTCTTTAAAGGGATCACCTCAAAGCGGGCTCGATCCAGTAGCTCACGGCGGTGGGCCTTGTCGCCTGGCAGTTCCTTGCTCGGGAAGACCGACACCGCACTCCCTCAGCTTAAACCGACGACATTTCCGTCGCCGTCGATATCAATTTGGTGGGCCGCGGGACTTTTTCCCAATCCAGGCATGGTCCTCATGTCACCACAAATTGGGTACACAAAACCCGCGCCGACTGATGCCCGTACTTCGCGCACTGGAAGAGTCCATCCGGTGGGCGCACCGAGAAGCTTCGGGTCCGAAGAAATCGAGAGATGCGTTTTGGCGACACAGACCGGCAGATTGCCGAACCCATTTGCCTCATAGTTATCGAGCTGTTTGTTGGCTTTGGAACTGAACGACACGCCTTGCGCGCCATAGATGCGCTGGGCAACTGTCGTTATTTTGTCGCGTAACGGGAGGGCGTCCTCATAGAGCGGAGCAAATGAACTCGGTTCCGAGGCTGCCTCGTCGACGGCTTCAGCGAGGGTCGTCGCACCAATGCCGCCATCTGCAAAGTGCGTACATCTTGCAGAGCGAGCCCCGTATTCCTCGGCGATCTCGACTATCGCTTGAAGATCCTTCTCTTTGTCATCTGGGAAGGTGTTGATTGCGACTACTGGAGTAACTCCATGGATCTGCATATTCTCCAATTGTTTACGTAAATTGTCACCGCCGGCGTGAACCTCATCTGGATTCTCCTGCAGGAGGGCCCCAGGCAATGGTCGCCCAGCCACAATCTTGTGTTTACCGGAATGGGCTTTGAGTCCCCTCACAGTGGCAACAAGAACAGCGGCATCTGGATTTAACCCTGAGTAGCGGCATTTGATGTTGAAAAATCGTTCAGCGCCCATATCAGCGCCGAAACCAGCTTCGGTCAAGAGGAAGTCACCAGACTTGATGCCGATCTGATCAGCAACGATGGAAGAGTTACCAGTCGCTATGTTTCCAAAGGGTCCCGTGTGTACTAACGCCGGCGTGCCTTCAAGGGTCTGCATAAGGTTCGGTTTAACGGCCTCTTTTAGGATGACTGTCATGGCGCCAGCGACACCGAGATCTTCTGCGGTTACAGGCGTGTTGTCCTTGGTGTAGCCGACGACGATGTTGCCCATCTTTTGGCGAAGATCTTGTAGCGATGTCGCAAGCGCCAACGCCGCCATTACTTCCGAGGCTGCGGTGATATCAAATCCGCTCTCGCGAGGGATGCCGTCAAGGCGACCGCCAAGCCCGAGAGTCACGTTTCGCAAAGCCCGGTCATTGACATCAAGGACGCGTCGCCAAGTGATGTTGTGGAGGTCAAGACCGAGTTGATTGCCGTGGAAAAGATGCGCATCCAACACGGCAGCGCACATGTTGTGGGCGGCAGTCACAGCGTGCATGTCGCCGGTTAAGTGAAGATTGAACAGTTCCATCGGTACAACCTGGCTGTAGCCGCCACCGGCCGCTCCGCCCTTTATCCCAAAGGTGGGTCCCATAGACGGTTGACGGATCGCTATCGTCGCGGATTTACCGATGTGGCTAAAAGCCTGCCCTAGCCCGACCGTCGTAGTGGTCTTTCCCTCTCCAAGCGGCGTCGGAGTAATAGCAGACACCACCACGTATTTCGCAGTTGGCCGCTGGGAAAGCTCTTCAATTGCTTCTAGTTGAATCTTCGCGGACCCGGTTCCGTATAGCTCCAGATTGTCCAGCGGAATCCCCATTGAGGACGCGACGTCACTCAAAGGCCGCAACTGTGCTTGGCTAGCGATTTCCAGATCGCTTGGTATCGACATGGAGCTCACCTCTCCCATAACTGTCACGCCTGAGGACGGGACCAGAAACGTTCCTTGAACAGTGTGACCCTGGGCCCAATACTGTTTCACTGTACGGAATTGTTCCATCATACAGAATTCGCGGTTCAGGCAGGTCCTTGGTCTAAAGCGCGGGCAGAGAGCTTCTTGTTGCCTAAGGGATGCCCGTAAGAGCTAGCCTCCGACTACTGCTTTTGCGTAACTAAAGGATTGAGAGTGAGCGAATTTCCATCGAGAGCCCGCTGTGTTGTAATCGGCGCCGGGATAGTGGGCAACTGCTTGGTCGGGCACCTCAGTGATATGGGGTGGGAAGACATCGTGCTTCTCGACAAAGGTCCCTTGCCGAATCCGGGCGGCTCCACGGGACACGCATCCAACTTCATTTTCCCGTGCGATCACTCAAAGGAAATAGTCGATCTGACACTGGAGAGCCAACGGCAGTACGAAAAGCTCGGCCTCCAAAACACCTGTGGAGGAATCGAAGTAGCGCGCTCAGAAGAACGGATGGAAGAGTTCAAACGCCGAATGACCTCGGCTAAATGTTGGGGAATTCCGTCGACCTTACTCAGCCCTGCGGAGGTCAAGGACCTGGTGCCCTTTATTTCGGAAGACGTAATTTTGGGCGGCTTCTACACCCCGAGCGTAAGCGCCGTCGACTCGTTAGAAACGGGCACTCAAATGCGCAAAAAGGCCCAAGAAGCCGGCCATTTAGAGGTCTTTGCCAATACGGAAGTTATTGACATCGAGACGGCCCACGGAACCAACAAGCCGAAGATCACTGCTGTTCTCACCGACAAGGGGAGGATCGAATGCGAAACGGTGGTCATCGCATGCGGTGTCTGGAGCCCGCGCCTTGCTGAGATGGCAGGAGCTACGATCCCGTTGACACCTGCGGTTCATCAGATGGCCGACGTCGGGCCATTCGACGTACTGGTTGAAACACAGCAAGAGTTGGCCTATCCAATAGTGCGCGACATGGACACCTTCTGTTACGAACGCCAAACCGCAGGGTCCATGGAGGTCGGCTCCTACGCACATCGGCCAATTCTTCACCGGGTAGACGAGATCCCTTCAAATGAGGAAGCTGCGTTGAGTCCCACCGAAATGCCCTTCACTGCGGATGACTTCGACCAACAGATGGAAGAAGCAATAGAGCTAATGGAGTTTCTTGGTGATGGTGAGATCAAATACGCCATCAATGGACTTCTTTCTCTTACGCCCGATGCGAATCCCGTCCTCGGGCCCACCGTCGAGGTGGAAAACCTGTGGTCCGCTGCAGCAGTCTGGATCAAAGAAGGACCCGGCGTCGGACGTCTTGTTGCTGAGTGGATGACTGACGGGTACCCACATTTCACTGATCCCCACGGAGCCGATATCGCTCGCTTCTACCCCCACCAGCGGAACGTTCACCACATCGAGGCCCGATGCGACGAGCATTTCAACAAGACCTACGGGATTGTGCACCCACGCGAGCAATGGGCCAGCCGACGCGATGTCACCGTTGGGCCAGTCAAGTCCCGAACAGACGCTCTTGACGCGTTCTATTTTGAGGCAGGAGGCTGGGAACGCCCACACTGGTATGAGTCGAATCAAGACTTAGTAGATGCCTATGGGATACAGGGGCGACAGCACGAGTGGGATAGCCGGTGGTGGTCCCCGATCTCGGACGCAGAACATCTCCACCTGCGAGATCACGTTGGCATTGTTGACCTTTCGGCCTTTCAGATTTTTGAGGTCTCAGGTCCGGGAGTTCTTCCCTACATCGAACACATGGTGGTAAATAAATGTGACGTGGCTGTGGGCGGGTCGATTTACACCCCAGTGCTCAACCCATCAGGCGGTTTCCGGTCCGATCTAACGATCCTGAGGCTTACCGAGAGTCGCTTTCGTATTATCACTGGCGCCTTCGACGGTGGCCGAGATGAGTATTGGTTCCGCCATAATCTTCCCGGAGATGGGTCCGTCCAATTTGAAAATCGGACAAATGCCATCTGCACGTTGGGTCTTTGGGGGCCTAAGGCGGTCGAAGTACTTGCCACTATTACTGAAACAGACCTCAACCAAGCAGCATTTCCCTACGGTTCCTGTCAGCAGGTTCTGTTGGCCGGCCTTCCGACGGAAATGTTTAGAGTCTCCTACGTCGGTGATAGCGGATTCGAGATCTACGCTGCGATGCAGCACGGCCAGGCACTCTGGGACGCCATCATGGAAGTCGGAGGCGCATGTGACCTTCGCCCGGTGGGGGCAGCCGTATACGGGACGAGTGGCCGGCTGGAGAAGGGTTACCGACTGATGGGCGCAGAACTTGAAAACGAATACAACCCCGTCGAGGCAGGGTTAGCTCGACCAAAGGTCAAGGCCGCAGACTTCATCGGCAAGGCGGAATACTTAAAGGCACGAGATTCAGACCTGTGTGCGCAACTCTGCGTCTTGTCCATAGACGATCTTAATTGCGAGGCCGGCTACTTGCGGTTCCCTATGGGAGCCGGGAACGAACCAGTCCTGTCACTCTCCGGTGAACGTCTCGTTGATGCCAAAGGCCGAGTGAGCCGAGTAACTACGGCCGGAAACGCACCTTCGGTCGGTAAATATCTACTGATGGCGTATCTCCCCATCGAAGCTTGTGATCGGGGAACGAAGCTCCAGGTTATGTATCAAAACGAGCTGTATCCGGTAACAGTGGAGGCGACCGGGGCGAATCTGGCAGTGTTTGACCCTGACAACGGTCGGATGAAGGCTTGAGGACAGCAGACAGTAGGGGGCGAGGAAAATAAATGCGGATACTTGTGTGCGTAAAGCGCGTTCCAGCGCCTGGGTCAAGAATCAACGTTACGCCGGACTCGCTCAACGTGGATACGAACCATTTGGGTTTTACGACTAGTCCCCATGAGGAATGTGCTGTCGAGGAGGCAGCTCAGATCGTCGAACAACACGGCGGTGGAGTTACGGTCCTCACGGTGGGGCCTTCCGAGGCTGAAGAACAACTGCGCTATGCAGCGAGTGTCGGAGCCACTGCCTTCGTCCTAGTGTCCAACGACACTGGAATTGATTGGGACCCACAACAGACAGCCGATGCCATCATCGAAAGCATCGCCGAGCTCGAGGCAGATCAAGGCCAATTTGATTTGATTCTTTTTGGAAACGAATCGGCGGACTCTGGAGGTCATCAGGTCGGAATCAGAGTAGCGGTCGCTTTGGGTCGGCCAGCGGTCAATGGAATCAAAGGTATCGAAGTTGGGGTGCAGGGTGTTACAGCGCGTCGCGAAGTGGACGGAGGTTACGAGGTCTATTCCCTTGAGATCCCTGCCGTGCTCGGCGTTAAGGAGGGGATCAACCTGCCTCGATATCCAACGATGAAAGGCCGTCTGGCCTCTAAAAAAGCTGAAATCTCGGCACGGGAGACGCAGGTCGCCCCGGGAGCCCAACAGCGCAGACGACTTCATCAACCCGAAGAGACGGTAATCGAAACAGAGATTCTTGGCACGAGCAGCGACGCCGCCCCCAAGATTGTGGACCTTCTCGAAGAACTCGGAGTTCTCTAATGGCAGGCGTTTATGTCGTAGTCGAACATGATCAAGGGCAGCTCGCGCCCTCAGCAGGCGAGGCTCTCACCGCGGCCCGCCGGCTTAGCGACCACCTAAATGAACCTGTTATCGCGGTTGTGATTGGTGAGGCGACCACCGAATTTGTCTCTTTGTGTGAGGAACATGGCATTCCCAAAGCAGTGAGTGTCCTAGACCCTCAAATCGTTGACTATGGTCCCGAATTATGGGGCCAGGCCATGGCGGAACTATTTTCTCTCACAGAGGCCCGAGTCGTGATGGCTACGGGGACGGACCGCGGTAACGAAATCCTTGCCCAGGCGAGTGCGAGGGCTCAGATTCCTTTTGTCGCGAACTGCATTAACGCCGAGTTCAGTGGTGCTTGGGAGTTAACCCGAATGCAATGGGGCGGCTCACTATTAGAAGATGTCACCCTGGACACCTCGTCACTCTTTATTTCCTATGCGCATCATTCGGTGGAAGCAGAGCCACTTGCCGCCGCATCGGCAACTCAAATTGAGTCGATTGAAATGAATCTCGACCCGGTTCTATGTCGTTCGCTAGTACAAGATCGCGTAACTCTAAGTGAAGGCACCACCCTTTCTACTGCTGCAGTAGTTGTTTCAGGTGGCCGGGGAGTGGGGTCCGCTGAGGGGTTTGCCTCGCTAGAAGCACTAGCGGGGCTCCTATCGGGCAAGGTTGGTTGCTCGCGTGCTGTTACTAACAACGGATGGAGGAGTCACGCTGACCAAGTCGGTCAGACCGGGACACGAATAGCTCCTGACATCTACATTGCCTGCGGAATCTCCGGAGCAATCCAACACTGGGTCGGTGCGATGGCATCAAAGAACATTCTGGCTATAAACACAGACCCCGAGGCCAACATGGTTACCAAAGCCGGCTATGCGGTGATTGCCGACCTTCACGAGGTTGTGCCAGCGATAATCGCCGAAATTGAACGTCGCCGGGGCAATAGCACTTCGACCTAGATAAGCCTTTTGCTTAACTCACCGCACGTTTCGACTAACCGAACTCCTAAGTCGTGGGTGCGGTCGGGATCAGGAAAGCGATAAGCGGGACCGTGAATGTGAAGAAGCGCGACCACATCATTGTCTTGCCCATAGATAGGTGCTGCCACCGAATTAATTCCAGCGGCGAACTCTTCGAAACCCCAGGCGTAACCCACACTTTTCACCTGCTTGACGCGTGTACGCACGTCGTCGACGTTAATCACACTCTTAGCGGTGGTACCCAGTAGGCCACCCTGTAAATATTCGTCCAACTCCTCACTCGGTAAGTGAGCGAGCGCGACCAACCCCGACGGCACTAAATGCAGGGGGGCATACTCACCCGTCCAGTCTCGGACTTGCACTTGTGTGTCGGGCCCGACATGGCCAAGGTAATGAACGTTATGACCGTCGCGGACAGCTATTCCCGCTGTCTCGTCTATCTCGAAGGCTAATGCGCTTAAGAAGGGACGCGCTAACGACACAATATTCCGTCCAGAGGAGAGATTGCCCACTACGTCAAGCAATCCGTCCCCAATCGCGTACTTTCCACCGACCTCCTCCTGTACGACTGCTTGCTCTTCTTCTAGCGCCGCTAAGAGGCGAGCCACCGTACTCTTAGGAAGACCCACCGATTGGGAGAGCTGAGTAACGCCCATCGGTGATCCCGCTAGCGCTCGCAAGATAGCGAACGCCCTTTGGACTGACTGAACTGCCGGCATATTCACCTCTACGCGAGTGTGCCACATTGTGGAACGTTCCACGTAGTCGCTCGAGCCCAAACTCGGAAAGATCCTCGTGAGGAGCGTTGTTTTGCCCGTTGCAGAAACCCACCACGCACATTTGCGCTTCTAGACTGGAGTAGACGTTCCGTCCCAGGAGTTCCAATGAAGAGACGTGCTGTTCAGACCGAACCCCTAGCCAGGCTCAACACACCTTTGGTGAGAAGAAATGGATCGCTTGAGCCTGTCGGTTGGGATGAGGCGCTCGACACTGTGGTCCAAGGCTTCACTGCGATAATGACCAACAAGGGTCCCGAAGCAGTGGGCCTATTCAGCTGCTCCAAAAGCACCAATGAAATGAACTATGCGGCGCAGAAATTTATGCGAACCGCAATTGGTTCAAACAACATCGACTCCTGTAATCGAACTTGACACGCTCCCAGCGTCGTCGGTCTGGCGACAGTGTTCGGAGCCGGCGGCGGCACCTCTTCATATAAGGAAGTAGAAGAGGCAGACTTTGTCCTGCTCTGGGGATCGAACGCTCGCGCTGCTCACCCCATCTATTTTCATCATGTGCTGAAGGGAATTCGCAATGGTGGATCGATGTACGCCGTTGATCCTCGCCGCACTGATTCTGCAAAATTTGCTGAGACGTGGCTCGGCATTAATGTCGGTTCAGACATTGCTCTAGCAAACGCTTTAGCGCGCGAAATCATCGCGGCGGACCTTCACGACACCCGGTTCATCGAGCACTCGACGATTGGATTTGAGGCATTTGTCGAGCATGTGGAGCCCTACACGCTTGATTTCGCGGCCAGCGCCACCGGAGTGGACGCTGGGACCATCAAAGACCTAGCACACCGCTACGCAACAGCCACGACAGCCCAGATTCTTTGGACCCTGGGCATCACAGAACACCATAACGGCGTAGAGAACGTACTCTCGCTTTGCAACCTTGCTCTTTTAACCGGCCATGTGGGTCGCTGGGGCTCGGGGCTCGTTCCGCTCAGGGGGCAAAATAACGTACAAGGCGGGGGCGACATGGGCGCCCTGCCGAACAAGCTTCCCGGCTTCCAAGACATTGACGATCCGACGGCGCTGCGCAAATTTGAAACTGCCTACGGAGTCCCCTTGAATCCAAGACCTGGTTTGCACTTAACGTTGATGTTCGAAGCGATGGCAAAGAGGGAGCTGACGGGGCTTTACATCATCGGCGAGAATCCCGCTGATTCGGAAGCTGATGTGCGACACACGAGAGATTTACTGAGAAACCTGGATCTTCTCGTAGTGCAAGATATTTTCATGACTCGCACAGCCGAGCTAGCCGATGTGGTGTTACCCGCCTCCGTTGGCTGGGCAGAATGTGACGGCACCGTAACTTCCAGCGAGCGTCGGGTTCAACGGGTCAGAGCCGCTCTGGAACCTCCATCAGGGACTCGTCACGACCACGAAATCATCGGGCTCCTCGCCCAACGTTTCGGTGTGCCCTGGCCAACGACTAGCCCTGAACACCTTTGGGATGAACTTCGTTCACTTTCACCTATGCACAAAGGAATGACGTACACAAGATTGGAGCAAGGAGAAGGACTGCAATGGCCCTGTCCCGATATCAATCATCCAGGGACGCAGTACCTCCACGGTTGGCTCTGGGAAGAAGATCTTGGTGGCCATGACCCGGCACCATTCTCTTTGACAAATCACGAGGGCCCTAAAGAAAAGGTGACGTCTGACTACCCGCTGCGGCTGACGACGGGTCGAGTCCTTGACTCTTACAACACAGGCGTACAGACCCGGGGCTATAGCTCTCCGATCCGTTCCGGTGTGGATCTGGAGATTAGCCATCTGGATGCCAAGGAGTTAAGCCTGGTCGAGGGTGAGCGTGTGACGGTGTCATCGCCCCGCGGCAGCGTCGAGATGACGGTCTCCATCAAGAGTGACCAAGCCCAAGGTCTCGCTTTTACTACGTTTCACTTCCCTGAACTCGTGGACCTGAACCTCCTAACAAACGACCAATGGGATCCCTTAAGCGGCACCGCCGAGTTCAAAGCAGCCGCCATCCGGATAGATAAGTTGGTGGGCAACAACCGTGCCTGATCTCAAGTTCAGCGATGCAGAACCCGATGATCACGAGCGCGCATTGGTAGACGCGCTCGTCGAACAGCCACCGGTCGTCAGACAGAGCGAACGGGTGGTCCTCGGAGGAATCAGACGCGCTGGCGATGCCCGACACCTTTTACTCCCGGGACTGCACGACCTCAACGCGTCAAGGGGCTGGATATCTCCAGGTGGCTTGAACTACCTTGCCGAGAGCCTGCAGGTTCCGCCGGCAGAGGCGTTCGGCGTTGCCTCTTTCTATGACCTCTTCGAGCTAGAAGAGCCTGACATGCCAGGCCCACGACATCATGTGTGTGTTGATGCGAGTTGTGCGCTGGCTGATGCGTCAGGCTACGCCCAACAATTGCGAGCGGAAGGGAAAAACGTCCACGAGGGTCCATGTCTTGGTCAATGCGAGAACGCTCCGGCTCTATTCATTCAAGCGAGAAGCTCAGATCCAGTTGACATGGCGTCTACTGGGGAAACTGAACAAAAGTTCAACGCTACGTTAGCGAACCGGCTGCTCCGCCGATTCGGCTTGGTTGATCCCCAAAGCCTGAGGTCTTATCGCGAACACGGTGGCTATCAGGCGCTCAAAACGGCAATAGAGGTTGGGCAAGAAGAGATTATTCGTCTCGTCACAGAATCAGGTCTTACCGGACGCGGAGGTGCTGCCTTTCCGACAGGGCGAAAATGGCGCACCGTAGCCAACCACGATCATCGTCAAAAATATGTCGTCGCTAATGCCGATGAAAGCGAACCGGGGACCTTTAAAGATCGAATGATTATCGAGAACGATCCGTTCGCTCTGATCGAGGCTATGACAATCGCTGGGTTTGCTACAGGTTGCACCAAGGGGTGGATTTACATAAGAGGTGAATACTCAACAGCTACAAAACGGCTTCGATCTGCGATTGAACAGGCCTACCAAGCTGGACTTCTTGGCGCCAACGTCCACGATGGTGCCTTTACATTCGATATAGAGCTACGCCAGGGTGCCGGTGCATACATATGTGGCGAGGAAACTGCACTGTTTAACTCGATTGAAGGATTTCGCGGCGAACCGCGGAGCAAACCCCCGTTTCCGACAGAGAGCGGCCTTTTCGGATGCCCGACAATTGTTAATAACCCCGAAACTCTCATCAATGTGCTGGACATTGCCACCTACGGCGTCGACGTGTTTCGTTCTGTCGGTACACCCAACTCGCCGGGGACGAAGCTGTTTTGCGTCTCGGGCGACGTTGGCAATCCGGGCTTGTACGAAGCGGCATTCGGGCTTCCACTACATGAATTGCTTGAGGTCGCAGGGGTCCAGATCGAGGACGTCCAGGCGGTCTTGCTTGGGGGAGCAGCGGGCCGCTTCCTAGCACCCCCGAATCTCGATCTGCCCTTGTCCTTCGAGGGTACCGCTGAGCGCGGCGCAACCCTGGGCTCAGGCGCAGTCACCGTGTTTTCCAAAGACGTCGACCTTTGGTCGGTGTTAGTGCGTTTAGCGAAGTTCTTCCGCGACGAGTCCTGTGGGCAATGTGTCCCCTGCAGAATCGGCACAACGCGTCAACATGAAGTGTTGCTCCAAATCAGAGGTACTCAACCGAACGAATCAGAGAGAGTCCTGCTTTCTGATCTTTCTATGGTCATGGGCGACTCTTCTATCTGCGGACTTGGCCACACCGCAGCCTCAGCCGTCCAATCGGCGTTCACAGAGGGGCTAGTAGGGGTACAGACGTGAGCAACAAATCAGTCTCATTACACATTGATGACCAACTAATAACTGTTCCTGAAGGCACCACTATTCTTGAGGCCGCACAGTCCATGAACATCGAAATTCCAACACTTTGCTGGGCTGAGAATCTCACTCCAGTAAACGTATGCCGTCTGTGCGTTGTCGAAGCCGAAGGAGCTAGAACGCTGATTCCCGCCTGCTCGCGTACGTGTGAAGATGGCGCCGCCGTTAAGACCAACACAGATCGGGTTCGAGAAAATCGACGCATGGTTCTAGAGCTCCTCGACAGCGCAAATGACCTCAGCCAGAGTGACAACCTTCAGGAATTAATCAGTGATTACGGTGCTGACAGCGATCGCTACACGGATCCAGTTAAAACCACTACACCGCCGAAAGTAGAAGACGACTTATTCGTTCGCGCCTACGAGCGATGCGTTCTCTGCTACAAGTGTGTCGAAGCGTGCGGTGATGACGCTCAGTTCACCTTCGCTATCGCCGTAGCGGGCCGTGGTTTCGACGCGAAGATCTCGACGGAACACGATGTGCCGCTACCCGAATCGGCCTGTGTGTACTGCGGAAACTGCATTGGAGTCTGTCCCACCAATGCTCTTCAATTTAAGACCGAGTTCGACATGCGCGAAGCTGCGAACTGGCGACCAGAAGAGCAGTCCGTCACCGAAACAATCTGCTCATATTGCGGCGTTGGGTGCACTCTCGAGCTTCACACCCAAGACAACCAGATCGTAAAGGTCACATCCCCAGCGGATCATTCAGTAACTTCAGGGCACTTATGCGTCAAAGGGCGTTTTGGTTGGCAGTACGTCCAAGCACCGGTATATCGAGCGCCCTCTTCTGACTCAGAGCAGTCTGCAAAATAGCTTTGCGCCTGGCGCTTAATTGGTCATACTTGCACACCACGCCCAGACACTGAGGTTTTAAGTTCCCTATGAATGGCATGAGACCAGGAAGCACCGCATGGTCTTTGTTTCTCGGAATTGCGCTTCTCCAGGCAGGAGTAGGTCTGCAGAGGCCTCTGCTGGGGTTACGGGCTGAGATCGAGGGTTTCGGCCCCACCACGACAGCCCTCGTGATGACGGCTTACTACGCGGGCTTCGTTCTCGGTACACGCTATGTGGGGAAATCACTCGATTCAGTAGGCCACATCAGAACGTTTGCTGGATTGGCGTCCCTGGCATCGACAATTGTGTTGCTCCAGGGCATCTGGATATCTCCTTGGGGTTGGGGCATCTGCCGTCTAACTTTTGGAGTGTGTGTGGCAGCCCTCTACGTTGTTGCCGAATCCTGGTTGAACGACTTTGCCGATAACTCCAACCGGGGCGGGCTTCTGAGCTCCTACATGGTGATCGCAGTTGCTGCCACCATGCTCGGCCAATACTCCATTGGATTAGCCACCGTCACAGAGTTCACACTCTTCGCCGTTGCATCCATTTTGGTTTCGATGTCTCTCGTGCCCGTCGCTCTATCGAAGAGAGCAGCAGCTCCGACCGGGATCCCTGAGCCAATAACATTTAGCCGGCTTCATTCGGTAGTGCCTACCGGACTGGTGATCTGTGGGCTATCAGGTATGACTCTAGGGACGCTAGTTGGGCTTGGACCGGTCTATGGCTCAACCCAAGGATGGACCCCTGTGCAAATAGCCAACTTTGTCGGCGCGCCGCTTGCCGGCTCAGTCGTACTCCAAATTCCGCTAGGTCGACTCTCCGATCGAGTCCCTCGACGCGGAGTGATGATGATCTGTGCCTTGGGTGCTACAGCGAGTTGTCTCGTTGTAAGTCAACTTGACGGGCGAAATCTCACTTCCCTGTTATGCCTCTTTCTCCTTGGCGGCCTGGCACTTCCTCTGTATTCGATGTCGGTGGCCTACACAAACGATTGGCTTCAGCAGCAAGAACGTACAGCGGCGGCAGCCCTTTTAATCCGTGTTCACGGGCTTGGGTCGTTTCTTGGACCGCTAATTGCAGGTCTGTTGCTGGGGATCGACATCAAGGCATATTTCTATTTCCCACTGATTACCTTCGCCACCATGACGCTCTATCTGCTGTATCGGGTCATCTTCCACAGTGCCCCCGCCCTTGAGAAACAAACCCCGTTCATACCTTTCCCTTTGCGGGCGTCGCGAATGGTGTCGGAGATGTTTAGCCGCGACCGGTCTTAAGTCTCGTCGTCGCTGGCAAGAAAATAAGGCGGAGCCTCGGGCTCCAGCGGCGTGTTACCTAAAATAAGATCGGCGGCCTTCTCTGCAATCATCATCGTGGGCGCATATATGTTGCCATTGGTGATTGTAGGTATCACGGACGCATCGACCACCTTTAATCCCGGAACGCCGTGTACGCCCATCGTTAGGGGATCCACCACGGATAAATTGTCAACACCCATCTTGGAGGTACCGCACGGATGCAAGGCAGTTTCACAATCGCTGCGTACCCATTCGAGAATCTGTTCGTCGGACTTAACCTCAGGTCCTGGCGATAACTCTCCCTCACTGATTTTCGCCAAAGCTGGCTGCTCCAAAATATTCCGGGCTGTTTTGACAGCATCGACCCAGTCCCGCCTATCTGCCTCGTTGTCCAAATAATTGAAGCTGATCTGGGGCTTTGTGAAGGTGTCAGCGGACCTGAGGCGCACCGAGCCCCGCGAGCGAGCGTTCATAGGCCCAACATGAAGCTGAAATCCGTGAGGCGCAGCTGCAACCGTGCCGTCATATCGAACCGCTAGCGGGAGAAAGTGAATCATCACGTTTGGGTAAGCGACCTGCGTCGACGAGCGAATGAAACCGCCCGCTTCAAAATGATTCGTTGCCGCGGGCCCACGCCGCATCAACCACTGCAAGCCAATCCACGGGCGACGCCACCGCGACAGGTTTGGTTGCTGCGTAATTGGTTTCACGGCAGCGTGCTGGACGTAGACCTCTAGATGATCTTGGAGATTTTCACCCACACCGGGTAAATCATGGCGAACTGTTATGCCCGCCGGTTCGAGCACGCTAGTGGGGCCTATCCCGCTCAGTTGAAGTAGGTGAGGCGTGTTGATCGCCCCGGCACAGCAGATCACCGTTTGGGCAAAATATTTCTTTGATTTACCCCGCGAACCCAAGATTGCGCGTTCATGTGTCTCAACGCCAACCACCTTTCCTTGAGTCATGATCAGACGTTCGACGTGGGCCCGAGTCTGGACGGTCAAATTAAGGCGGTTGAGAACGGGGTGAAGGTATGCGCGGGCAGCACTCAAGCGGCGCCCTCTATAAACATTCCGATCAAATGCGGCGAATCCCTCTTGCCGGAAGCCGTTGACGTCTGTGGTCAGGCTATGGCCTGCCTGTTGGCAGGCACGGAAGAACGATTCGAATAGCTCGTTGTTCGCGGGACCGCGCTCTAGCTTAAGTGGGCCGTCGTCTCCACGCCATTGATCGCCGCCAGCTAAACAGCTTTCGAGCTTCTTGAAATAGGGGAGCGTGTGAGCGTAGCTCCAGCTGCTCATTCCCGGCGCTGTCGACCAGCGTTCCATATCGAGCGGATTTCCCCTTTGAAAGATCATCCCGTTAATACTTGAGCTGCCACCTAACACCTTCCCACGCGCATGGAAAACCCTCCGCTGGTTCAGATGGGGTTCGGGCTCCGTTTCGTAGATCCAGTCGTAGAACCGCGAACCGAGGGGAAATGAGAAGCCAGCAGGCATATGAATAAACAAATCCCACAGATAGTCCGGTCGTCCTGCTTCGAGGAGCAGGACTTTGTTGGCGGGCTCTTCACTCAAACGGTTCGCTAGAGCGCAACCGGCCGACCCACCGCCCAAAATTATGAAATCGAACATTTCCTCTACGTTCGTAGCTTCTTGAGCGGTCATCAAGCTGCCTTCATGCGCCGTTGGTCTCGCTGCAGCGTATCCTCGCAAAAGTGACTAGTCGGTGCGCGAATCGATGATCGGGGCAGTCCTAGGGCTATCCGCGGCTGCGTTGATAGGCCTGTCCGACCTGTTCGGGCGACGCATCACCCCGCGTTCGTCGCCCATTACGACCGCTTTAACACTTCAGCTATTTGCCGCGCTGGCGGTTCTCGGGACGCTGGTTCTTTGGCCTGGACAGATCCGCGGCTCTGCAATCGTCTTAGGTGTCATCTCGGGTCTCGGTTTTGCTACAGGCCTATGTTGCTACTACTTGGGGCTTAACCGTGCCTCGTCCGCCGTCGTGGCGCCAGTTGCGGCCGTGTTCTCGGTATTGATTCCTTTTTTTTGGGCATTAACGCGAAGGTTAGATGTATCGATGCTTTCAAGCATGGGTGTCTTCATTGCCCTAGTTGGGCTGATGCTCGCTGCCAAGGAGGCATTCGGTGGAAGGAGTATTGTCGTAGGTCTCAAATGGGGTCTCCTGTCCGGTGTTGGTTACGGGGTCGGACAAGCTGTACTGCTTGACGTCGACTCCCTAGCGGGTCCCATAGCTATCGCCGGCCAAAGAGTCGCTGCTTACTTCGTAATGGTTCCTCTAGCGCTGATGGCAGGAGCGCAGACATTTCCGCCATCTGGAACCAGAGCAAAAGGCGTTTTAGCTGGTGTCTGCGCCGGGGCGGCGAGTGTGGCGTTATTCCAGGGGCTCCGATTTGATCCACTAGCGACCGTTACGGCCGTGGCTATCTTTCCTATTTTTACTGTCGCCGTCGGCAGCGCCGTGTATAGAGACGTCGTCACGAAGTGGCAATGCGTGGGCATTTTGTTTGCTGTAGTGGGAACGATTGCGGTTGTTGCCGGCTAGCTAGCCGATCTCATCTGGCTCTTCACTTTTCCTACGGGTCATGTATTCACGCATCGCCTGGTCCGCATCTTCATCGAGCCCAGGTTCGTTATAGTCCCTAAGCATTTGCTTCCAAGTGTCATTCGCCCGTTGAGCCGAGGTCAGTTCACCCTCCTCAACCCACTGCTCATAACTATTACTGTCCGCTGTTGTCGACCGGTAAAACGCAGATTCGAAATTCTGCAAGGTGTGGGCGTTACCCAGAAAGTGGTCGCCATGCGTGTTGGTGCGAAATGCGTCGAGCGCCTGACCATTTTCGGTCATATCAACACCGTTGGCATATACCTCCATCATTCCCAATTGATCGGCATCGAGAATTAGTTTTTCGTAGCTGAGGGCAAGACCCCCTTCGATCCATCCAGCGGCGTGAAGCACAAAGTGAACTCCGGCTTGCATCGTGGGGAGGAGCGTGGCTAAAGACTCGTACGCCGCCTGGGCATCCGGCGACTTGGATGACGTCAGCATCCCCCCTGAACGGAATGGGACTCCAACGCGGCGTGCCAGCGCTGCCATCACATATATCGCCAAACCTCCCTCAGCTGTTCCAAAGGTTGGCGCTCCCGTTGCCATTGACATAGAAGAGGCGAAGGTGCCGAAAATTACTGGCGCTCCAGGCCGAACCAGTTGGCAAAATGCCATACCCGAAAGTGCCTCAGCAAGCGCCTGCGCAGCTAAACCGGCGACTGTGACGGGCGACATAGCGCCGGCCAAAATGAAAGGCGAAACGATACAGGCTTGGTTGTGTTCCGCGTAGACCTTCGCCGCGCCCAACATAGTTGCGTCCCAACGCAGCGGAGACGACGCATTAATTAAGCTAGTGAGCACCGTTCGGTCGTCCAGATCTCCGCCAAAAGCAAGTCGACAAAGCTCAATCGAGTCAGCAGCACGAGCCGGCGCTGTCACCGATCCCATCAGCGGTTTATCGCTGTATTTAAGGTGTGAATACACCATGTCAAGATGTCGCTTGTTGACTGGTATATCGACGGGTTCCACGACCGTCCCGCCGCTGTGATGCAGATGCGGCAACTGGTAGGTGAGTTTGACCACGTTCTCGAAGTCGTCCAGGGTGGCGTAGCGGCGGCCACTATCAAGGTCAGTTACAAACGGCGAACCATAATTTGGAGCGAAGACGGTGCTTTTACCGCCTATATGCGCTGACCGATCCGGATTTCGTGCGACCTGGACGAATTCGGCTGGCGCGGAGTTCTGTACTAAGGAACGACAGAGGCCCGGCGGAAATTTGACTAAATCGCCTTCAACTTGAGCCCCGGCAGATTTCCACAATTCCAGTGCTTCCGGGAAGTCCTGGAAGGCGATACCGATTTCACTAAGAATGGTCTCTGCATTTGCCTCAATTTGTTGGAGGCCTTGCTCATCGAGTACCTCGACTGGTTCGAGTCGCCTCTCCAGAAAAGGTTTCCCAACCGGGAGACGGTCTTCTCGCATAGCTCGTCGAGCACTTCTTCCACCTGATCTCCGGCTAGCCACTGGACTATTCCTTTCGCCGGCCGCGCCGTCTGGAATTGCGGCGGCCTGGCGTAGACGTTAGAGGAGAGATGGGCAGTTCCACTGATTTGGCTAGATTCGGCGTCGGTGCGATCGCATGGGGAAACGCCATCGCATCCACGAAAAGCTCCTGAAAGCGCGATTCCGTTGCTGTTTCAATCTTTTCTACATGCTGGACGATTCGTTCGATGCGCCTTCTTTCCTCCAGAGATAGGAGCAAACGAGCAGCGCCGCTGCCAGCGGCGTTTCCGACCGCTCGCACCTCATCCAGCTCGCAATCTGGAATGAGACCTAAAACCATGGCATATAGCGGGTCAATCTGAGAGCCGAAGGCTCCCGCGAGCCGGATGTCCTGCGGAGGTTTGCCACCGGCGTGCTCTAACAGGAGATCAATACCTGCTCGCAGGGCCGCCTTAGCAAGCTGAATGGCTCTTACATCATTTTGTGTAATGACGATTCGTTGTTCCCTGTTACCTTGCCCGGGCTCGTGTAAAACAAATGAGAAGGTCCTATCATCCGCAACGACTCGCGACGTTAACGATCTGCTGTCAAGCAAAGTGCCATCAGATGTCATTAATCCACTCAGGAACAACTCGCCGACGATCTCAATTATGCCGGAGCCACAAATACCAGTAACCCCCGACGCTGGGAGTGTGCCGGTGAAATTGGGGTCATCCGACCAATATTCACAACCAATCACCTTGAATCTCGGCTCGAGAGTCTGTCGATCGATTCGGACTCTCTCAATGGCGCCCGTCGTTGCCCGCTGCCCATGAGTAATTTGGGCGCCCTCGAATGCCGGACCGGTAGGGCTGGACGCTGCCAAGATAAGGTCTGCGTTGCCGTAAACGATTTCGGCGTTGGTACCAACATCTACCAGAAGTTGACGCCGTCGTGCCGTATGTGTGCCCTCTGCCAAGATCGCAGCAGCAGAATCCGCTCCTACATGGCCAGCTATACATGGCGCGAAATACGCCCGCGCTGCGGGTGCCGGAATCTCTAGGTCAGCGGCGGGTAGATCCACTGCTGATTCCGTTGCTAACTCGAATGGCATTTGCCCCAGAGGAACAACGTCGAAGCCGAGATATGAGTGATGCATTATCGGATTGCCAACCAGCACTATTTCAGTGATGTCTGAAAGCGAGCATGATGCTCGTTCGGCCAGTTCAACGACCAGTTGTGCCACGGACTCCCGTGCTAGTGAGCGGAGGTTTGCAGCTCCATCCTCATTCATCATCACATAGCTCACCCGGCTCATAAGGTCCTCTCCAAGCCGAATCTGTTGGTTCATCAAGCCGCCGCTACTGCGAACCTCGCCGCTGCTGAGATCTATCAGATGACCGGCAATCGTTGTCGAGCCGATATCGATCGCTATTCCCAGGTTCTCGAGGGAAGCGCCCAACCGAATATTCTCGAGTGCGGTCCCGCTGGGGGAGTGGCGCAAATGAACCGTGACCGCTTCCCCATGCTCGGGACCCATGTGCCTGAGGAGTTCATCGCATCCTTCCTTTATTTCATCGGGCACCAGCTGCCACTCGCGGCGCAAGGATTCAATCACGGCGGTGAGCCGGTCTGTCTCCTTAGTTTCACTTGGATCTAGTTGGACAACGTGCAGCGTCGATGCGGGATCCAGGGTCATTTCACTGAGATTGATCTCTTTGCGAATAATCGGAGCATGGAGTTGGCTACCGGGTGGGACATCGAGAACAACCGATCCGCGTAACCGTGCTTGACACCCCAAACGTCCGTTGGGAAGCAAGGGCCGTCGTCCCCGATAGTTCAGTTCGGTATCGTTCGCGTCGTTGAGGTCTTCCGGTGTTGGCGTTAGCGACCATTTAGCAAATGCCCCGAAGGACGGAACTACCTGACACCGTCCGCAAACTCCCCGGCCGCCACAAACGCTATCGAGGTCAACGCCGGCCTCGCGAGCAACATCTAACACTTTGGCGCCCTCAGGTGCCGTAGCTTCAATACCACTTGGTGTGAAAATGACGCGATGCGAGGAAGTCATTGTCGGCCCAATTGGCTACGACGCACTATTGCGTCGCCGGTTCCTTCGACCGCCTCGGCTGGAACCTTCCGCGGCGGGATCCCGATGTTCTGAAATCCATGCAGCGCAGTTTTCATCGTTTCCCATCAACACATCTGAGCCCATAACGGCGGCTTTCACTTCTGAATGGAGGGGATTCATTATCGCCGAGGTCATTCCAGCGCCGATGGCCATGGAGAGGAACGTACCGGTAACGATATGGCGATTAGGTAAGCCGAAACTTACGTTAGAGGCCCCACAGGTTGTGTTGACACCTAATTCGTCACGAAGCCGGCGTACCAGTTGGAACACCTGACGACCGGCGGTTCCCATGGCTCCGATTGGCATGACTAAGGGATCGACCACCACATCAGCAGTCGCTATACCAAAGTCGTTTGCCGCGGAGACAATCTTTTTTGCAACCTCGAAACGGACGTCAGGGTCTTCGCTTATTCCCGTTTCATCATTTGAAATCGCTACTACTGCAGCGCCACTTTTCGCCACCAAAGGAAGCACCCTGTCGAGCACCTCCTGCTCACCAGTCACCGAATTAATAAGTGGCTTTCCCTCATAGGCTTCGATTCCAGCCTCAAGGGCATCAATAATTGAAGAATCTATGGATAACGGTACGTCTGTCACTGACTGGACTAGGCGCACTGCCTTAGCTAATAGCGCAGGTTCGTCGGCTAACGGGATCCCAGCATTGACGTCAAGCATCTGTGCCCCGGCAGTGACTTGCGCGATAGCGTCCGCCTCTACGCGTGAAAAATCATCGTTCTTCATCTCCTCAGCAAGGAGTTTCCGTCCCGTCGGGTTGATACGTTCACCGATCATCACAAAGGGTCGATCGAAGCCAATTACTACCTCACGAGAGGCAGACGATATAACGGTATCGGTCACGTTTTGTCCCTTTCTTCCGACCCGTGAAGATTCTGCTTGTCGTGCGTCTTCTCAGGGCAGGCAGCACCGCGGGCTAGACCGCCGTTGCTTACCAAAGCTTCAAGCACGCTGCGGTCGTATTGCTCCTCTAAAGAGTGAGCAAGCGATTCCAGCTCTGTTCGGAGGTCTCCAGATAATGGCTCAGGGGAGCGTTTCCACTCCTGCACATAAGCAGATGTCTCTGTTAGTCCAGCAACCGTTGCCGCTCGGTCGATTGCATGCTGGAACCGATCTGACAAAAGCAGCTTCTCGCGCTGATCCCCGTTCTCGGCGGTCACTTGCGCGGGAATGTCTCTCCACGAGATGACCATCAGCTCACTCTTGCGCCTACGTCGAACACCCATCTGTTTGCGTTCACCTACCGACCGTCAGCGCCGGAGCCGAAATTGGCGTCATGCCAACAGTTTCCAAAGCGCGCTCCAATTGGCCATACCCCACAGCTTGAACCTCCAATGGCAATCCCAGCCGATCGGCGGCATCACTTGCAGCTGCAGTCAGGTCAGGGTCTACCACTTGCGCTAGATACAGCACTCTCTCATAGTTACCGAAATACAGATCAAGCAGCTCTGGATGCCGATCGATGCCCAAGAGTCGGATTACCAGGCGGTCGAAATGTTTAGCTAAGTAGTCGGTCAGGTAAAAGGTTGCAGGATTTTCAGCATGAAGTTGTTCGAATTCCCCTGGCGCTAGATAGAACTCATAGCAGTGTGATCCTGGAAGACGCTCGATCTCGAAGTCCTCGCATACCTTGTCAATTTCGCCGCCTGTCCCACAGTCGGCGTAACCAAGCAGTATGCGGTCGTAATTGTGGACGTGTCGCGCCAGACGCTTGCGTAACTCGCCGCTAATTCTTTCGGGTCGGCTATGAAGCGAGGCTGGAAGGTATTCGACGTCTACCTCTAGACCCTGATGTGCTTGCAAAAGCCCGCTCACCTCGCGGGCTAAGGCTCCACAACCGAGGACTAACACCCGGAACTCAGTCATTTCCTCTCACGCTTCTTTTGGACGAGGGAGGTTGCGGTCTCCGAAGCCACAGCCGCGTCGCGACAATAAGCGTCTGCGCCGATGGCATCGCCGAATTCTTGGTTCAGTGGCGCGCCACCAACCAAGATTATGTAATCGTCTCGGGTTCCTTGTTCGGTCATCGTGTCGATCACAACTTTCATGTAGGGCATCGTCGTGGTCAGAAGGGCAGACATCCCCAATATGTCTGGCTTGTGTTCCTCTAGAGCGGCCAGATATTCGTCGACGTCTGTGTTGATACCCAGATCGATGACCTCGAAACCTGCGCCTTCGAGCATCATGGCAACGAGATTTTTACCAATGTCGTGGATATCACCCTTTACTGTGCCGATCACCACTTTCCCAACGGGTTCCGCGCCCGTTTCAGCGAGGAGCGGCCGCAAGATTGCCATTCCAGCCTTCATAGCGTTGGCGGCTAGCAACACCTCGGGTACGAAAAGTATTCCATCTCGGAAATCGATCCCAACGATGCGCATACCTTCGACAAGGGCATCGTTTAGCACCTTGTCGGCAGACCACTCCCGGGATAGCAATATTTCTGTGCCTTCGACGATCTCATCGGCAAGGCCGTCATACAGGTCATCGTGCATCTGAGCAGTGAGATCTTCGTCGTCCAGGGTCGACAGATCAAGATCTTCATCGCCTTCTGGCTCTTCACTCACTGGCACACCTCCTAGCCCCAGATACGGTGCAGGGCCTCAGTAACCCAACGAACCACTATGTGGAACAGTACCGTATCTCGGATCATTTGCCTGCAAGCACGAGCTCCAAACTCCGCTCGGCACAGCTCGCCGACGGCACTAGTTCTGTTTCGCCAGTAAGTCGCGGCGTGAATTCAACCTGACCCTTCGCGAGGTTTCTACTGCCTATCGTAAGGCGATACGGAACTCCGATAAGTTCAGCATCGGCAAATTTAACTCCAGGTCGAGCTTCGCGATCGTCTATGAGGACGTCGAAGCCCGCCGCCTCGAAAACCGTCTGGATTCCACTTGCCAGCCCCATAGCTTCATCGTCATCGACATCAAGCACAGTCACCAGCAAATGAAACGGCGCTACCGACATCGGCCAGATCAAGCCGGAGTCATCGTGGTGGTTTTCAGCGATTGCGGCTACGGCGCGACCAATCCCTATGCCATAGCTACCCATAGTCGGCACCTTCGCCTTACCCTCGGCATCAAGCACAGATATACCCATAGCCTCCGCGTATTTACGGCCTAGTTTGAAAATATGGCCAGCTTCGATACAACGAACAACGGCTAGCGGAGCGCCGCATTCAACACACGGTTCGCCCGCTTCAACCTCTCGAAGGTCAACCCAACCATCTACCGAGATATCGCTCTCGACAGAGACACCGCGGTAGTGCCAATCGTCTTCGTTGGCGCCTGTAAACATGTTCTTCCGACCACGCAACGAAAGATCGGCAACAATATAGATGCCGTCAACTCCGACCGCGCCAAGGCTTCCAGGTGAGGCACCTAAGGCCCCAAACGTCTCTTCGGCCGTGGCCGGACGAACGTCAATTGCGCCTGTCGCGTCTTGAAGCTTCTGAAGATTAAGTTGATGGTCGCCACGCAAAAGCGCCAGCGTAATTTTGTCATCGAGGACCATGACCATGGTCTTTATCTGTTGCGACGCGATTGCTTCGTTATCCAACTTCGCCAGATCGGCGATCGAACGCACCCCCGGGGTGGGGAACCGCTCCAAAGCTGTCTGCACGTCGGAGTCAACGATGGGCTCCAAGCGAGAGGTCCCTCGCTCAACGTTCGCCCGATAGCTACATGACTCACAAACTAAGACATCATCTTCACCAGCGGGCGATGCGACCATGAATTCAACACTGGCAGACCCACCCATTGCCCCGGAAGACGCCTGGACCGGCATAACTTCCAGTCCTAGGCGTTCAAAGATACGAAGGTAGGCGCCATGATGTGCATCGAAAGCTACATCCAAGCCAACGTCTTCTAAATCAAAACTGTAAGAGTCCTTCATGGCAAATTCGCGAACTCGTAAAAGCCCACTCTTGGGTCGCTGCTCATCTCGGAACTTCATCTGGATCTGGTACCAAAGTTGGGGCAACTCCTTATATGAATGCAACGAAGTAGCTAGATGAGAGAAAACTTCCTCATGAGTCATACCCAGAGCAAGATCAGCGCCGCTCCTGTCTTGTAGCCGAAACATGTCATCACCCATGACTTCCCAACGCCCACTCTGTTGCCAAAGAGAAGCAGGGTGCATTGCGGGCAAGAGAAATTCTTGGCCACCAATCGCGTTCATCTCCTCTCGCACTATCTGAGCGACTCTTTCGTGAACGCGTAAACCCAGCGGCAGCAAGCTGTAATGCCCTGCATGAAGTTGTCTAATAAAGCCCGCTCTAACCAACAGCTTGTGACTTACCGCTTCCGCGTCGGCTGGCGCATCGCGCAGGGTGGGAATAAAGGCAGAGGACCAGCGCATATCCCTACCTTACGGCACTCCAGGGTGTTCTAAGACGGCAATCGGAAGCCTTTAGTGGCGTTTCAAACCAAAGCCCGGTATCATTAAATCCGGTTAGTCCCGCCTGCGACTCAGGTGGTGACTGACGGCGCATTGACATTAGGTTGGCCGAAGCTTCGGATACCGCTTTGGCGAACGCTTACCTCGATGGGCCGGCGCACCTCACACGTGCCACACAGTTAGACCACTGTGAAACTGCGCCATCTGAAATGCCGCGACACTAAGAAGAAGCGAAGTGGACGCAATCAATCCGACAATAGAGCTTAAGAATTCTAATCTCGACGAGGGCCAGACGCCGTCGCTCTTGGCGTCCCTTTCGTGGAGTCAGATAGCCGCTCTCGCTCGAATTGAAGCGGACGGCTTGGCCGATCAAAAAGAGCTCGAACAATTAGCCTCAGACCCAATCCGCTGGCGCAACGTCATCACAGACATGATTGAAGACTTAGAAGATCGCATGCAATCGATCCGACGCCTGAAGGGACCCCAACGAAAGCAGGTAATCCTCGACTTTGATGGCGAGTTAGCGTTGCTAACCGACGCCTATGAGCGCGCTACCGGGGAGCCATACAGCCTCGATGATGAGTCAGAGGCCGCACCGGTAATCCCTATAGATGCGGTGCCAGAACCTGTTGCTCTTCAGCTGTCCTGGACAGCTGGTCGGGTAATTGCATGGTCAGCGGGCGCATTCACCGAAGGAGAAGCGCCCGAACAGGTGCTCGAACGGCTCGTCGCTGCGGGAGCGCCCGAGACCGCTTGGGAGGACTACCGCCGTATCGAGTTACCAACGGGTTTAACTGCGCCCGCTTTATGCGCACAAGTGGGAGACGTTTTAGGTTGGCTTGCAGCGTTGTCGACTCAACCCTGGGAGGACGCCGCAGATAAGGATCATCTCCAACAGGACATCGATGATCAGGCAACCAACGGACCCCCGGAATCTGATTCCGCTCAGGGAGATTCGGGCAATGAGGCAAACATCCAACAAATTGCCGCAAGCGCCAGGTGGTTAAGCCTTGTGGCCGCAACGGCTGTTGGTCTGGTCGCGCAAGGCCGGACCGTCCCCAAGTTGCAACGAATACGCAAACGACGCAGCAAACGAAACCGAAACAACAAGGGGGAGTTCATCGTCCAATGGATGCCGGGGATAATTAACAAAGATCGACTTGAGGCATTCGCAACCTCTCTGCCGGGGGCCGTTACAGCCGCAGACCCAGGCCCCGACGCCCGTGCTGTCGTCCAATCAGCACTAACCGGAATGATTAACGCAATCGTTACGAGTGCCGCCAGCCGTCTCGATGTTCCCGCTCCGCCGCCCGATCCAAAAACCAAGGCTGAAATCGCCGAAACCTTCTTAGCAAACTTGGGAGGCAAACCATTTAGCGCGGCCGCGGACCACGGATCTGACCTCGCGAGAAAGCTAGAGCAATGGGCACGTCCAGTGACCGCAGTGGCGAAATACGCCCTCATTGTCCAGCTTGATGAGCCTGACGAGTCTGGAGCCTGGCAGCTTAAAGTGCTATCGCCTGGGCCAGAAAATTCCCTCGACCCAGTTGAGGTGGCGATGGTCAGTGGATCGAACACCCGCAGAACTGAGGTAAAGGGCCAATACACGAGACTTGAACGAATGGTGCCCGCACTTTTGCGGCCGGGCGGCCGACGGCGCGGTGAAGTGCTGCTGGATCAAGATGAGGCCTGGGACTTAATGTCCAATACAGGACCGGCCCTCGAGTCGGCTGGGTTCGACGTGCGAGTACCCGCGCTATCTCGCCGGCGTCAGGTCGCGCAGCTGCGTCTCACGGCGGAGGACGCAGACAGCATCGTGGGAGCTCAACAACTAACCGCTGTTAGCTGGAGCGCCGTATTTGGGGAGGTCGAACTCACAGCGTCAGAAATCCAACAATTGGCAATGCAGGCGAAGCCGCTAGTCCAGTCTCGGGGTCGGTGGGTGGCCCTTGACCACGCCGACTTGGCAGAAGCTGCCGCGGCGTTAGCTGAACGTTCAGAAACTACAGAACTCACCGGTGCGCAAATGCTCCGACACGCCCTAGGCCTCGAAGGTGGTGGCGTTACTGGCGGCGTCACGTTGGCCGGAAGCAGCTGGGCCAGCGACTTGCTGCGCGCCGCGGGCACCATTGAGTCGGACCTCGATCTACAACCGCACGGGTTCAAGGGCGAACTTCGGAGCTACCAGGGAGAAGCCTTAGGTTGGCTCACATTCCTTGATGAAGCCGGGCTCGGTGGGTGCCTCGCCCTTGACATGGGCCTAGGCAAAACTCCTACTATCTTGGCGCGAATCGGAGCCCACCCGGGGGAGACGCCTGCTCTTGTCGTAGCGCCCCCCGCAGTAGTGGGAAACTGGGCAGCAGAAGCTCGGAGATTCACACCCAACATCAAGATTCTCGTACATCACGGCCCCGCACGCTCTTCGGGCGCTGCGTTGAAAGCCAAGATCCGCTCAGCGGACCTTGTCATTACCACCTATGGGACTGCAGTCCGCGATATCGAGCAACTCGCCGATTTAACCTGGGACCGGGTAGTCCTTGACGAAGCGCAAGTCATCAAAAACCACCGCAGCGCAACTGCTAAAGAACTTAGAAAGCTCAACGCGAGAGTTCGACTGGCGCTGACCGGCACACCTATCGAAAACGGCCTGGGGGACCTCTGGGCGATAATGGATTTCTGCAATCCGGGTCTAGTAGGAGGTAGGACTGCTTTCATCGATCAACTAAGCCAAGTCGGGGACGCAGTCGGCGCCGCGGAATCGGCGCTGCACGCACTCAACGGTGTCCTCGTATTCCGACGTACTAAGGCTGAACCGGCAATAGCGGCCGAGCTTCCCGATCGAATCGATGAACTCGCACACTGCACCATGACTCCAGAGCAGATTGGGCTATACCAAGCCGTTCTGGACAAACTCGTCCGAGATACCGCTGAAAGCGAGCAGAACACCAGCCAGCAAAAGGGACTGGTCCTCGCGGCTATTACCGCGCTGAAACAGATCTGCAACCATCCACTGAACTACGACAAAGAAGACTCGAACCTAGCGCTCGAGGGAAGAAGCGGAAAGCTAACTCGATTGAACGAGATCGTTGACGCCGTATTCGCAGCGGACGAACGAATCCTCATATTCACGCATTTCGCAACCTGGGGCGAGCGACTCGCTCAGTACCTGACGGAGCGAACTGGAAGAAAGATCGAGTGTTACCACGGGGGATTGGCCCGTGGAACGCGCGATCGTCTGGTCGAAGGCTTCCAATCCGAGACAGGCGCGGGCGCGATGGTTCTCTCTCTGAAAGCAGGCGGCACCGGACTCAACCTCACGGCGGCTAGCCATGTTGTCCTCTATGACCGCTGGTGGAACCCTGCCGTTGAGGATCAAGCCCGCGACCGCGTTTGGCGGATAGGACAAACAAAAACTGTCATTTGCCACCGGCTTGTGTGTCCAGGAACAGTGGACGAGCGAGTCGAGGAGGTCGTGCAGGGCAAACGGCGAATAGCCGACATGGTCCTTCCCAAGTCAAGTTCCTTGGGTGATCTCGACGCCGAACAGCTTCGGACCGCTCTTGGGATAGACGAAGGTTCTCTGCTTACCGCCGACCCCGAGGAAATACTTGACGACGCATTACTGGAACAGCAATCGTGACTAAGAAACGCAAAAACTCCAGGACCCGTCGACTTGGGGACAATGGGAGGAGTCCTGAGGTTGACAAGGAATCCCGAGACTTCTGGCACGGCGCCAATGCTCTACCCGAATCTCCACCCAAGATTCACGTAACAGAGGAAGCGGCGGCTGTAATCAGAAGCCTCGGAGATCCGCCCTTAGGCGGTCAATCTGAGAGCGCCGAACACTACTTTGAAGCCGTCTACCAGCGAAGTGTCGCTTTAGCCTCAGCACTCGCTGCTGCGGCAGAGATGGTCGGCGACGACGAGGATGACACCACCGCTAACTGAAGGGCATCAGGACTCCGGTTCGAAGCCCACTACTTTGCCGCGATTGATGCTGACCCAATCCCTTGCTTCTAGATATGGCTTAAACGTGTTGTAAATGGCCTGCTCGTCTGCCTCTTGTTTCGGTCGTTGAATCTCATACAGATGAGGGAACTCAAGCCACGCCGTCACTCCATTCCAAAGCCTCAACGCAGCGTCACCCACCGGAGGGTCCAACAACACGGGTCCAAAAAACGCTTGACCATCGGGAAAGAAAAGTGTGGGAACCCCAAATCCGCCAGTTTCCACAACGCGATCGTGTTCAGCTTTTATCTCGTCGTGTGTGGTGGAGTCGGCAATTGATTCTTCAACGATGTCCGGATCTGCCCCAATTTGTTCAAGAAGATGTCGCGCTACGTCGGGATTATGTGGTCGATTGCCATCAACATGGAGGGCCTTTCCTGCCACCGCGTACCACTGATCTAACAAGCCCATATCTAGACGTCGAAGAATGACGCCTATCCGCATCATCGACCATCCATAGCTCCAATCGCGCTCCCAAGGATGTTTTTTTCCTTCCCGGAGATTGATTTCCTCAAGGCTGAAGAACTTCCAATTGACTGTTAGGTCCAACTGGTCGCGGACGTCTCGCATCCAAAGAGACGTCTGATACGCCCATGGGCACATCACATCAAAATGAAAATCGACTTCGGTTGGTGCGGCATGGGCGTCCATATCTGAACTTTCTCTCACAGTGCGGTCGGTATAAGGGTACGTCCATATCGTGGATCGATGCCGCGAATTATCGGGATTCCGGCATGGATGATGACGCACGTGATCTGCCCAGAAGCTAAAACTGGCTAAACCGAATATGGGAGAAGAGCCATGGCAGCAATCGCGATCATCGGAGACGGACCTGGTGGTCTGAGCGCAGCGTTATTCATCGCACGTGCTGGGCACGATGTGACGGTTTACGGGGCCGACGAGACCGTCATGCATTACGCGTTTCTCAACAACTACCTAGGTATCGATGCCATAAGTGGAACGGACTTTCAGAGCTCAGCACGACAACAAGTTCTGAATGCCGGGGCTACGATCAGCGAAGAAAGAGTCACGGCTGTAGCAATCGTCGGCGAAGGCATCGAGGTAGCGACCGAGAGTGACACAGCGACAGCAGATTTCGTTGTCCTCGGTGAAGGCAAACAGATGCCATTAGCTAATTCGTTGGGCATTCAGACAAATGAAGGTGACGACGAAGTTGTACCCGTGGACAGGAACGGAAAGACCGCGATTGAGAGGGTCTACGTGGTCGGTAGAAGCGCTCGGCCGACCCGAAGCCAGGCAATCATCTCAGCCGGTGACGGTGCAGCTGCCGCTCTCGACATCTTGTCGCAAATTGAGGGCAAAGACGTGCAGGACTGGGACTCGCCGCCAAAAGACTAAAGCTCTTTCGCTAGCCTTTGCCATGTCTCAATAGTTGCCCAGGGGTCGCTCCCGTGCATTCCCCTGATTTGAACGTTTCTTGCCCGTTCACGATGATGTGGTCGTACCCAGCCGCTCGTTGGACACGCCTCCATTCACCCCCGGGGAGGTCATATTCAACATCGCCGATCCAGTTTGGAAGTATCTCTAGCTCTTCCATGTCGTACACCAACACGTCGGCCGCGGCGCCTTCACGTAGCGAACCTCTATCTCGGAAGCCAGCTGCGTGTGCCGGGAGGTTTGAGAGCCGGTAGTGAGCTTCTTCGAGCGTTACCACCCCCTCATCGCGCACCAACCAAGTCAAGAAGTCAGTGGTATATGCACCGCCTGTGAAGAACTTGGTGTGTGCGCCGCCATCAGATACGCCGGGTATTGCGTAAGGGGAGGTCGTCATCATCTCCGCCATGAACTCTGCGTTGGAACCCTTGTCGGGCCCAAGAAATTCAACGTTGAGGTCACCTTGCAGCGAGAGGTCCAACATCACTTCAATGTGGTGTTTCCCCTGTGCTTGTGCAATGTCGCCGACGGACTTCCCTACGTATTCTTGAAGGTCTGACTGCCGGTTAACACCCTGCACAACCAGACTCTTGGGATTACCGCCAACCCCTGCCTGGATCACCTGCAGCCTTCGGTCAGCTTCTTCTGCTTCTTCCACCAGGGCCCTGCGCAGATCAGGGTCCTGCATCTTCTCTATCTTTTCTTCCTTGCTTCCGGTGGTCACCGCCCTCCAGGCAGGCGATGCGTCGTACAGATTCCAATGTTCCAAGGTGAATGCGAACCCGGCACGCCCAGTTCCACACTGAGCGTAAATCGGTAGGCCACGCTCGCGGCACGACTCTATCCACCTCAGGGGACGTCGGTGAACTTCAGGATCTTGCCGCGCTGGAGCGACCACGTTATGCAGGATTGGTCGCTGGGCTACCCCGGCCAGCTCTTCCAAAAATGCTATATCGGCACGAATGTCGCCGGTGCCCTGAGTTATCTGAATGAAACCTTCATCGCGATCCGCCAAAACGCGAGCCAAGTTGAAAATATCTTCGTCGGACATGATGTCCGTGACCATGGGGGAGCCATCGAAATCGGCCTGAACACTGTCTGGCCCAAGACGCTGAATAGAAAATCCACACAGCCCGGCGTCCATGCCTTCATGCAACAACCGCGCCATCTCTTTGCGTTCGTTCTCAGAGGCTGGCTCACCTGCTTTAGCTTTCTCGAGACCCATTACGTAGGTCATCAGCGATGCTGTTGGCATGTACTGGATGACGTTGACCCCTTTAGGAATGCGGTCAAGTGAGTCCAGGTATTCAGGAATCGTCTCCCAATCCCAAGCCATCCCTTCCTTCATCGAATCAAAGGGGATCGCCTCGGTGCGGGTCATGGTCAACATCGACCGTTCGCGAAACTCTTTCGCAACGGGGGCAAAGCCAAACCCGCAATTACCTAAGACCACCGAGGTAACTCCGTGGTATCCAGAAATGGTGCACCACGGGTCCCAGCGAATTTGAGCGTCATAGTGGGTATGTAGATCCACAAAGCCAGGAGCGACGATTCGACCAGTGGCGTCAATCACCCGATCGGCCACACCGTCCGCTCGGCCGCCGATCTTCGAAATAACTCCGTCCTTTATCCAAAGGTCACCCCGAAATCTTGGAACTCTCGTTCCATCAACGATTGTCCCTCCAGAAATATGGATGTCATAATCGGCCATTTCGCCCCCCCATAAGTTCGGACTCGCGGTACAAATCCACGACTCCAGTCACAACACAGCGTAATCATCTGCCAACATTGGCGCGTGGTATCCCAAAACGGGAAGAAAAATCCGACGTTCTCCGAAGCGGTGGAATTGGTCCTCGTCGGTCTCGCCCCAGGTGAGGTTCTGAGTTATGGGGAGGTCGCCGAAGAGGCAGGTTTCCCTGGGGGAGCGCGCGCTGTCGGACAGTTCTTGAAGCGAAATTCTGGATTTGCCTGGTGGCGCGTCGTGACCGCTGCGGGTCGCTTAACGCCAGGTAACGAACTCACCCAGGCGAGCCTGCTCCGAGCTGAAGGTGTCGCCGTTCAAGATGGATACGTCGTCGACATGAGATAGGGGCATCATCTTGCTCGAGGCGCCACAGCGTGTCGACTTTGAAAGCCACAGATCTGAGGACCCTACGCCCTAAGATCGCGTCGTGGCACGACCCAAGAAGCCAAAGCAGGGCAAAAAAGCAGCAAAACCAAAGCTTGCAGGCCTCCCGGACAACGTCCGGAAGGCTATAGAGGCCAAGCAGTCTAAGAACAGCGGCAAACAGGCAGGTGGCCGTGCTGGCGCCCCCAATACGGGTTATTCGGGCGGCACCCCTAAGCGCACCGGCGGCAGAGACCGGTAGAAGGGGATTAGCGGCCGGATGTGCGCTCTTTTGTCAACATTTTGACGATAGTTTACATAATGTGGCTTATGGGCGTTAAGTCCGAGACTGCACGCTAGATATCGAGGGCATGTCCGTAGTCTTTACTAAATTTGATGATGAAATCTCTGCGCGGTTCAACCGGGGCGCCCATCATGACTTCAAACGCCTTCTTTGCTTTCTTGGCATCATCAACCGTGATGCGCCGCAAAACACGCGTTTCCGGGTTAAGGGTCGTTTCAAGCAGTTCGTCATCATCCATTTCGCCAAGCCCCTTGAATCTCGTTATGCGGTAACGCCGACCTTTTTCATCCAACTCAGCGCTCCGGCGTCCCAGTTCTTCCTCGGAGTAAACGAATTCCTTATCTTGGCCGATCACCAACGCGTGCGTTGGTGGTTGAGCGGCGTAGACGTGACCATTTTCCAACAGTGGAAACATGTAGTGATAGATCAAGGTGAGAACCAGACAACGGATGTGGCTCCCGTCAACGTCGGCATCAGCCAAAAGCACCAGACGGTCGTAGCGACGGGACGTCAGGTCGAAATCTGGCCCCGATCCTGCGCCCACAGCGGTGAAGAGCGCTGTTGCCTCTGCGTTGTCGAGCACTGCTTTTTTGGTTCCCTTGCCCGCATTCACAACCTTTCCGCGCAGCGGAAGTACAGCTTGCCAAGCACTGTCTCGAGCGCGTTTAGCTGGCCCTGCAGCGGAATCTCCCTCAACGATAAGGAGCTCTCCGTCGGGATGCAGTCGGCAATCTGACAGCTTGTCCGGTAGCCCGTTGTTACCCAGTTGAGCGGCCTTGCGACGAGTATCCAAGGCCTGCTTCGTGCTAACCCGGTTGACCACAGCATCTGCGACCTTGTCCAGGATCGCCTTAACGTGGATTTTTTTGGAACCTTTAGCGGTACCGTCAAACCATTCCTTGAGGGTATCTCGAGCGACTGCTCCCACGATTTTCTGAATCTCGGGTGTTCCTAGCTCACGTTTCGTTTGGCCACGAAATTGCGGCTCTGGAAACACTGCTCTCACCACTGCCACGAGGCCCTCTTGCACATCCTCTTTTTGGGCTTTGGCATCACCTTTTAGTCTCCGGAGCTTTCGTGGGTCGGCTGCTGATATCGCTTGGTTAACTGCGGCCGTCAGTGATCGTTCGAAGCCCGCTACGTGTGTGCCGCCATCGGGCGTGGGAATGGTATTAACGAAGCTCACAATCTTAGCGTCGTAGTTCTCAACCCAGCGCAAGGCAATATCCACATGGCATTCGCGGACGACTTCTGTCAGCTTCCCATCAACGGGCACTTTTTCTGAGAATTCACCCCTGCCATCTAGCCGGACTAGACCTGTGACCGCTGTGTCTTCTCCTGAGAGGAAGTCGACGTAGTCAGCTAGACCGCCTTTGGAGATAAATTCCTCCGCTGTTTTCTTGCCTGCCTTACGTTTGTCGGAAAGTTTGATTTTCAAGCCGGGAACGAGAAAGCAAACCTGACCCAAGCGTTCGCGGACCTCTTCGTAATCAATCGTCGCCTCTGGGTCAAAGATGTCCCGGTCAGGCCAAAAGCGCACTCGAGTGCCCGTCCGGGAAGACGGCACCTTACCCACCTTCTTTAGCTCGTGGGAGGCGGCAAAACGTCCATTTTTAGCGAAATGCCCGGCAATTTGTTCTTTGAATTCGAGGCGATGTGTAGCGCTCTTACGATCTACCTCCACAGTCATCTTGGTGCACAGCGCGTTTACCACCGAGGCTCCGACCCCGTGTAGCCCACCGGACGCTCCGTAGGCGCCGTTGCCGAACTTGCCGCCAGCGTGAAGTTCAGTGAAAACGATCTCAAGTGCCGTTATTTCGCCATCTTTTGTTTCTATCGGTATTCCGCGACCGTCATCAGTTACTTCGTAAGAGTTGTCTGAATGAAATATGACTTCGACAAGCTTTGCGTGACCTGCGGCAGCCTCATCGACGCCATTGTCAATAATCTCCCATAACAAGTGCGTGAGCCCACCTGACCCGGTGCCACCGATGTACATGCCGGGGCGTTTTCTAACCGCTTCGAGACCTTCAAGAACTTCGATGTCGTCTGCGTCATAACTTCCGCCATTCGCTTTTTGGCTTTGCTTCTTTGTAGCAGCCGCCATCAGAACCGGTACTCCCCTACTAAGGCAACACGATGTCCCAAAGCAACTGTTTGGCTATCTCTCCTCGTAGGGTCGAGAGAAAGTGGCTCGGGCACGGGTTCGAGCCTCTTGTCGTCGTCAGCGGCTGCCACAACAGCAGCAAGTTGCTGATTTCTACCAACCCAGGCGAATGTGGCTGTCGTCTCAAAGTCTCGCCATCTGACGGTGCGAACGCCGCCAGTAGCGCGACCCTTGGTTGGAACTTCGGCGGCGTCGGTGGCTTTCACTGCTCCCTCATCGCTGACCAACACGATCACTGTTCCGAAGTCCACCGGGCCAGCGGCGAGCACTTTCGAGCCTGGTTTGAGCTTCATTCCCGCCACTCCCCCAGCTCCAGGACCTTGAAGTGAGATTCCAGTTGACGCAGTCCGCAACGCTTGTCCGTCGGAAGCAACGATCAAGATTTCCGTCTCTTCGCTTGCCCTGAATGCTGATGCCAGTCGATCGTCTCCTTTGAGGTTGATCGCAGAGCTACCGCTCCGCAGAGACTTCAGGCTGTCCGCTTCAAGGCGTTTAGCCACACCATTTCGGGTGAGCAGAACCACGGGGTCCCCGCCTTCTCCGAAAAGGCCTACAACCTTTTCTCCTCGCGAGAGGGAAAACATTTCCGTTACGGAAGCCCCTCGACTGCCCCTGATCATTTCCGGCACCTCGCGGGCTCTAACAGATAGGAGTCTGCCCTGATCGGTTATTGCCAACACTGGGTTGTATGCGCTGGTCTCAAGACTCCGAGCAACTACGTCGTGGCGTCCTGGCTTGACTTTCAATTCGTCTTCTGGCGATCTCCGACCAAGCAGGCCAGAAGTTGACAGCGTTACGAGGGTCGGCTGATCTCCTAGCTCCTCGAAGGGCTCTTCCTCTATTTCGTTTACATCGTCCTCAATCGCGACTAGGTCCGAAACGTCAACTACGGTGCTGCGTCGCGATGCACCAAATTGTGCAACCAACTCTCGCAGTTCATCTCGCACCAAATTTCTCTGCTTGGTCTCTGAAGCGAGCAGCTTTTTCAACTGGGCAATGTCGTCTTGAATTTCTGAAAGCTCAGCACGCAACTTGTCTACCTCTAACGCCGTTAGTCGCCGAAGTTGCATGTCGAGAATATGAGTAGCTTGGACGTCGCTCAGCTTCAGATCTTTGACAAGCTTTGCTTTCGCTTTCGCTGCGTCTTTGGATCCTCGAATTATCGAAATGACTTTATCGATGTTGTCTAAGGCTGAGAGCAAGCCAATCAGTATGTGCTCGCGATCCTGTGCTTTGGAAAGGCGATGGTTAGCGCGACGAATGATCACATCAAGGCGATGATCGATGTAGTACTTGCTCAACTCATACAAGCCCAAGGTGGTAGGCACCCCGTCCACTAGAGCGACGTTATTAATGCCGAAGCTTTCCTCTAAGGGGGTTAATCGATAAAGCTTTTCCAAAAGGGAATGTGGTCCGACGCCAGATTTGCATTCGATCACTAGCCGTAGTCCATGGTTTCGATCTGAAAGATCAACGACGGCCGCTATGCCATCTAATTTGCCGGCTGCGATCAACTCCCTGACTTTCGCCTGGACTCGTTCCGGGCCCACGGTAAAGGGCAATTCCGTGACGACGATGCCTTGCCGGCGCGCCGTGATGTTTTCAATTTCCGCTCGTGCTCGGACGCGTATTGTGCCCCTCCCCGTCTGATAGGCCTCCCTCAGGGATCCGTCATCCACGATGATTCCCCCGGTCGGAAAATCGGGGCCTTCTAGGTGCTTCATCAGCTCGTCGACGGTTGGCTTTGGTCGCCTTTTAGTCAATACATGTTCGATTACCGCAGCGACTTCGATCAGATTATGTGGTGGCATATTTGTGGCCATACCGACAGCGATGCCTGAAGCCCCGTTGACTAGGAGATTTGGCAATGCCGCGGGAAGACAAACGGGTTCTTCGCGTTCACCATCAAAATTCGGACTGAAATCAACTGTGTCCTCATCCAAGTCTTCAACCATCGTCATTGCAGCAGCGGTGAGTCGAGCTTCTGTATAGCGATAGGCGGCAGGTGGGTCGTCAAGACTGCCGAAATTGCCTTTGGGGTCCACGAAGGGAACTGACATCGAGAAATCCTGACCCAGACGCACCATTGCTTCATAAATGGCCCCGTCACCGTGGGGGTGGTATTTACCCATCACTTCTCCAACGACACCCGCAGACTTCCTGAAGGGCGTGGCAGGGCGCAAGCCTAGATCTGCCATGACATACAGAATCCGACGCTGGACCGGTTTCAAACCGTCGCGAACGTCTGGGATCGCGCGGCTCGTGGTAACCGAGAGCGCATATGGCATAAATGAATCTCGCATCTCGTCATCGACAGGTATTTCGACGATCTCTCGAGCAAATTGTTCGGGTGCTTTCGCTTTGGCCATGACTTCCTGAGTTTTTCTCCGTTGAGCCGAGGGTAGGACGCTCCGCAGCATTAGTGAGGTCATTGGTCGACAAAAAGCTTGTTGTCGTAAACGCATCACCGGGGCATCGTTTCGGTAACGTTTAGTGCTGTACCTAGGGACCAGCGAGGGGGCCATTTCTCCCCTGACGCCTCCCAACCGACTAGCCGGAGAGTCCGGAGCATTATGAGCCGACGTATCGATGTCGAACTGACAAGTCAGAGCGACGACGGAACCTGGACCTGGCGAGCCGCCGGCGC